>NZ_JBFOHL010000027.1:0-1180 GCF_040812275.1 Rhodanobacter geophilus | reverse complement strand
CTGATCTATTCAACATGAAACGGACGTCCATACGTTCGCTCTTGAATCCACGTTCGGACGGAAAAATAGTTGGATCACTCGTAAAACGAGGCCGTTGAGCGGTGAGTGCGCGACCCGTTGGGCGGATTTTCCGACTCACAGACGCACCTCCCCCGTAGAAGCCAGCAACGTTCGTCGTGCCATCCACAGATTCGATAGCGCAAACAGCGTCAGTATCTGCGCGGTGTTCTTGAGCAGCCCCTTGAAGCGCACCTTCTGGTAACCGAACTGCCGCTTCACCACGCGGAACGGGTGTTCCACTTTGGAACGGACGGCCGCCTTCATGTGCTCTGTGTGCTTCACGGCATCCTTCAGTTCACCCTCGGGCATCGCTTTGATGCTGCCGCGCTTGGCCGCGATGTACCACGCGCGACCTCGCTTGGGTGCTCGCTTCTCGGCACCTTGATAGCCCGCATCGGCGTATACCGTTTGCTCCTGACCATGCAGCAGCTTGTCTACTTCCGTCACATCGCCCACGTTCGCCGGTGTCGTGGTCACCGTATGCACCAAGCCTGATTCCACATCCACGCCAATGTGTGCCTTCATGCCGAAGTACCACTGCTGGCCCTTCTTCGTCTGGCGCATATCCGGATCGCGCTGCTTGTCGGCATTCTTGGTCGAGGACGGCGCCTGGATGATCGTGGCATCGACGATCGTGCCCTGGCGCAGCAACAGACCCTTGCCGCTCAGGTGCGCGTTGACCGCTTCGAGGATCTTCACCGCCAGACCGTGCTGCTCCAGGAAGCGACGGAACTTCAGGATCGTCGACTCGTCTGGAATGGCGTCATCGTTCAACTCCAGTCCCGCGAAGCGGCGCATCGACTCGATCTCGTACAACGCATCTTCCATCGCCGGGTCGCTCAAGGCGTACCACTGCTGCATGAAGTGGATGCGCAGCATCGTCGACGCCGCCATTGGTGGGCGACCGCGACGTCCGGAAGTGGGGTAGTTCGGTTCAATCAACGCCAGCAACGCGGCCCACGGCACCACCTTGTCCATCTCGCCAAGGAATTTCTCTCGGCGGGTGGGCTTCTTCTTGGCGTCAAAACTTAACGAGGCGAACGAACGCTGCTTCATCGAGGATGTGCTTCCGGGGGCTCATCGCTATGATGCCTCAGTCGGGGAATAGATCAGAGCATCC
>NZ_JBFOHL010000026.1:0-1321 GCF_040812275.1 Rhodanobacter geophilus | reverse complement strand
TGAACCGCCCCGGTTTTCGTGGAGGCTGTTTGGTTTAAGTCAGGCCTCCACGGTGGCTGCCTGACTGGCGAGTTGCCGGTAGTAGTTTGCCTCGGCCTCTGCCGGTGGGATATAGCCGATCGATCCGAGCAGGCGGTGGTGGTTGAACCAGGCCACCCATTCGAGCGTGGCCAGTTCGACCGCTTCCCTGCTTTTCCATGGCGCCCGACGGTGGATCAGTTCGGCTTTGTAGAGGCCGTTGATGGTCTCGGCGAGCGCGTTGTCGTAACTGTCGCCCTTGCTGCCTACCGACGGCTCGATGCCCGCCTCGGCGAGGCGTTCGCTGTAGCGGATGGACACGTATTGCGATCCGCGGTCGCTGTGGTGGATCAAGGCGCTGTCCCGCTCGGGCTGGCGCGCGTAAAGCGCCTGCTCCAGGGCATCGAGCACGAAGTCGGTCTTCATCGAGGTGCTGACACGCCAACCCACGATGCGTCGAGCGAAGACGTCGATGACAAAGGCTACGTAGAGCCAGCCCTGCCAGGTCGAGACGTAGGTGAAGTCCGAGACCCAGAGTTGGTTCGGCCGCTCGGCCCGGAATTGCCGGTTGACCCGGTCCAGCGGGCATGGCGCCTTGCCATCGCTGACGGTCGTGCGCACCACCTTGCCGCGCATGACGCCCCGCAGCCCTTGTCGCCGCATCAGGCGCTCGACCGTGCAACGGGCCACCGCCATCCCTTCGCGCTGCAGCTGCTTCCAGACTTTGTCGGCACCGTAGACCTGCAGGTTGCCCTGCCAGACGCGCTCGATCTCCGGCAGCAGCAGTGCATCGCGTTTGGCACGGACGCAGCGACGGCGCGGCTCACGGACCTGCGCGGCATGGCGCCGATAGCCCGACGGGGCGATCTGCAGCACCTTGCAGATCGGCTCGACCCCGAACGTGGCTCGATGCGCGTCGACGAAGTCCCTCAGGACTTGAGCTTGCGGTCGAGCTCCGCCTGGGCAAAAAAAGCGCTTGCCAGCTTCAGGATTTCGTTGGCCCGGCGCAGCTCCTTGACCTCGCGCTCCAGCTCTTTCACGCGCCGCGCTTCGGCCGTGGTCACGCCCTCGCGCACGCCGCTGTCAATCTCATGCCGTTGAACCCAGGTCAGCAGCGTCTGCGGCACACAGCCGATCTTCGGGGCGATCGACTCCACCGCCGTCCACAGCGAGGGATACTCGCCGCGGTGCTCCTGCACCATACGCACCGCTCGCTCGCGGACCTCAGGGGAAAACTTCGTGGACTTGTTCATGGCTCCATTCTCTCAAGAGTGGGAGCCTCCACCGAACCCGGGGCGGTTCA
>NZ_JBFOHL010000025.1:0-2244 GCF_040812275.1 Rhodanobacter geophilus | reverse complement strand
CGCCCGCCTCTACCGCACCGGCGACCGCGGCCGCTGGCATCCCGACGGCTCCCTCGAACACCTCGGCCGCGCCGACTTCCAGATCAAGCTCCGCGGCTTCCGCATCGAACCCGGCGAGATCGAGGCGCAGCTCGCCGGCCATCCGCCGGTGACGCAGGCGCTGGTCATGGTGCGCGAGGACCGGCCGGGCGACGCGCGCCTGGTCGCCTATCTGGCGAGCGAGACGCCGGTGGACGAGGCCGCCCTGCGCCATCGCCTGCGCGAACGCCTGCCCGAATACATGCTGCCGCAGCACTTCGTGGTGCTGGCCGCGTTGCCGCTGCTGCCCAACGGCAAGATCGACCGCGCCCGGCTGCCGGCCCCGCTCGCCGCCGGCGTGCCAGCCGGCACGCGCGTCGCGCCGCGCGACGAGCTGGAGCGCCAGGTCGCGCAGGCGATGGCCGCCGTGCTGGGCGGCCTGGAGCCGGGCTTGGACGACGACTTCTTCGAGCACGGCGGACACTCCCTGCTCGCCGCGCAACTCACCGCGCGGCTCAACCGCGAGCTGGGCCTGGCGCTGCCGCTGCGCACCCTGTTCGAGGCGCCGACCGTGGCCCGGCTGGCGGCGGCGATACGCGCGGCCAGCGCGTCCGGGCCGTCGGCGCCACGCAACATGGCGCGCCTGGCCGACCGCGAGCGCGCACCGCTGTCGCTGATGCAGCAGCGCGTGTGGTACCTCGAACAACTGCAGCCCGGCGGCGTGAACTACCACACGCCTTCGGCGCACCGCCTGCGCGGGCCGCTGAATCTCGCCGCGTTCGGGCAGGCATTCCGCACGGTGGTGCAGCGCCAGCCGGTGCTGCGCACCGCCATCGAAAGCGGGGAAGCGGGCCCGCTGCAGCGCATCCACGCCACGCTCGAAGTGGAACTTCCGCTGGAAGATCTCGGCGGCTTGCCGGCGAGCGAACGCGAAGCGTGGCTGATGCGCCGGCTCGACGCGCTGATCGCCGAACCCTTCGACCTGTCCACGGCGCCGCTGTTCCACGCCCAGATGTTCCGGCTGGCCGACGAGGACCACGTGTTCTTCTTCATGACCCACCACATCATCTGGGACGGCTGGTCGTTCGACCTGCTTTACCAGGAGATGGCCGCGCTGTATCCCGCGTTCTGCGCCGGCCAGCCCGATCCGCTGCCGCCGCTGGCGGTCGAGTACGGCGATTTCGCCGCGTGGCAGCGGCAGTGGATGCAGGGCGAGGAACTCGCGCGCCAGCTCGACCATTGGCTGAGCCGCCTGCGCAATCCGCCCGAGCCGCTGGAACTGCCCGCCGACCGCGCGCGGCCGGCACGCATGTCTGGCGCGGGCGCCACCGAATGGATCACGCTGTCGAACGGGCGCCTGCGCGCCGTGCGCGCACTCGCGCACCAGGCGGGCGCGACCCCGTTCATGGTGCTGCTCGCGGCGTACTACGCGCTGCTGCACCGGCTCGGCGGCCAGCGCGACCTGATCGTGGCCACGCCCGTGCGCGGCCGCGACGCGGTGGAGCTGGAAACGGTGATGGGCTTCTTCGTCAACGCGCTGCCGCTGCGCCTGGCGGTCGACCCGCAGGCCGGCTTCCTCGAGATCCTGCGGGCGGTGCGCACCATGGTGCTCGACGCCTTCGCCTGCCCGGACGTGCCGTTCGAGCACCTGGTCAAGGCGCTGCGCCTGCCGCGCGACGAAAGCCGCCCGCCGCTGGCGCAGGCGATGTTCTCCTACCAGGATGTGCGCGGCCGCGCACTGGCGTGGGGCGAATTGCGCCACGAACACCTGCCGGTGTTCCAGCGCGGCAGCGCATACGACCTCGGCCTGTGGTTCATCGAACAGGAACAGCAACTGCTCGGCGGCCTGAGCTTCAACGCCGACATCTTCGAACCGTCCACCGCCGCGCGCTTCCGCCGCGGCTACGAGACCCTGCTGGAAGGCGCGCTGGCCGATCCGCGGCAGCCGATCGCGCAACTGCCGCTGCTGCCGGCAGACGAGCTGGCGCAGCTGCGGCGCTGGAACGCCACCGCCGCGGCGATTCCCGTGCCGACGATGCACGGCGCATTCGAGCGCCAGGCGGCGGCCACGCCGGAGCGCATCGCACTGCGCCTCGGCAGCGTGACGCTGAGCTACCGCGCACTCGACGAACGCGCCAACCGCATCGCCCACGGCCTGATCGCCCACGGCGTCGGCCCCGGCGCCCTCGTCGGCATCGCGCTGGAACGCGGCCCCGACATGCTCGC
>NZ_JBFOHL010000024.1:0-2858 GCF_040812275.1 Rhodanobacter geophilus | reverse complement strand
CGTGCGGATCTCGTGGCTCAGCGTGGCCAGGAACTGCGTCTTCGCCGCGCTCGCCTGCTCCGCCAGCGCGCGCCGCTGCTCGATCAGCTCGATGCGGTGCCGCTGCGCCAGCCGCCGCCGCCACGCCCACATGATCCAGCCCACCGCCGCCGCCACCGCCACCACGTACAGCAGCCACGCCCACCATCGTTGCCACGGCGGTGCCTGCACCTCGATCCGCAACGGACGCGGCAGATGCGCCCACACGCCTTCGGCGCCCTTCGCCATCACGTCCAGCGTGTAATTGCCGCTGCCCAGGCCGGAAAGATCGCGCTCGCCCTGGTTGCCCACGTCCACCCAGCCGGGGTCGAAGCCGTGCAGGAAGAAGCGGTAGTGGTTGTCCGTGGGGTCGAGGTAGGAGAACACCCGCGCCTGGATGCCCAGCTGCCGATCGCGCCAGCCCACCTGCACCACGCCGGCGTCGAACGGCAGCGCCTGCCGCGTGCCATGCCGGCGCACGCTGACGCCGGTGATCGCCAGCGGCGGCGCCTTCTTCTGCTCGCCGATCCGGTCCGGATCGAAGGCCACCACGCCGCCCAGGGTCGCGGCGTACAGGTAGCCGCTGGGCATGACGGCGTAGCCGCGCGAGAACTCGCCATTGGCAAGGCCGTCCTGCAGGCCGAAGGAACGGAAACGGCCGTTCGCCGGATCGTAGCGCCACAGGCCGTCATGGCCGAACACCCAGACGCGCTTCTGGTCATCGACCTGCAGGTCCACCACGTTGATCGACGGCCAGCCATGCGCCGCGTCCACCGTGCGATCGCGCAGCAACCCGCCGCCCTCGATGCGGTAATGCACCATGCCGTTCGCGTTGGCCATCCACATGCCGTGCGGAGTGAACGCGAACGCATCCACGCTCTGGCCCTGCGGCGCGCCCGGCGCCATCTCGAAGCGGTCGTGCGCGCGGTCCAGCCACATCATGCCGCCGTCGCTGGCATACCAGAACACGCCATCCCGCAGCGTCATCTGGCTGCCCCAGCGCACCTTTTCGTTCGGCTGGTCCATCGGCACCGCAGTCACCGCGAGCGTGTCCGGATCGATGCGGAAGATGCCCTCGCCGAAGGTGCGCGCGAACATCTTGCCGTCCGGACCGGGTTCCACCTCCAATGGATGCCGCATGCCGCTGCTGCCCAGGTCGATGCGCACGCAGCCGTGACGCACGCCGTCGCACACGTCGATCGCCCCCTGCAGCACCACCCACAGGCGCCCGCGCGCATCCTCGGTCATGCCGGCCACGTCGCCGCCGAGACCGGAGAAGCTGTGTTCCACCTGCCCGGTGACGGGATCGAGCCGGTCCACCCGGCCGGCACGCTCGCCCACCCAGATATGGCGGCCGTCCCTGCCGCGCGCCATGGTGGTGGCGATCGAATCGCGCAGGCTGGCCGGGTCGTCGGGAATGTGGGTGAAGCGGCTGAAGCTGTCCCAGCCCGGCGCCAGGTAGCCGACGCCGCCATCGAGCAGGGCCAGCCACAAGCCGCCGGCGCGGTCGACCAGCATCTGCCACACCCAGGTACCGGGGAGGTCGCCGTCGAGCGCGGGCTGGTTGGTCACCGCCATCACCGGGGCACCCGGGCGCAACTGCATGAACAAACCGCGCTGCGTGCCGATCCACAACCGGCCGCTGTCGTCGCGCACGCTGGCCATCACATTGGTGTCCGGAATGGCGGTACCGCCAAAGTGCCGCGCCAGGCCATCCGGCCCCACCACCATCAGGAGGTGGTCGGTGGCGATGCGTATCTCGTCGCCAGTGCCGCTGATGCTCCAGGCCGACATCGACTGTCGCGGATCGGCGGCCAGCACCCGGTGCATCCCGCCCTGCCCGTCGCGGCGGAATACTCCCAGGTCACTGCCAAGCCACAGCTGCCCGTGCGCATCGACGTAGAGCGCCGCCACCATGCCGAAGCTCTCGGCCTTGCCGCCGGGCGCCTGGTAGCTCACGTGCTCGAAGCCGTGACCATCCGGCCGCATCCGGTCCAGCCCGCGGCCGGTACCCACCCACAGCGTGCCGTCCGGCGTCTGCGCCAGCGACCAGACGCGATCGCTGCTCAGGCTGGAAGGATCGGCGGGATCGTGCCCCCAGTGCTCGAACTTGCCGGTGGCGGCGTCGTAGCGGTTCAGCCCCGCATTGAGCCCCGCCGCCCACAGGCGGTTCCGCTTGTCCACCAGCAGCGTGGCGATGCCGTTGTCGTACAGCGATCCCGGCTCGTTCGCGGCATGCCGGAACACCCTGAAGTGCACGCCGTCATAGCGCGCGATGCCGCCCTTGGTGCCGAACCAGATGGCCCCGTTGTGATCCTGCACCACGGCGTAGACGTTGGAACTGGGCAGGCCGTCGGACACGCCGTAGCGGCGGAACTGGGGCGTGACCAGCGGGGTCGCCGTGGTGACGGACGCCTGCGCGGCTGCAACCCCCGCCGACACCTGGGCCGAGATGACCAGCAGCAGGCCGAGCAAACCTGCAGACACCCGCGGTCTGCGACCCATCGCTGTACCCCTGCATGGCGGCGCCACGGACACGCGCGGCGATCCCGCGCGATCCGCATTGCCTCGACGGCGAATCATGCCAAAACGAGGCAGGCGAAGCGAATGTGACGACGCTGTCGCCGGATGGCGTCACCGCCTCAGTCCGCCGGAAGATCGGCGACCGCGTTCACCCGGCCGCGGCCTCCGCACGCTCGGCCGCCCCGCGCAGCACGCGCGCCAGCATCGCCGCCAGCTCCTCGCCGCTGAGCGGCTTGCGCAGGAAGCCGTCCATGCCCGTCTCGCGCGCACGCGCCTCGTCCTTCTCGCCCGAGCGCGCCGTCACTGCCACGATCGGC
>NZ_JBFOHL010000023.1:0-5436 GCF_040812275.1 Rhodanobacter geophilus | reverse complement strand
AAAAGCAAACGCCCTCACCGGGGAAGGTGAGGGCGTTTGAGGGATAAAGCCCCTGGCGGTGACCTACTCTTGCATGCGAGGTGCACACTACCATCGGCGCGGCTGCGTTTCACTTCCGAGTTCGGGATGGGATCGGGTGGGACCACAGCGCTATGGCCGCCAGGGAAGGGGTTGAAGCAGCGCAGGCGCGCCGGCTTCAATTCATGGGCAAACGAGTGACAAGCGTCCGGGTTCTGCGGGAACCGGCACGTGGCGAAGGCCACTTGGGGTTATATGGTCAAGCCGCACGGCTCATTAGTACGCGTAAGCTCAATGCATTGCTGCACTTCCACACCGCGCCTATCAACCACTTAGTCTAAATGGTGCCTACAGGAGAGTTGAACTCTCGGGAGATCTCATCTTGGGGCGCGCTTCCCGCTTAGATGCTTTCAGCGGTTATCGCTTCCGTTCATAGCTACCGGGCAATGCCATGGGCATGACAACCCGAACACCAGCGGAACGTCCACTCCGGTCCTCTCGTACTAGGAGCAGCCCCCCTCAAATCTCCAACGCCCACGACAGATAGGGACCGAACTGTCTCACGACGTTCTGAACCCAGCTCGCGTACCACTTTAAATGGCGAACAGCCATACCCTTGGGACCGGCTACAGCCCCAGGATGTGATGAGCCGACATCGAGGTGCCAAACACCGCCGTCGATATGAACTCTTGGGCGGTATCAGCCTGTTATCCCCGGAGTACCTTTTATCCGTTGAGCGATGGCCCTTCCATACAGAACCACCGGATCACTAAGACCTACTTTCGTACCTGCTTGATCCGTCGATCTTGCAGTCAAGCACGCTTATGCCTTTGCACACAGTGCGCGATGTCCGACCGCGCTGAGCGTACCTTCGTGCTCCTCCGTTACTCTTTGGGAGGAGACCGCCCCAGTCAAACTACCCACCATACACGGTCCCTGACCCGGATTACGGGCCGAGGTTAGAACGTCAAGCACTTCAGGGTGGTATTTCAAGGATGGCTCCACCGAAACTGGCGTCTCGGTTTCGTAGCCTCCCACCTATCCTACACAGAAGAACTCAACGTTCAGTGTAAAGCTATAGTAAAGGTTCACGGGGTCTTTCCGTCTTGCCGCGGGAACGCTGCATCTTCACAGCGATTTCAATTTCACTGAGTCTCGGGTGGAGACAGCGCCGCTGTCGTTACGCCATTCGTGCAGGTCGGAACTTACCCGACAAGGAATTTCGCTACCTTAGGACCGTTATAGTTACGGCCGCCGTTTACTGGGGCTTCGATCAAGAGCTTCGCCTTGCGGCTGACCCCATCAATTAACCTTCCAGCACCGGGCAGGCGTCACACCCTATACGTCCACTTTCGTGTTTGCAGAGTGCTGTGTTTTTGATAAACAGTCGCAGCGGCCAGGTTACTGCGACCCGCTGGTGCTCAGTCACGCATGTGACCACACCGGCGGGCGCACCTTCTCCCGAAGTTACGGTGCCATTTTGCCTAGTTCCTTCACCCGAGTTCTCTCAAGCGCCTTGGGATTCTCACCCTGCCTACCAGTGTCGGTTTACGGTACGGTTGGCTGTAGCTGAAGCTTAGTGGCTTTTCCTGGAAGCGTGGTATCAGTCACTTCGCCCAAAAGGGCTCGTCTCGGTGCTCGGTGTATGGATGCCCGGATTTGCCTAAGCATCCCACCTACTGCCTTTCCCCGGGACAACCAACGCCCGGTAGACCTAACCTTCTCCGTCCCCACATCGCACTACAGACCAGTGCTGGAATATTAACCAGCTTCCCATCGACTACGCATTTCTGCCTCGCCTTAGGGGCCGACTCACCCTGCGCCGATGAACGTTGCGCGAGGAAACCTTGGGCTTTCGGCGTGCGGGCTTTTCACCCGCATTATCGTTACTCATGTCAGCATTCGCACTTCCGATACCTCCAGCAGACTTTACAATCCACCTTCACAGGCTTACGGAACGCTCCTCTACCGCGCACATTGCTGTGCACCCCGAGCTTCGGTGTCTAGCTTAGCCCCGTTAAATCTTCCGCGCAGACCGACTCGACCAGTGAGCTATTACGCTTTCTTTAAAGGATGGCTGCTTCTAAGCCAACCTCCTGGCTGTCTATGCCTTTCCACATCGTTTTCCACTTAGCTAGAACTTGGGGACCTTAGCTGCGGGTCTGGGTTGTTTCCCTTTTCACGACGGACGTTAGCACCCGCCGTGTGTCTCCCGGATAGTCTGTCCTGGTATTCGGAGTTTGCCATGGTTTGCTAAGTCGCGATGACCCGCTAGCCATAACAGTGCTCTACCCCCAGGAAGATTCGTCCGAGGCGCTACCTAAATAGCTTTCGAGGAGAACCAGCTATCTCCGAGTTTGTTTAGCCTTTCACTCCTATCCACAGCTCATCCCCATCTATTGCAACAGATGTGGGTTCGGTCCTCCAGTGCGTGTTACCGCACCTTCAACCTGGCCATGGATAGATCACTCGGTTTCGGGTCTACTGCCAGAGACTATGCGCCCTATTCAGACTCGGTTTCCCTTCGCCTCCCCTAGACGGTTAAGCTTGCCACTGACAGTAAGTCGCTGACCCATTATACAAAAGGTACGCAGTCACCCTTGCGGGCTTCCACTGCTTGTACGTATACGGTTTCAGGGTCTATTTCACTCCCCTCTCCGGGGTTCTTTTCGCCTTTCCCTCACGGTACTTGTTCGCTATCGGTCAGTCAGGAGTATTTAGCCTTGGAGGATGGTCCCCCCATGTTCAGACAGGGTTTCTCGTGCCCCGCCCTACTCAATTTCATGCACGGTGCCCTTTCGCCTACCGGGCTATCACCGTCTGCGGCGGGCCTTTCCAGACCCTTCGACTAAAACACTGTGCACTTTTGGGCTAGTCCGCGTTCGCTCGTCGCTACTGACGGAATCTCGGTTGATTTCTTTTCCTCCGGGTACTTAGATATTTCAGTTCCCCGGGTTCGCTTCCGCAACCTATGAATTCAGTTACGGATACCGCTTGCGCGGTGGGTTTCCCCATTCGGACATTGCCGGATCAAAGCTTGTTGCCAGCTCCCCGACACTTTTCGCAGGCTGCCACGTCCTTCATCGCCTCTGACTGCCAAGGCATCCACCGTATACGCTTGGTCGCTTGACCATATAACCCCAAGTCGCCTCGGGGCTACACGTTTCAAACCACCTGTTCGTGCCTCAACACGTGTCTCGGTTCGGTTCGAACCAAGACGCTTGTCACTCGTTTGCCAGTTTTCAAAGAACACAAGAACGGCCTCAACGCCGCCTCGCTTCAAATCTTCAGTGTGCTTGTCTTCACGCCGTCACCAGTGGTGGAGCCAGTCGGGATCGAACCGACGACCCCCTGCTTGCAAAGCAGGTGCTCTCCCAGCTGAGCTATGGCCCCATGCCTGGTTAGGAATCCGCACCCGAAAGCGCGATTCTTGCGCAGGATGTGCACAGGTCATGGTGGGTCTGGGAGGACTCGAACCACCGGCCTCACCCTTATCAGGGGTGCGCTCTAACCACCTGAGCTACAGACCCGGAAAGCTTTCCTGGGACGCTACGTGAAATACAGGTGTCTTGTGTGGACGTCTTGCGCGACGAGCGACGCTGTCGCTCTCGAAAGGAGGTGATCCAGCCGCACCTTCCGATACGGCTACCTTGTTACGACTTCACCCCAGTCATGAACCACTCCGTGGTCGTCGTCCCCCTTGCGGTTAGACTAACGGCTTCTGGAGCAACTCACTCCCATGGTGTGACGGGCGGTGTGTACAAGGCCCGGGAACGTATTCACCGCAGCATAGCTGATCTGCGATTACTAGCGATTCCGACTTCACGAAGTCGAGTTGCAGACTTCGATCCGGACTGGGATCGGCTTTCTGGGATTGGCTCCACCTCGCGGTATTGCAACCCTCTGTACCGACCATTGTAGTACGTGTGTAGCCCTGGCCGTAAGGGCCATGAGGACTTGACGTCATCCCCACCTTCCTCCGGTTTGTCACCGGCAGTCTCCTTAGAGTTCCCGACATTACTCGCTGGCAACTAAGGACAAGGGTTGCGCTCGTTGCGGGACTTAACCCAACATCTCACGACACGAGCTGACGACAGCCATGCAGCACCTGTGTTCCGATTCCCGAAGGCACTCCCGCATCTCTGCAGGATTCCGGACATGTCAAGGCCAGGTAAGGTTCTTCGCGTTGCATCGAATTAAACCACATACTCCACCGCTTGTGCGGGCCCCCGTCAATTCCTTTGAGTTTCAGTCTTGCGACCGTACTCCCCAGGCGGCGAACTTAACGCGTTTGCTTCGACACTGATCTCCGAGTTGAGACCAACATCCAGTTCGCATCGTTTAGGGCGTGGACTACCAGGGTATCTAATCCTGTTTGCTCCCCACGCTTTCGTGCTTCAGCGTCAGTGTTGTCCCAGATGGCCGCCTTCGCCACTGATGTTCCTCCCGATCTCTACGCATTTCACCGCTACACCGGGAATTCCACCATCCTCTGACACACTCTAGCCCGCCAGTATCCATTGCCATTCCCAGGTTGAGCCCGGGGATTTCACAACAGACTTAACGAACCGCCTACGCACCCTTTACGCCCAGTAATTCCGATTAACGCTTGCACCCTTCGTATTACCGCGGCTGCTGGCACGAAGTTAGCCGGTGCTTATTCCTCAGGTACCGTCAGCCCCACCGGGTATTGGCCGGTAGTATTTCGCTCCTGATAAAAGTGCTTTACAACCCGAAGGCCTTCTTCACACACGCGGCATTGCTGGATCAGGCTTGCGCCCATTGTCCAATATTCCCCACTGCTGCCTCCCGTAGGAGTCTGGGCCGTGTCTCAGTCCCAGTGTGGCTGATCATCCTCTCAGACCAGCTAGCGATCGTCGCCTTGGTAGGCCTTTACCCTACCAACTAGCTAATCGCACATCGGTTCGTCCTGCCGCGCGAGGCCCGAAGGTCCCCCGCTTTCTCCCGTAGGACGTATGCGGTATTAGTCCCGGTTTCCCGAGGTTATCCCCCACGTCAGGGTAGATCCCGATGCATTACTCACCCGTCCGCCACTCGCCACCCGGTATTGCTACCTGTGCTGCCGTTCGACTTGCATGTGTTAGGCATGCCGCCAGCGTTCAATCTGAGCCAGGATCAAACTCTTCACTTAAGTTTTCGACAACCTCGTCCTTGCGAACTCGGCCGTCTGTCTTTCTGAAGCGTGACCCCAACCAGTGAAACTCATTACTGACTTTCATTTGGGTGGGACGCTTGCATTGCTTGGACAAGTCATCGACTCGCCAGCGCAAGGCGTCCACACAATTCACCTGTGCACACTGTCAAAGATCACGCCACCGCGGAACTTTCCGCCAGGGGACATTTCGTCCCGGTGAGCCGCCCATTCTACATCGTTCTTTCAGGCCGTCAACAGTCTCG
>NZ_JBFOHL010000022.1:0-36728 GCF_040812275.1 Rhodanobacter geophilus | reverse complement strand
CGCGCACTCACCGCTCAACGGCCTCGTTTTACGAGTGATCCAACTATTTTTCCGTCCGAACGTGGATTCAAGAGCGAACGTATGGACGTCCGTTTCATGTTGAATAGATCAGAGCATCCCTAACGCTTGAGTTAACCGGCGCGAACCCGCGCAGCGGGTTTGCGTCCGGCTGAACGAGTAAAAAGAGACTTCCTCCCCTTACGGCCTCGAAGGCCATGATGGTGTTGTGACACAACCGTCAGCAGAAGAGGAAGTCTCCATGAGCACTATAACCCTGGGTGTGGACTTGGCGAAGAGCGTGTTTTCGGTGTGCGCGATGAATGGTACCGGGCACGTGCTGGAACGACGGGAGTTCAAGCGTGAGGCGTTTGTCGCGTGGCTGGCGCAGCGTCCGGCGGGAACGGTGGTGGCGATGGAGGCGTGCAGCGGGGCGCACCACTGGGCGCGGCGCTGCCTGGCGTACGGGCTGCAGCCGCGGATCATCGCCGCGCAGTTCGTCACGCCGTTTCGCAAGAGGCGCAAGATCAAGAACGACCGTGCCGATGCCGAGGCGATCGCCACGGCGGTACGCCAGGGCAACATGCGCTTCGTGCCGGTCAAGTCGCTCGAGCAACAGGTGCGATTGTCCTGGCATCGGGTGGCCGAGGCGCGGCGCCTGCACGAGCGCGACCTCGATGCCGGTTTCGGCGCGGTGTGGTTGCCGCACGCGCTGGACCGCAAGTATCCGAATGCGGCGCGGGAGTGGGCTTGGCAATACGTGTTTCCCGCCAGCCTGCGCAGCGTCGACCCGCGCGGCGGCGTGGAGCGTCGGCATCACCTGGACGAGACCGTGCTGCAGCGCGCGGTGAAGGCGGCGGTGCGGCGTGCCGGCATCGCCAGGCCGGCGACCTGCCACACCCTGCGGCATTCGTTCGCCACGCACTTGCTGGAGGCCGGGCACGACATCCGCACCGTGCAGGAATTGCTGGGCCACGCGGACGTCAAGACCACGCAGATCTATACCCACGTGCTCAATCGCGGCGGCCACGGCGTGTCGAGCCCGCTGGACCGTTGAACGGCCGCGGGATCGCCCGCGGCGCGCGCTACGATAGCCGCCTTGCTCCCGCCGGAAACGCCAAGATGACGCTGTCGATCCGCCCCGCCACCGTGGCCGACGTCCCCGCGCTGTGCGCCTGGAACCTGGCGATGGCACGCGAGACCGAGGGCCTGGAGCTCGATCCGGCCGTGCTGGAGCGCGGCGTGCGCGGCGTGTTCGAGCAGCCGCAGCGCGGCTTCTATCTCGTGGCCGAGCGCGCCGGCGCGGCGCTGGGCGGCCTGCTGGTGACGCGCGAGTGGAGCGACTGGCGCAACGGCGACTACTGGTGGATCCAGAGCGTGTACGTGGTGCCGGAGGCGCGGCGCGATGGCGTGTTCCGCGCGCTCTATGCCGAGGTCGAGCGCCGCGCCCGCGCGGCGGGTGCGGCGAGCCTGCGCCTGTACGTGGAGGCGGCGAACCGGCGCGCGCAGCAGACCTATGCCGGGCTGGGCATGCAACCCAGCCATTACGCGATGTACGAACAGGCCCTTTGAGGGCGCGTGCCTCGCGGCGAGGCGAATCCCTCCGCGGGAATGTACCGGGTGCGTGAGGCCTGCCCGCGGGTGGCGACCGCATTCGCGCGCGCCTTGCGCCTCGGCAGGCGGGCGGGAAGGCTTTCGCGGGCCACGGCTTTCAGGCCGCCGTCGCGGCCAGCCAGCGGTCGAGTTCGGCCGCCGGCATCGGCGCGCCGTAGTGGAAGCCCTGCAGCAGGGTGCAGCCGGCCTCGCGCAGGAAGTCGGCCTGCGCGGCGGTTTCCACCCCCTCGGCGATCACCGTCTTGCCGAGGCTGCGGGCCATCGCGATGATCGCGCGGGTGATCGCGGCGGTGTCGGGATCGGCGATCACGTCGTGCACGAAGCTGCGGTCGATCTTCAGCGCGTCGACCGGGAAGTGCTTGAGGTAGGACAGGCTGCAGTAGCCGGTGCCGAAGTCGTCCAGCGACAGCCGCACGCCGCGCTGGCGGATGCGCTGCAGCAGCCGGGTGGTGGCGTCGCCGCCGGCCATCATCGTGCGCTCGGTCAGTTCCAGTTCGAGTTCGCCGGAGCCGATGCCGTAGCTGTCCAGCAGCGATTCGAGCTGCGGCTGGAAGCGCTCGTGCCGGAACTGCAGCGGCGACACGTTCACCGAGATGGGGATCGGGTGCCGGTGCTGCCGCCACTGCCGGGACTGCATGCAGGCCTGGTGCAGCACCCACTCGCCCAGCTCGGCGATCAGGCCGCTGTCCTCGGCGACCGGGATGAACTGGTCCGGCACGAACACGTCGTGGCCGTTGACCTGCCAGCGCAGCAGCGCCTCGGCACCGACGATGCGGCCGCTGTGCGCGTCCACCATCGGCTGGTAGTGCAGCGCCAGCGTCTCGTGCGCCAGCGCGTCGCGCAGCGCGCCCTCGATGTTGCGCAGCGTGGCGGCGCGTTCGCTCATCGCGGCGGTGTAGCGGCGCCAGCCGCCGCGGCCGGCCAGCTTCATCTCGTACGTCGCCGTGCCCGCGTGGCGCAGCAGCGCGTCGGCGCCGTCGGCATCGTCGGGAAACACGCTGATGCCGATGCTCATGCCCACCTGCGGCGACGGCGCGCCCGGCGGCGCGACGCGCGCGCACTGGCGCAGCAGCCGTTCGGCCAGCACGGTGGCCTCGCTGGCATCGTCCACGCGCGGCAGCAGCAGCGCGAACTCGTCGCCGTTGCAGCGGTACAGCGTCTCGTCCTCGCGCAGCGTCTCGCGCAGGCCCTGCGCCACCGCCTGCATCACCTGGTCGCCGCCCTCGTAGCCGAGCGTCTCGTTGATGCTGCGGAAATGGTCCATGTCCAGGTACAGCAGCGCGCAGCGCCAGTCGTGCAGCACCGCCCGCTGTACCGCCTGTTCGAGGTGTTCCGGCAGCAGGTTGCGGTTGGGCAGGCCGGTGAGCGCGTCGTGCTGGGTGAGGTGGATCATCTTCAGCGCCAGCGCGCGGTTCTCGCTGACGTCGTGGCACACCAGCACGCCGCCGATCACGTTGCCGGCGTGGTCGTGGATCGGTGCGGCGGAATCCTCGATCGGGGTCTCGAAGCCGTTGCGGTGGGCCAGCACCACCTTGCCGGACAGGTTGACGATCGCGTTGCGGCGGATCGCCTCGCGCAGCGGGTTCGGCACCTCCGCGCCGCCGTCCGCGTCGCGCAGCCGGAACACCTCGTCCATGCGCCGGCCCCTGGCCTCGCTGGCGCTCCAGCCGGTCATCGCCTCGGCGATCGGGTTGAGCGAGGTCACGTGCAGGCCGGTGTCGGTGGTCAGCACCGCGTCGCCGATCGAGTTCAGCGTGGCCTCGGCCAGCCGGCGCTCGCGGAACAGCGTGTCCTCGAACTGGCGGCGCTGGCTGATGTCCTGCACCTGGGTGACCACGTAGCGCATCTGGCCGGCGTCGTCGCGCACCTGCGACACGCTGAGTTGCACGTGCACGGCGTGGCCGTCGCGGTGCAGGTAGCGCTTCTCGGTGTGGTAGGCCACGCGATTGCCGTCGAGCAGCTGGCGCGCCAGCGCCTCGCTGGTGGCGAGGTCGTCCGGATGGGTGAGGTCGCGCCAGTTGCGCGCGAGCAGTTCCTGCTCGGTGTAGCCGAGCATCGTGCACAGCGCGGCGTTGACGCGCATGAACTGGCCGCCGGGGACGATCAGCGCCATGCCGATCGCGGCATGCTGGAACGCCTGGAAGAAGCGCTGCTCGCTCTCGCGCAGCTGCAGTTCCAGCGCATGCCGCTCGGTGATGTCGGTGAACACGGTGATGACGCCGCGCACGCGTCCCGCGGCGTCGCGGTCCGGCTGGAAATGCCCGTGCACGTAGCGGCGCAGCCGGCCGCTGGCGAGCTCGCCCTCGTAGTGTGTCGGCTGGCCGCCCAGCGCCTGCAGCAGCGCGGCGCGGGCGCCCAGGTAGCTCTGCGCGTCCAGCGTCTCGTTGACGCGCCGGCCGATCAGCTGCGCGGGATCGACGCCGAACCAGCGGCGATGGGTCTCGTTGACGAAGCGGAAGCGCAGGTCGGTGTCGACGAAGGCGATCAGCGCCGGTGCGTGCTGCAGCACGTGGCCGGCCAGGGCCAGCTCCGGCGGAATCGCGGAAACCGGCCCGTCACTGTTGCTGGACTGCATTGCCGTGGACACTTCGCTGCCTGCAAAGACCCGGTCGCCGACCCCGTACCGGCGCATCATGCGCCCGCGCACCGCCGGTTTGCATCAGCCGATTCGTGAACGATGCGTGCAGGCGGGTTGCGCCGCGCACCGCCGGCGACAGGGCTCAGTGCAGGGGCGTCGCCGGCGCGGCCAGCCGGCCGTCTTCGTCCAGCACGATGCGGCCCGGCGCCAGCAGTTCGGCGGTGCTGCCGTAGCGGGCGGCCAGCGCCGCCAGCAGCGGCCCCAGCGCCCGTGGCTGCAGCGGATAGCCGTGGGCGAGCAGGTGTGGCCGGCCGCCGTCGCCGCGCTGCGCCACGGTGACCGCCACCACGCCGAGGCCGGGCGCCTCGTGGGCATGGAGCTGCGGTGCGTCGTGGCGCGGATCGGCTGCCGCCAGCGGCTCCAGCAGCCAGCCGGCCTCGCCGTCCGCCTCCGGCGCCGATTGCAGGCGCAGCGGCAGGGCATGCGCGTCCAGCAGCGCGGCGTACTGGCGCAGCTCGAACACGATGCCGGCGAAGCCGTGGGCGCGTTCCGCCATGTCGCCCTCCTGCGCGGCCAGCCACGCGGCGGGCGATTGCGCCAGCACCCGGCCGCCTTCGTAGCGCAGCGCGAGGCCGCGCATGCTGAGCACGGATTCCTCGCGGTACGGCGTGAGCAAGGCCGCCTCCAGCAGGCTCCACAGCGGCGCGAGGTTGACGTGCTCGTACTGCACGCAGGTGAGCGCCATCAGGTCGTTGCGGCTGAGGTAGCGCGCGTGTTCCAGCTGCACGCCCAGCGTGCGCATCAGCCAGTCGGCGGTGCGCGCGCCGGCCTCGCCGCGGCCGACCAGCTGCACCTCGACCTGCTCGGCCAGCTCCGCGGCCAGCGCCTCCGGCGCCAGCAGCGACAGCGGCAGCAGGCGCAGCGGACCGTCGGCGAACTGCGGCGCGGGTTCCAGCGGCTGCGCCGGCATGCGGCCCTCGTGGCTGCCGAACGCCACCACCTGCTCCACGCCGGCGCGCGGCACGCGGCGGCCCAGCTCGTCCAGCGTGGCCCACACCGGGAAGCCGGGGCGCAGCAGCTCGACCGGGTCGAACAGCGCGCCCGCCAGCACCAGCCGCGCCTGCGCCACCTGCGGCAGCAGCGCGTGCAGGTCGGCGGCGACCAGGCCGGCCAGCGCGTCCGCCTCGTCGCGGCTCAGGCTGGCGCGCGGCGCGGTGCCGGCCACCGGTTCCAGCGCGAGCACGATGGGCAGGGCAATCAGGGCAGGGGCTTCCACGGCGGGGAAATCCGTGAGGGGAAAGCCGCCATTCTAGCAAGCGGGTCCGTGCCGCCCCCGCAGCCGCGGGCCGGTTTCGGTGAACGAAGCTCCACTTGCGCGGCCTGTCGCGCTTTCGCGCCGTGGCGGGGCGGGTTAGCCTTGCAGGCAAGTGCCCGCGGCACAGGGATGCGCTGCACGCGGGCAGGCACGCAGGTGCTTGCCCGACGGAAGCGCATCCGGACGCGTGCCGGATGCGCTGACTCGAAGCACCGTCCGGACGACGGTGCTTCCAGGTTTCCTCCACTTTGGATCGTCTCGGACATGGAACAGATGCAACGGCGCGTGGGCGTGATCGGCGGTGTGCGGATTCCGTTCTGTCGCAACAACACCGCCTACGCCGACGTGGGCAATTTCGGCATGTCGGTGAAGGTGCTCGGCGCACTGGTCGAGCGCTACGGCCTGCACGGGGTGGAACTGGGCGAGGTGGCGCTGGGCGCGGTGATCAAGCACGCCTCGGACTGGAACCTCGCGCGCGAGGCGCTGCTCTCCTCCGGCCTCGCCGCCACCACGCCGGGCATCACCACCGCGCGCGCCTGCGGCACCTCGCTGGACAACGCGATCATCGTGGCGAACAAGATCGCCTGCGGCCAGATCGAGGCCGGCATCGCCGCCGGCTCGGACACCACCAGCGACGTGCCGATCGTGTACGGCACCCGCCTGCGCAAGCGCCTGCTGGCGATCAACCGCGCGAAGACCCTGCAGGACAAGCTGAAGATCGCGCTGCACCGTTTCTCGCCGAAGGAGCTCAAGCCCTCCTTCCCCGGCGTCGCCGAGCCGCGCACCGGCAAGTCGATGGGTGACCACTGCGAGCAGATGGCGAAGCAGTGGCACATCGGGCGCGCGGCACAGGACGAGCTGGCGCTGGAAAGCCACCGCAAGCTCGCCGCCGCCTATGCAGCCGGTTTCTTCGAGGACCTGGTCGTGCCGTTCCGCGGCGTCCAGCGCGACGGCTTCCTGCGCCCCGACACCACGCTGGAGAAACTCGCCGCGCTGAAGCCCGCGTTCGACAAGACCTCGGGCCAGGGCACGCTCACCGCGGGCAATTCCACCGGCCTCTCCGACGGCGCGGCCGCGGTGCTGCTGGCCGGCGAGGACTGGGCGGCGCAGCGCGGCCTCAAGGTACAGGCCTGGTTCCGCGACGCCGAGGTGGCCGCGGTGGACTTCGTGCACGGCGAGGGCCTGCTGATGGCGCCCACTGTGGCGGTGCCGCGCCTGCTCAGGCGCCACGGCCTCACCCTGCAGGACTTCGACTACTACGAGATCCACGAGGCGTTCGCCGCCCAGGTGCTGTGCACGCTGCGCGCGTGGGAGTCGGCGGACTACTGCAGGAACCGGCTGGGCCTGGACGCGCCGCTGGGCGCGATCGATCCGGCGAAACTCAACGTGCACGGCTCCAGCCTCGCCGTGGGCCATCCCTTCGCCGCCACCGGCGCGCGCATCATCGCCACGCTGGCGAAGCTGCTGGAACAGAAGGGTTCGGGCCGCGGCCTGATCTCGATCTGCACCGCCGGCGGCATGGGCGTCACCGCGATCCTGGAGCGCTAGCTCCTGCCCCCCGCGTGCAGGGGAGGGTTGGGGCTTCAGCCGCGATTCGCCCGCGCGGGTGCATAAAGGCCGGCATGTTCCGCCTGCGCACCACCACCACCCTGAGCCTGCTCGTGCTGGCCGCCGGCGTCGCCGGCACGCAATGGCTCAGCGGCCTCAACACCGGCTGGGCCGGCCCCGGCGAGCGCGTGGCGGGCTTCGTGGCGGCCGCACGGCGCGCCGCGGCGCCTGCACGCGCGCCGGTCCGGGCGACGCCGCATCGCACGGCGCGCCGGCCGCTCGCCGTGGCCGTGGTGCATCGCCGGGTGCTGCCACCCGTCGTGACCATCGCGCAGGCCGGGGAAGCCGCGCCGCCGCCCGAGCTGGTGCCGCTGTCGATGCCGGATGCGCCGATGTCGTGGTCGCGGATGGCGGGCCATTTGCGTGGCCGCGTGCTGCTGCACGTCAGCATCGACGGCAACGGCCGCGTCAGCGACGCGGCGCTGGCCGAATCCAGCGGCGATCCCGTGCTCGACGCCCATGCGCTGGCCAGCGTGCGCGGCTGGCGCTTCGCCGTGCCGCCCGACCATCCCGGCGGCTTCAGCGGCGAGCTGCCGATGCGTTTCACCAGCGGCGACCGTCAGGTGGCGCAGGCGCCCTGACGGCAGCGGCACCTCACAGGACGCCCTTCACCCCTGCCCCGAACGCGGTGATCAGCCGCGTGTAGATCAGCTTCGGCGAGATCGCCACATCGGGGAAGTCGCCCACCGGCGTGTAGCACTGCCGGAATTTCGGGTTGTCGGGGGCGAGTGGCGCGCAGCCGGGCTTGATCTCGTAGCTGGTGGCGTAGCGGAACGGCCACAGGTCGAACAGCGGCAGGTGCGACGAGAGGTTGCCGATGGCGAGGCTGATGTCGCCGAGGACGGGGATGCCGGGTTCGCGCCTGCCGATGGTCCACGCGTTCTGCGGCAGGGTGTCCTCGAGGATGGAGTCGCGCAGCTCGCTGGCGAAACGGGGGTCCTGGACGATCACGGCCGCCTCGGTGTTGTAGTGGTCCGAGCGCGGGTCGAAGTTGTGCGAGCCGACCATCGCGAAACTGTCGTCCACCACCATCGACTTGGCGTGCAGGCTGTAGCGGCGGCCGTTGCTGCGCAGGGGCGCGGGGCGGTTGCGCTTGCCCTGGCTGCCGAACACGCCGGGGCGGCGTTCGTTGCCGGGGAACCGCCGGTGCGCTTTGCCTGGCGTGGCGATGGGCGTGCCGGCGGGGCCGTCGTCCTCGGTTTCGTTGGCTTCTTCGAATGCCTCTTCGGCGCTGTCGGCGTGCGGCTTCAGCTCGTGGATCTGGAAGCCGTATTCGGTGAGGTAGCGGCGGCGATGCTTGTAGGAGAGTGCGTAGACCGCGAACGCGTCCGTGGCGGCCAGCGAGTTGGTGGAGACGATGATGCCGGGTGGCGGGGTCTGCTTGCGCAGGTGCTTGAAGATGTCCTCCGCGCGCTTGCTGAGCACCAGGTAGGGCGTCTGCAGCACCACCTCGTGCTTCGCGTCGGCGACCATGCGCATCAGCTGCGCGGTGAGTTCGCGGGCGTCGCGCTTGTGCGGCTTGTCGGTCTTGGCCGGCAGGTCGCTGAAATAGTTCACCCGGCTCACCTGCAGGGTGTCGTCGGCTATCCAGGCGGCGAGCCAGTCGGGATCCTCCGCCTCGGCCTGGGCGCGCGCCACCCGCGCCGGATCGGTGTAGTGCGGCGCGGGCCAGCCGGGCGGCGCGCCGTCGCTGCGGATGCGCCGGTTGACGTCGCGCAGGCGGATCAGCGGCACCGAGCGCTTGTGGTTCCAGAACAGCGCGAAGCTGTCGGCCATCTCGCGGCCCACCGGGCCGCCGGCCATCACGTCGCGGTCGAGGTAGTCGAAGTCGGGATCCCAGTTGAAATAGCGGTTCTGGTAGTTGCGCCCGCCGGTGATGCCGATGGCGTCGTCCACCAGCAGCAGCTTGTTGTGCATGCGCTGGTTGAACTTCATGAAGCAGCACACGACGCCGGCGGCGAATTCCAGCGGCGGCGTCTGCGCGTCGTGGAAGGTGGGGTTGTACAGCTTCACCTCGAGGTTGCGGCTGACCCGCGCGAGGCGGTCGAGCAGTGCGAGGTCGCCGAAGGAAAACAGCTGGTCGGCGAGGATGCGCACCTTCACCCCGCGCCGCGCCGCCTGCACCAGCTCGTCGAGCATCAGCTGGCCGATGTCGTCCTCGTCCCAGATGTAGGTCTGCACGTCGATGCTGTGCTGCGCGGCGCGGATCAGGCTGAGGCGCGCCACCAGCGCGGCCTCGCTGTCGTCGAGCAGGGTGACGGCGTTGACCGGGTGTCCGGGCGTGGAGGCCGCGATCGCCTCTTGCGCGGCCTCCAGCAGGGGCGAGGGCTTGGCGCAACGGTCGGCCTGGTGGCAGGTGTCCCCGCGGCCGGGGCTGGCGGCGACGATGGCTCCGGCCTCGCGGATCTGGGCGCGCGTGAGCGCGCAGCCCGGCAGCAGGGCCACGCACGAGACCAGGAGAAGGAGGATGTACCGGCGCAGGTGCATGGCGACGGATGATAAGGGCTGCAAGGGCTGCATCAATCCGATGCGGACTGCAATGCGATGTCCAGACGCAGTTCGACGTCATCGGCGACGGTGGCGCGATGGCTGGTCATGCCGAATGCGCTGCGCTGCAGCTGGCCGACGAGCGCGACGCGGCATGCGGTCGGCGCGCAGCGCAGCGGCTGCAGCGCGAAGCGCACCGGCGCGGTGACGCCGCGCAGGCTGAGCCGTCCCGGCAACGCGCCACCGTGTTCGAGCGTGGCCAGCGGGAACGGGTCGGAGACGAAGTGGATGAGCGGATGGCGCGCGGCGTCGAAGAACTCGGGCGCCAGCATCCGGCGGCGCGAGGCCGGCGTGTCGGCGCCCAGGCTGGCCACGTCGATGCGCGCGTCGACCACCATGCTGCCCGCGGGCAGGCTGTCGTGCAGCGTGCCGTCGATGCGGCTGAAGCGGCCGTGGATCTCGCGCCACAGCAGGCGCACGCTGAAGGTGGCCTGCGAATGAGCGTTGTCGATGCGGTAGTCGGCGCCATGCGCGGTCGGCGGCAGCAGCACGAGCGCGAGCAGGGCGGCACGTGCGTGTCGCCTCACGGCGACCAGAACGCATCCAGTCGCGCGCTGGCCGGTTCCAGCGGGCCACTGCTGAGGTGCAGCACGGCCAGGCCGGCCGGCGGCATGCCGCGGAACTCGTCCGAGCGGCCTTCCACCAGCAGTGCCACCAGCCGCTCGATGCCGGGGTTGTGGCCCACCAGCAGCACGGTGCCGGCATCGGCGTGCTGGTCGAGCAGGGCGAGCAGCTCGCCGGGCGTGGCGTCGTAGATCTCGCCGGCCTGCTGCAGCGGCGGCGGATCGGCCAGCGCGGCCAGCGCCAGCTGCGCGGTTTCCTCGGCGCGCCGCGCCGGCGAGCACAGCGCGCGCAGCGGCCGCGCCCCGTGGCGGGCCAGCCATGCACCGGCGTCTTGCGCCTCGCGCCGGCCGTGCTCGCTCAGCGGGCGCTGGCGGTCGTCGCCGCTGCCGTCGGCGGGCAGGGCTTCGGCGTGGCGCAGCAGGATCAGTTCGTGCATGGAAAGCTCCGTGGAAAGGTGGTGGCGTGGCGCGCTCAGGCGGCGTGGCGCTTGATCCAGCGCAGCAGCGGCTTCCAGTCCTGCTGGTGGCTGCGCACCTGCTCGGACTGGTAGTCGAAGATGCCCTTGCCCAGCGCGGCCAGCAGCACGTAGGCCTGGCTGTCGCGCAGCTGGGCGACGACCGGGAACGGCGACTCCGCGGCCAGCTGCGCCACCGCGTCCTGGCTGGCACGGGTCCAGGGCTTGAGCCGGTTCGCCACCAGCGCCACCGGCAGCTTGCCGTTCTTGATGCGCTTGATCGACTGCAGTTCGCCGAGGAAGTGCGTGGTGGCGTCGAGGTCGAAGCTGGACGGCAGCACCGGCACCAGCAGCACGTCGGCCAGCTCGACGTAGGGTTCGAGTTCGCGCTCGCCGGAGCCGGCGGCGGTGTCGATCAGGAGCTGCTGCGTGTCCGGCGGCACGCGCTGCAGGGCCTTGCGGCCGCCCTCCAGCCCCAGCACGCCGGGCACGTGGTCGGGGCGGCGCGTGGCCCAGCGGAAGCTGGAGCCCTGGTGGTCGGCGTCCACGATGGCGGTGTGCTGCCCGGCCTGGGCCCAGTGCGACGCCAGCTGCGTCACCAGCGTGCTCTTGCCGCATCCGCCCTTGCTGCTTGCCACCAGCGTCGTAAGCATGGGTCGCCCCGGTCCGCGAAGGTGGCCCAAGCCTAACCGGTGTGGCCGGTCATGGGGAGTGCGCCGGCGCCGGGGCGGCCTGCGCGGGGTCCGGCGTCGCGGGCTGCCAGCTGGCCGGTGCGGTGGTGGAGACGCCGCTGGCGCGCAGTACGGCGGTGAGCTGGCTCATCTCGGTGCCGCCCTGCTTCGCGGCTGCCAGCAGTTGCCGCGCCGTCGCCGGATCATCCTGCGCGCGCAGCGCCAGCTGCGAATAGTTCTGCACCTGCCAGGTCAGGTCGCGACGCTGCTGGCGCGCATCCGCCTGCGCGGCCGCGTCGCCGAGCACCTCGCGCAGGCGCAGGCCCAGCGAGCGCGCCAGCGGGCTGGAACCCCATTCGAGCAGCTCGCCCAGCTTGAGGCAGTCGGCCTTGATCGCGGCATCCTCGCCGGCGTCCTCGCACAGCTTGGCCGCCACCGGCAGTGCGGGGCGCGGCTGCAGCCGGGCGTTGCCCAGCACGATCAGCGCCTGCACGCCGACCGCGCCGCTCGCCCCCTGCGTGGCCGGCGGCGGGGGCAGGGCGTCCACCACGCCGGCCAGCGCGCTGAGGCTGCTGCCGGCGTAGTCGTCATAGGACTTGGCGGCGGCGGCCCTGGCCAGGTCGTCGCGTGCCGCGTCGGACTTCATGTCGCGGGTGTCGAGGCCCAGCTTGAGCAGCCACGGCGCGGCGTTGTCCGGCGCCTGCTCCAGCAGCTTGCGCAGCGCGGTGGCGTTCGGGCAGGCGTCGGCCCTCGCGTCGCAGTCGGCGAGGCGCGCCCACTGCACGGCGGGACCGGCATCACCGGTGGCGGCGGCACGGCTGATCAGTGCATGGAAGCTGTTGGTCTTCGGCTGCTTCGGCAGCGGTCGGGCCAGCAACGCCGCGCCCAGCAGCGGTTGTGCGGTGGCGCGCAGCGCCAGCACGCTGACCAGGTCGCGCTGGAACGATTGCAGCGCCTGCTCGCGCGGATTGCTGCCGGCGGCCGTCGCGGCAGTGGCCGGCTGCTGCAATGGCGGCGCGGCGAATGCCGCAGGTGCGGCGACCAGCGACAGGGTGCCGGCAAGGGCGAGGCGATGCCATCCGCGCATGGGGTGCTCCAGCGATCACGGGAGCGCCAGCTTAGCGGCCGGGCGTTGAGGATGCTCTGAACGATGTCTGAGCCGGCGACGGCCGCAGCGGGCCTGCCTGCAGGCGGGTTGCTAGGATGGCCGCTCGTTCGCGCGCCCGACGCGCTCCACACCACAGGGGTGGGAGGACATGCCGTGAATCATTTTTCCAGTTTCGCCGACGGCGCGCCGTGGTTCGCCGGCTGGGGCACGCTGGCGCTGATCAACGCGGGCCTCGCGCAGGGCAAGAACCGCAGCGGCCTGATCTGGTTCCTGCTCTCGCTGCCGTTCGGCCCGCTGGCGACACTGGCGCTGGTGCTGCTGCCGAAGGTGCGCGGCAAGCTGTTCTGAAGGGAGGCGCGAGCCCCGGTCGCGGCTGCAGCCGCCGCTACTCTCCCAGCGCCTCGCGCATGAATTCCGGCTGGGCCAGCGCGGCCTTGTGGATCTCGGCGTTGTAGTAGCGGGTGGGGAAGCCCTTGCTGATCGCGCCGCGCTCGCGGAAGCCGCTGAGGTCGCCGCCCTTGCGCGCCATGGTGCAGCTCCACCAGCCGGTGGGGTAGCACGGCTGCGGGAACGGCAGGGTCTTCACCGCGCTGAAGCCGGCGGTGCGCATCGCCGCGCGCATCGACTTGATCAGTTCGATATGCGCCAGCGGCGACTCGCTCTGCTGCACCAGCAGGCCGCCGTGGCGCAGCGCCTTGAAGCAGCTGGCGTAGAACGCGGCGTTGAACAGGCCTTCGGCCGGGCCCACCGGGTCGGTGGAGTCCACGATCACCAGGTCGATCGACTCCGGCTCGGCCTCGGCCATGTACTTGATGCCGTCGATGAACAGCAGCTCGGCGCGCGGGTCGTTGTTCGATTCGCACAGCTCGGGGAAGTACTGCTCGGCGAGGCGGGTCACGCGCTCGTCGATCTCCACCTGGGTGGCCTTCTCCACTTCCTCGTGCTTCAGCACCTCGCGCAGCGTGCCGCAGTCGCCGCCGCCGATGATCACCACGCGCTTGGCGCGCGCGTGGGTGAACAGCGCCGGGTGGGTCATCATCTCGTGGTAGAGGAAGTTGTCGCGCGTGGTCAGCATCACGCAGCCGTCGATCACCATCAGCTTGCCCCAGTCGGTGGTCTGGTGGATCTCGATGGTCTGGAACGGCGTCTTCTCCGCGTGCAGCAGTTGCTCGGTACGGAAGCCGATGGAGGAGCCGGAGGCCTGGTGGGCCTCGGTGAACCAGCTGATCTGCTGCGACATGGGTGTTCCTGGGGATTCGAACGGGATGTTTGGCCGCCCATTGTAGCCGAGCCGTAGCGGATGGGCTGTTACAATGCCGCTTCCGGTGCGCGACGCGCGCCGTAGGAGCATGGGCGGTAGAAACGTCCGAGGCGAAAAGCTTGCCGTGCGAGGGCAGGTTTTCGACGGTTCGCAGCCCCGTAGTGGTTCTATGGGGCAAGAAGCGGCGGAAATATGCACCGCACGGCGAGCTTTGCAGCCCGGGTGGCTTCTACCGCTCGCGCTCCTGAAGCGCGATCGGCCCCGCGGCGTGCGAGGCTTCCGGCCCATCGTGCTTATCTGCGTCAAGGCTCGCCGCTGCGACGACATGCATTCCGTTTTCACAAGGAGACTCTCCATGTCGAAGCCCTGGACCGTGGCCGATGCCCGCCACACCTATGCCGTGGCCCACTGGGGCGACGGCTACGTCGATGTCGACGAGGCCGGCGGGATCGCGATACGTCCGCATGGTGCGCGCGGCCCGGCGCTGTCGCTGCCGGCGATCGTCGAGCGCGCGCGCGCCGAAGGACTGCGCCTGCCGCTGCTGGTGCGCTTTCCGGACATCCTCGCCGACCGCCTTGCGCGCCTGCAGGCCGCGTTCGCCAAGGCGATCGGCGAGTGGAACTATGCGGCCGGCTATACGGCCATCTACCCGATCAAGGTGAACCAGCAGCGCGGCGTGGCCGGCGAGCTGGTGGCCGCGGGCGCCGAGGGCTTCGGCCTGGAAGCCGGCTCGAAACCGGAATTGATGGCGGTGCTGGCGATGGCGCGGCCCGGCTCCATCGTGATCTGCAACGGCTACAAGGACCGCGAGTACATCCGCCTCGCGCTGATCGGCCGCAAGCTCGGCCTGCGCGTGCACGTCGTGATCGAGAAGCTGTCCGAACTGGACCACGTGTTCGCCGAGGCGAAGGCGCTGGGCGTGGAGCCGCTGCTCGGCGTGCGCGTGCGGCTGGCTTCGATCGGCGCCGGCAAGTGGCAGAACACCGGCGGCGACAAGGGCAAGTTCGGGCTGTCGCCGGCGCAGGTGCTCACCCTGATCGAGCGGCTGGACCAGGCCGGCCTCAAGCACACGCTGAAGCTGCAGCATTTCCACATGGGCTCGCAGATCTCCAACGTGCGCGACATCGCCAACGGCATGCGCGAGGCCACGCGCTATTTCGTCGAACTCACCCGCATGGGCGTGCCACTGGAGATCGTCGACGTGGGCGGCGGCCTGGGGGTGGACTACGAAGGCTCGCGCTCGCGCAGCCACAACTCGATCAACTACTCGATCGAACAGTACGCCGCCACCATCGTGCAGTCGCTGGCCGAGGCGGTGGAGGCGGAAGGCCTGCAGGCGCCGCACATCCTCACCGAGGCGGGCCGCGCGATGACCGCGCACCACGCCGTGCTGGTGGTCAACGTGAGCGAGGTGGAGGAAGTGCCGGCCGGCACGATCCCGCCGGTGGCGCAGGACGAGCCCGCGGTGCTGCGCCGCCTGCGCGAGGTGCATGGCGAACTCGACCAGCGTCCCGCGCTGGAGCTGTTCCACGAGGCCCAGCACCACCTCAGCGAAGGCCAGGCGCTGTACGCACTGGGCCAGCTGGCGCTGGCCGACCGCGCCCGGCTGGACGAGATGTACTACGCCATCGCCAACGCGGTGCGCGCGCGCCTGCTGCCGGGCGAGCGCTCGCACCGCGCCGCGCTGGACGAGCTGGACGAGAAGCTGGTCGACAAATACTTCGTCAACTTCTCGGTGTTCGAGTCGGTGCCCGACATCTGGGCGATCGACCAGATCTTCCCGATCGCGCCGATCGCGCGGCTGGACGAGGAGCCCACCCGGCGCGGCGTGATCGTCGACCTCACCTGCGATTCCGACGGCCGCATCGACGACTACGTCGATGCCGAGGGCGTGGATGTGAGCCTGCCGCTGCACGCGCTGCGGGACGGCGAGAGCTACCGCCTCGGCATCTTCATGGTCGGCGCCTACCAGGAGACGCTGGGCGACATCCACAACCTGTTCGGCGACACCGACGCGGTGAACGTGCGCGTAGCCGGCGATTCGTATGTCTTCGCGCACCGGCGCCGCGGCGACACCACCGACCTGATGCTGGACTACGTGGGCTACGACCTCGCCGCCTTGCGCGTCAGCTACCGCGAGCGCATCGCCGCCGCGGGCATCGCGGGCGAGGCGGCCGAGCAGCTGTACCGCACGCTGGATGGCGGCCTGACTGCCTACACCTACCTTGCCGAGGAAGGCTGATCCGTCTTGCACCAACGGCCTGATGGTGCCGTCACATCCACTGCCTACAATGGGCCTCCCCCTCACGGAGTACCCCCATGGGCAGTCTCGACGGCAAGGTGGCCCTGATCACGGGCGCGGCCAGCGGCATCGGCAAGGCGATCGCGGAGCTGTACGCGAAGCAGGGCGCGAAGGTGGCGATCTGCGACATCAACCAGCAGGCGGCCGACGCCGCGGCGGCGGAAATCAACGCCGCGGGTGGCCAGGCCATCGGCATCGCGATGGACGTCACCGACGAGACTGCGGTGGACACGGGCACCGACAAGGTGGTGTCCGCCTTCGGCGCGCTGGACATCCTGGTTTCCAACGCCGGCGTGCAGATCATCAACCCGATCGACCAGTTCGCCTTCGCCGACTGGAAGAAGATGCTGGCGATCCACCTCGATGGCGGCTTCCTCACCACCCGCGCCGCGCTGCGCCACATGTACCGGGGCGACCGCGGCGGCATCGTGATCTACATGGGCTCGGTGCATTCCCACGAGGCCTCGAAGCTGAAGGCGCCCTACGTCACCGCCAAGCACGGCCTGCTCGGCCTGGCCCGCACGCTGGCGAAGGAAGGCGCGCCGCACAACGTGCGCTCGCACGTGATCTGCCCCGGCTTCGTGCGCACGCCGCTGGTGGAGAAGCAGATTCCCGAACAGGCGAAGGAGCTGGGCATCAGCGAGGCCGACGTGATCAAGAACGTGATGCTGAAGGACACCGTGGACGGCGTGTTCACCACCGTCGACGACATCGCGCAGACCGCGCTGTATCTCGCCACGTTCTCCTCCGCCGCGCTGACCGGACAGAGCTTCGTGGTCAGCCACGGCTGGTTCATGCAGTAAGGCCATGGCGGGCAACGGCCACAAGCAAGGCTCGCCGCTGGCCGAGGCCGTGGCGCGCGACTACCGCACCGTGGCGCTGGTGCTGCAGGGCGGCGGTGCGCTGGGCGCCTACCAGGCCGGCGTGGTCGAGGCGCTGGAGGAAGTGCGGCTGCGTCCCGACTGGATCGCCGGCATCTCGATCGGCGCGCTGAACGCGGCGATCATCGCGGGCAATCCGCCGGAGCGTCGCATCGAACGCCTGCGCGCGTTCTGGGACACGATCTGCCGGGCCTCGCCGTGGCCGCCCGTCGCGTTGCCGGCGGCGTTCGATGCCCGCCACTGGCCGCTGGTGCTGCAGAACGGGCTCAGCGGCCTTGCGGCGTGGCGCGCCCTGGTCCAGGGCCAGCCCGGTTTCTTCCGCCCGCGCCTGCCGCCGCCGTTCCTGCAGGCGCAGGCCACGCCCGCCACCGCGAGCTGGTACGACACCACGCCCTTGCGCGCCACGCTGGAAGAACTGGTCGATTTCGACCGCGTCAACGATGCGCGCGCGATGCGCGTGTCGGTGGGCGCGGTGCACGTGCGGAGCGGCAACTTCGTCTATTTCGACAACACGCGCAGCGCCTCGGGCCCGAGCACTTCATGGCCTCCGGCGCGCTGCCGCCGGGCTTTCCCGCGGTGGAGATCGACGGTGAGTACTACTGGGACGGCGGGGTGGTTTCCAACACGCCGCTCTATCGCGTGCTCACCGAACAGCCGCAGCGCGACATGCTGGTGTTCCAGGTCGACCTGTGGAGCGCGCAGGGCGAGTTGCCGCACGACATGCCCGGCGTGGCCGAGCGCAGCAAGGAGATCCAGTATTCCAGCCGCACCCGGCTGATGACCGAATACATGCACGAGAGTCGCCGGCGCCAGCGCCTGCTGCAGGAACTGCTGGCGCTGGTGCCGCCGGAACGTCGCGCCGACCCGGCCTATCGCCGGGCCGAATGCGAGGCGAACGGCGCGCTGGTCAACCTGATCCACCTGATCTACCGCGACAAGCCCTACGAGGGCCACTACAAGGACTACGAGTTCAGCGCGGCCAGCATGCACGGCCACTGGCGCAGCGGCCTCGCCGACATGCGCCACACGCTGGCGCATCCGAAGTGGTTCGAAGCGCCTCCGGCGGACCGGCCGTTCGTGACCCACGACGTGCACCGGGAGTGAGGACGACCCTTGCCGGTCGCCCCGCTTCAGCCCCGATAGGGTCCGCCGGTCTCGCCCCAGCCCCAGGCCGGCATGGGCGCCTGCTCGTCGGGTAGCTGCCCGAGCTGCGAGTTCATTACGGCGAGCCGCGTGCCCCATTCCACGTAGCCGACGAAGGCGGAACGGAATTCCGGGTCGTCCGGCAGGCCGGCGGCGTCGGCGCACTCCAGCAGCAGCGCCATCCAGCGTGCGCGCTGCGCTTCGCTCAGGTGTCGCCCCACGTGTTTCGCCAGCATGGCGTGGTGGCCGCCGCGCTGCTCGCTGTAGCCAGCCGGGCCGCCGAACACTTCGGCAATGAACAGCGCGACGAAGCGGGGATGGTGGGCATCCATGCGCGCAAACAGGGGCGCCAGCAGCGGATCGTCCGGCACGCGCTGGTAGAAGATCTCGGTGAGGCGCTCGAACGCAGGCAGGCCGCCGGCCCATGCGTAGAGACTGGGAATCCCGTCATCGCTCATGGCGACCGGGTCCGCTGCACCGTCGTCGCCCGGTAGTGGCGCATTTCCTCGATCATGTCCACGTAGGGCTTGATCGCGGCGAAGAAGGCGCGGAACTCCGCGCTGCCGCGGAAGCCCTGCATGTGGCCTTCCACCGAGTCCCATTCGATGCGCAGGATGTAGCTGCCCGGCTCGTCCAGGCAACAGGCCAGCTCGTAGCCCAGGCAGTGCGCGGAGGCATCCAGGCTGCGCGCGGCTTCGGCGTAATCCTGTTCGAACCGGGCCGCCTGTGCCGGCGGAATCTTGTAGCGGATGTACTCGACGGTCATGCTCGATCCTCACGGAGTGTCATGGTCACTCCCGATTCTGCATCTACCGCCTGCGCCAAAGATACGCACCGGAAAGTTACCTGCCTCGCCACGAGCCGTCGCATGAGCCAACCTCAGCACAAGACCTTCGCCTGTCCCGTCGACGTGACGCTGAGCCTGATCCACGGCAAGTGGAAGCCGATGATCCTGTGGCAGCTGTCGACACGCCGGCGGCGCTTCAGCGATTTGCAGGCAGCGATGCCGCAGGTGGCGCACAAGGTGCTCAGCCAGCAGCTGCGGCAACTCGAGGCGGACGGATTGATCTGCCGCGTGACGCGCGATGCGCGCGGGCAGCGCATGGACTACGAGCTGACCGCATTCGGCCGCAGCCTGCGGCCGGCGCTGAACGCGTTGGCGAGCTGGGGCAAGACCCACCATCGCGCGCTGGGCGTGGAGTACGGCGGTTCCCGCGCGGGCGGTTGATCGCCTGGCGCGATCGCCTCAGTCCCGGTGCACCTGCAGGCCGGCCGCCGACTGGCTGGTCGGCATGATCTCCAGGCGGTTGACGTTGAGGTGCGGCGGCAGGTTGGCGATCCACCAGATCGTGTCGGCGATGTCGCCGGCGGTGATCGGGTGGGCGCCGGCGTAGAGCTGGTCGGAGGCGGCCTGGTCGCCACGGGTGCGCACCAGGGTGAATTCGGTCTCGGCCATGCCGGGCTCGATCGAGGTGACGCGCACGCCGGTGCCGTGCAGGTCCGTGCGCAGGTTCTGCGAGAACTGGCTGACGAAGGCCTTGGTGCCGCCGTAGACGTTGCCGCCGCGGTAGGGGTAGCTGCCCGCGATCGAGCTGATGTTGACGATCGCGCCGCGGCGCTCGATCAGCCCGGGCAGCAGCCGATGGGTCATCGTGGCCAGCGCGGTGACGTTGGTGGCTATCATCTGCTTCCACTGCGCGAGATCGGCCTGCTGCGCCGGCGCGGTACCCAGCGCGAGGCCGGCGTTGTTCACCAGCAGGTCGATGCCGGTGAAGCCTGCCGGCAGGCCGGCGACCGCCGCGTGCAGCGCGGCTTCGTCGCGGATGTCGAAGGCGGTCGCGTGCACCTTGTCGGCGCCGTGCCTGTCCACCAGCTGCTGCAGGCGCTCGGCGCGGCGGCCGCTGGCGATCACCCGCCAGCCGCCGGCCACGAAGCGTTCCACGGTGGCGGCGCCGAAGCCGGCGGTGGCGCCGGTGATCCAGGCGGTCTTGGTGCTCATACGGGCTGCCTTGGCGAGGTGGATTACTTGCCTTCCTTCAGTGCGATCGAGTTGATGCCGGCACTGGCGAGGCGCTGTTTGGTCGCCTCCAGCGCGCTGGCGCTGGGGAACGGCCCCAGCCGCACGCGGTGGAAGGTCTGGCCGTTCACGTTGACGGACTGCACGTTGGCCATGAAGCCCTGCATGGCGAGCCTGGCCTTCATGGACTCCGCATCGGCGGGATTCGGGAAGGCGCCGACCTGCAGCAGGTAGCCGCTGCCGGCCGCGGGCTTCGGCACCGCGGCCGCGGGCGCGGCCACCACGTTCTGGGTGGCCACGGGCGCTGTCGGCTGCACGGCGGGTGAGGTTGCCGGCGCGGCGGTCGCCGGCGCGGTCGCGGCGGCCTGCTGCTTCTGCTGCTCGGCCTTCGCCTGCGCGCTGATCTCGGCATCCGGGATGCGCACTTCCTTCTCCGACAGCACGGAGTAGAAGTCGAACTGCGGCTTCTTCGGCGCGCTCTCGGCATTGCCCGGCGCCAACGCGCCGGTCTCGCTGGGCGCTTCGGCGGTGGCCTGCGGATTCGCCTGCGGGCCGTTCTTCGGCGCCATCGGCATCAGCGAGTGGCGCATCAGCACCACCACGGCCACCGCACCGATCAGCACGCCGACGATCGCCCAGACCCATCCCGGGATGCCGCCGCCGCTGTTGCGTACCGCCTGCCGACCCTTGCCTTTGCGTGCTGCCATCACATGCTCTCCGGGGCGCCCAGGCCCAGCAGGTCAAGACCATTGCGCAACACCTGCCGGGTCGCCACCACGAGGGCGAGGCGGGCGTCGCGCAGGTTCTTGTCGTCGACCAGGAACTGGTGCGAGTTGTAATAGGTGTGGAACGCGTTGGCCAGCTCGCGCAGCCATACGGCGAGCAGGTGCGGTTCCAGGTTCGTCGCCGCGGCCTCCACCACTTCGGGATAGCGCGACAGCTCGGTCAGCAACGCCTGCTCATGCTCGTTGTCCAGCCGCGCGAGTTGCGCCAGCCCATTGTCCTGATCGAACGTGAACCCTTTCTCGCCGGCCTGGCGCAGCACCGAGCACACGCGGGCGTGCGCGTACTGGATGTAGTAGACCGGGTTGTCGTTGGTCTGCGAGCGGGCAAGGTCGATGTCGAACACCAGCTGCGAGTCGCCCTTGCGCGAGATCAGGAAGTAGCGCGTGGCGTCGCGGCCCACCTCGTCGATCAGGTCGCGCAGGGTGACGTAGCTGCCGGCGCGCTTGGAGATCTTCACCTCTTCGCCGCCGCGCATCACGGTGACCATCTGGTACAGCAGGTAGTCCGGGTAACCCTTGGGGATGCCCGCGTCCAGCGCCTGCAGGCCGGCCTTCACGCGCGCCAGCGAGCCGTGGTGGTCGGAACCCAGCACGGTGATCGCCTTGCCGTAGCCGCGCTGCCACTTGCTGAGGTGGTAGGCCACGTCCGGCACGAAATAGGTGTAGGTGCCGTCCGACTTGCGCATGACGCGATCCTTGTCGTCGCCGAAGTCGGTGGTCTTCAGCCACAGCGCGCCGCCTTCCTCGTAGGTGTGGCCGTGGGCGACCAGTTCGCGCACGGTTTCCTCCACCTTGCCGTCGGTGTAGAGCGAGGATTCCAGGAAGTACACGTCGAAGCCCACGCCGAAGGCCTGCAGGTCGAGGTTCTGCTCGCGGCGCAGGGCGGCCACGGCGAAGGCGCGGATCGCGTCGAAGTTTTCCGCGTCCTGCGCCCCGGTGACGGTATGGCCTTCCACCGTGACGCTGTCACCGGCCAGATAGGCCTTCGCCACGTCGGCGATGTAGTCGCCGCGGTAGCCGTCCTCCGGCCAGCCGGCGTCGCCGGGGGCGAGGCCGCGCGCGCGCGCCTGCGTGGACAGGGCGAGGTTGCCGATCTGCACGCCGGCGTCGTTGTAGTAGAACTCGCGCTTCACGTCCCAGCCGCTGGCTTCCAGCAGGCGGGCCACGCAGTCACCCAGCGCCGCGTTGCGGCCGTGGCCCACGTGCAGCGGGCCGGTGGGGTTGGCCGAGACGAACTCCACGCCCACCGTGCGGCCCGCGCCCAGCGCGTTGCGGCCGTAGCCCGCGCCCTGTTCGAGGATGCGGCGGACCTGCGACTGGTTGGCGTCGGTGGCGAGGAAGAAATTGATGAAGCCGGGCCCGGCGATCTCCACCTTGGCCAGCAGCTCGCCGGCCGGCAGCGCGGCGACCAGCTTCCCGGCCAGTTCGCGCGGTTTGGCGCGGGCATGCTTGGCCAGCAGCATCGCGGCGTTGCAGGCGAAATCGCCGTGCTCGCGGCTGCGCGTGCGCTCGATCACGAAGCCGGGAATCGCCAGGTCGGCGGGCAGGATGGCCTGGGTTTGCAGGGCGTGGATGGCCTGCAGGATCAGTTCGTGCAGCTGGGCTTTCACGGGCGCGGCGGTTCCGGGATGGAACCGGCAATCCTAGCAGACCGTCCGGGGCGGGCGACCGTTGCGCGGGCCGGCATGCTGCGCCGCGGCGTGCCGCCTGTGGATAAGTCTGTGGGGAAAGCGGCGCTTCAAGCAGCAGGTATGGCATCGGCCGCGTGGCCATGTGCTCATTATAGAAAAAAATCGATACGAATCATATGAATGCAAGGCATGTTTAAAGTCATGGCTGCGCTGAAGGCTGCAAGTGCCGACAGCAGGCTTTTGTGCATAAGTTACGGGCGCTTGGCGGTCATGGCTGCAGCACGGGATCGTCATCGCCCTGTCATGCCGCGGCGCCACAGTGGCTGCGTGCTGGTGGCGACTCCCCTCCACCATCCGGCACCCGGAGACGCCGCTCTCTCCGCTCCCCGAATCGGCAACCACGGCGCGGCTCATCCCCGCGCCGCTTTTTGTCTGGAAGTGCGGCAAGGGATGGTTGGTCGCGTGATCTTCGTGATCAGGGGCGATCGCAATGAAGCCCGGCCGTGTGGCCAGGGGTGGCTGCCCGTGTGGTTCAAGCGACCATGGGGATGATCGCTGAAGCAGGCTTCAGATCAGGCCGCGCGCGGCCATCGACACCGGTTCGCCTTGGCCGATCACCAGATGGTCGAGCACGCGCACGCCGACCAGTTGCAGGGCCTCGCGCAGTTCGCGGGTGATCGCGCGGTCGGCGGCGCTGGGCTCGGCCACGCCGCTGGGGTGGTTGTGGGCAAAGATCACCGCGCAGGCGTTGTGCTGCAGGCAGGCGCGCACCACCTCGCGCGGGTGCACGCTGGCGCCGTCCACGGTGCCGCGGAACAGTTCCTCGAAGGCCAGCACGCGGTGGCGGTTGTCCAGGTACAGGCAGCCGAACACCTCGTAGGGCAGGTGGCGCAGCCGGGCGCTGAGGTAATTGCCGCTGTCGCGGGGATTGCGCAGCGCGGGCTGCTCGCGCAACTGCTCGGCGAGGCTGCGCCGGGCCAGTTCCAGTGCGGCGGCGATGCGCGCGCGCTTGGCAGGCCCCAGGCCGATGGCATGCACGACCTGATCGGGGCGGCTGAGCAAGGCGCCGAGGCTGCCTGCGCCGGTCAGCAGTTCGCGGCCCAGTGCGATCGCGTCCTTGCCGCGCACCCCGCTGCCCAGCAGCACGGCCAGCAGCTCCGCGTCGGACAATGCGCCGCTGCCGCGCACCAGCAGCTTTTCGCGGGGTCGTTCGCCTTCGGGCCAGTCGCGGATGCTCATGCCGAAAGCGTGGCGGCGAACGCGCGACGCAGGCAGCAGTCGCGCGGCACGATTCCGGTAAGCTAACCATCTGCCCGCACGTCAGGCCCTGCCTACATGAGTCTTGCCCAACGCCGCATCCTGCTGGGAGTGTCCGGCGGCATCGCCGCCTACAAGTCCTGCGAACTGGTCCGTCGCCTGCGCGAGCAGGGCGCCGAGGTGCGCGTGGTGATGACGGCGGCCGCCGGGCATTTCGTGGGCGCAGCCACCTTCCAGGCACTGTCCGGCCAGCCGGTGCGCAGTTCGCTGTGGGACGAAAACGCCGAAGCGGCGATGGGCCACATCGAGCTGGCGCGCTGGGCCGAACGCATCCTGATCGCGCCGGCCAGCGCCGACATCATCGCCAGGCTGGCCCACGGCCATGCGGACGACCTGCTCACCACGCTGTGCCTCGCCAGCGCCGCGCCGCTGTCCGTGGCGCCGGCGATGAACCAGCAGATGTGGGCGCACCCGGCGGTGCAGGCGAACCTGGCCACCCTGCGCCAGCGCGGCGTGCAGGTGCTGGGCCCGGCCGCGGGCGAGCAGGCCTGCGGCGACGTGGGTTCCGGGCGCATGCTGGAGCCGCACGAGCTGCGCGACGCGCTGGCGGCCTCGTTCGGCAACGGCACACTGGCCGGGCTGGAGGTGGTGGTCAGCGCCGGCCCCACCTTCGAGGACATCGACCCGGTGCGCTTCATCGGCAACCGCAGCTCCGGCAAGATGGGTTTCGCGGTGGCGCAGGCCGCGGCCGAGGCGGGCGCGCGGGTGGCCCTGGTGGCCGGCCCGGTGAGCCTGGCCACGCCGCCCGGCGTGGCGCGCCGCGTCGACGTGCGCAGCGCGGCGCAGATGCAGGCGGCGGTGCTCGATGCCTGCACGCAGGCGCAGATCTACATCGGCGCGGCCGCGGTGGGCGATTACCGGCCGGCCGAAGTGGCCGAACGCAAGTTGAAAAAGCAGGCCGGTGCCGGCCTGGTGCTGCAACTGGCCGAGAATCCCGACATCCTCGGCAGCCTCGCCGCGCGGCCCGCGCATCCCTTCCTGGTCGGCTTTGCCGCCGAGACGCACGACGTGGCGCGTTACGCGCAGGACAAGCTGCAGCGCAAGGGCCTGGACATGATCGCCGCGAACCGTGTCGGCGACGGCCTGGGCTTCGAGACCGCCGACAATGCGCTGGACGTGTACTGGGCCGACGGCATGCTGGCGCTGGCGCGCGCCGGCAAGGCCGAGCTGGCGCGGCAGCTGGTCGCCTGCGTGGCCGAGCGCTATCGCGCGGTGCGCGGATGAGTGCGGCGATGCTGGACGTCGAACTGAAGATCCTCGACCCGCGTCTGGGCGACAGCATCCCGCTGCCCGAGCCGGCCACCACCGGCAGTGCCGGCATGGACCTGCGCGCCGCGCTGGACGCGCCGTTGACGCTGGCGCCCGGCGACAGCGCGCTGGTGCCCAGCGGCATCGCCGTCCACATCGGCGACCCGGGCTGGTGCGCGCTGATCGTGCCGCGCTCCGGGCTGGGCCACAAGCAGGGCCTGGTGATGGGCAACCTGGTCGGCGTGATCGACGCGGACTACCAGGGGCCGCTGATGATTTCCTGCTGGAACCGCGGCCGCGGGCCGGTCACCATCGGCGTGGGCGACCGTATCGCCCAGCTGTTGCTGGTGCCGGTGGCGCAGGCGCGACTGCACGTCGTGGACGAGTTCGCGCCCAGTGCGCGCGGTGCCGGCGGCTTCGGCTCGACGGGCATCAAGTGATCCGGTCCGGCGCGGAGTCGGGCCGGGTGTGGCGGACACCTGTGGGGGCAGGGGATGGCGATGAGTGACGCAAACGGATCACGGTGGCGCGCGCAGCCGGACTGGCGGCGCCTGTGGCCACTGGCCATCGGCACCTTGCTGCTGCTGCTCGGCGTGCTCTGCGCGTGGCAGACCTGGCTGATCGCGGACGAGGGCGATGCGGCGGTGCGCGTGCAGCGGGCGCGGGACGAGGTCGTGCAACGGCTGGCGCAAACGGTCGCCGCGCAGCGCGCCACGGTGGCAAAGGCGGTGACGACGCTGGATCCGGCCATGCTGCGGGGGGATCACGCCCAGCTGGTGGCGGCGCTGCGTGCGCGGTTGCCGCAGGCGCAGCAGCTGGACGTCTACAGCGGCAGTCTCGATGAAGTGCTGCATGCGAACTTTCGCGAGTTCGGCTACGCCAAGGCCGCACAGCTGATGGCCGCACAGACCGACGACGGCCTGCCGCCGGTGCAGAGCGTGACGCACGGCGTGGGTGATCGTCGGCTGAGCCTGGTGCTGCCGCTGGGTTCGCCGCAGCAGGCGCAGGCGTGGCTGTGGGTCGAGCTGCCATTTGCGCCGGTGCAGCAGGCGTTCGACGCGGTGTCGCCTGCGGGCGGCAGGCTGGATCTGCGCCAGGGCGATGCCAGCGCCGACATGCGCATTCTTTCGCACGGCAGCGCCGGTGCCGAGGCGGAGCCGGTCGCCAGGACGGTGCCGGGCAGCGTGTTCAGCGTGGCCGCGGCCTCGCCCGCGGCCTTCATCGTGCTGCCGCGCTCGTGGCCGCTGGCGGCGCTGTTGGCCCTGGCCGGCATCGGCGCGGGGCTGTACCTGCTGGGATGGCGGCTGCGGCGGCGCGAGGTGCCGCTGGTCGAGCCGGATATCGATATCGAGGAGTTCAAGTTGTCCCAGGAAGCCGCCCGCAAATCCGCACCGCCCCAGCCGGTGCTCGCCAAGCTCGCCTCCGCACCTGCATCCGCCGCCACACCTGCGTCCGCCCCGGCGCCGAAGGTCGCGTCGAATGTCGCGGTCGATCCGACGATCTTCCGCGCCTACGACATCCGCGGCGTGGTGGGCAAATCGCTGAATGCCGACGTGGCGCGCCTGCTGGGCCAGTCGATCGGCACGCTGATGCGCGAGCAGGCGCTCACCGAGATCGTGGTGGGCCGCGACGGCCGCCTGTCCGGCCCGGAGCTGGCCGGCGCGCTGGCGGATGGCCTGCGCGAGGCCGGCATCGACGTGATCGATCTCGGCGCGGTGCCCACCCCGGTGGTGTATTTCGCCACGTACCACTTCAACACCGGCTGCGGCGTGGCGGTGACCGGCAGCCACAACCCGCCCGACTACAACGGCTTCAAGATCGTGATCGGCGGCCAGACGCTGTCCGAAGGCTCGATCCAGGACCTGTACCGGCGCATTGCCGCGGACGCGCTGGAGCGCGGCGGCGAAGGCGGCCTGCGCCAGATCGACGTGCTGCCGGACTACCTGGAGCGCATCGTCTCCGATGTGCAGGCCGAGCGCCGGCTCAAGGTGGTGGTGGACTGCGGCAACGGCATCCCCGGTGCGCTGGCGCCGCAGGTGCTCTCCGGCATCGGTTGCGAGGTGGTGCCGCTGTACTGCGAAGTGGACGGCACCTTCCCGAACCACCATCCCGACCCTTCCGACCCGCACAACCTCGAGGATCTGATCCTCGCGGTGCGTCAGACCGGCGCCGACCTCGGCGTGGCCTTCGACGGCGACGGCGACCGCCTCGGCGTGGTGACCAAGGCGGGCGAGATCATCTTCCCGGACCGCCTGCTGATGCTGTTCGCGCGCGACGTGCTGGCCCGCCAGCCGGGCGCCACCATCATCTACGACGTGAAGTGCACGGGGCATCTCAAGGGCCAGATCCTCGAGGCCGGCGGCAGCCCGCTGATGTGGCGCACCGGCCACTCGCTGATCAAGGGCAAGATGCGCGAGACCGGCGCCGAGCTGGCCGGCGAGATGAGCGGCCACTTCTTCTTCAAGGAACGCTGGTACGGCTTCGACGACGGCATCTATGCCGGCGCGCGGCTGCTGGAGATCCTCGCCGGCGACCTGGAGGAGCGCACGCCGGAGGAGATCTTCGCCACGCTGCCCAAGGGCGTCTCCACGCCGGAGCTGAAGATCGAGCTGGCCGAGGGCGAGCACTACCGGTTCATGGAGCGTTTCCGCGCCAAGGTGAACTTCGGCGACGCCACCCTGATCACCATCGACGGCGTGCGCGCCGACTGGCCGGACGGCTGGGGCCTGGTGCGCGCCTCGAACACCACGCCGGTGCTGGTGCTGCGTTTCGACGCCGACAACCCGACGGCATTGCAGCGCATCCAGCAGGCGTTCCGCGAGCAATTGCTCGCGGTCGATCCGGCGCTGAAGCTGCCGTTCTGAGTCATCTTGAACAACCGTCATCCTGGCGGTTGTTCGAGTCGGCGAGCCCTGCGCATGCGCGCAGGCCGTCCGCGGCAAGGGCCCTGCGGGTCAGCCGGGGCTGGCCAGATCCGTTCCCGACGGGGTTTGTGCGGGCTCGCTTCCACCATCAAGCACGTGCGTGCCCGATGGCGTGCTGCCTATCCCTGTGCGGCCGCCTCAGGGTTGCTGGTTCTGCGCCGCCTGCAGGGCGCGGTAGTGCGCGAGCTGCTGCGCCTGCGCCTGCGCGGCCTGGTCGCGCTGCGCCTGCTGGCGTTGCAGCAGTGCCTGCACCTCGCTGACCACGCCGCGCTGCTTGGCGATGCCGTCCTGCAGGAACTTCGGCAGCGGCTGCTTGTTGTGCTCGAACTCGGCGGCGCGGCCCAGCAGTTCGGTCAGCGCCTGCTCCTGGCTGCGCAGGTTGAGCTTGCTGGTATGGATCTGCTGGTCCATGTTCGCCAGCGCCTGCTGCAGCGAAGCCTTGTACGCGGCCTCGTCGGGATAGGCGGCCAGCGTCTGCTCGTCGGCACGGGCCTGGTCCCGGGCGGCGCGTTGGGCGGCGGCCTGTTGCGCGGCCAGTTTCTGCGCGGCGGCGCGTTCCTCCGGACTGAGCTGGCGCTGCACGTGCGCCACCACCATGCCCTGGTCGTTGACCACGTCGTAGCCGTACTTGAGCGCATCCTGGCTGAGGCTGTCGCTGAAGTGCGGCAGGCCCTTGCCGTCCACCCACTTGTAGCGCATCCCGTTGTTGCCCGCGTGCTGCTGGGCGTGCACCGGCGCGCCGGCAAGCAGCATGGTGGCGATCAGGATGGACAGTGACTTGCGCATGGATACCCCCTCGACGGAAGTATAGACGCGGTCGCGGCGGTGCATGTCCACTGCGGGCGATTCGTCGCCGCGGGCTGTGACCGGGTTCAGCCGTTCACGCCATAACGTTCGCGGTAGGCGAGCAGGCGGGCGTGCTCGGCGGCCAGTTCCGGGCGTTCGCCCGCATAGGCCAGCACGTCGGCGAGGCTGGTGATCGCGATCACCGGGATGCCGTAGTCGCGTGCCACTTCCTGCGCGGCGGAGAGTTCGCCCTGGCCGCGCTCCTGCCGGTCCAGCGCGATCAGCACGCCGGCCGGCGTGGCGCCGTGCGCGCGGATCAGCGCCAGCGACTCGCGCACCGCCGTGCCGGCGGTCATCACGTCGTCCACGATCAGCACGCGGCCCTTGAGCGGCGCCCCCACCAGCACGCCGCCCTCGCCGTGGTCCTTGGCCTCCTTGCGGTTGTAGGCCCAGGGCAGGTCGCGGTCGTGCTGCTCGGCGAGCGCGATGGCGGTGGCGGCGGCCAGTGCGATGCCCTTGTAGGCGGGACCGAACAGCATGTCCACCGCGACCCCCGCATTCGCCACCGCGGCGGCGTAGGCACGGCCCAGCCGGCCCAGCGCCGCGCCGGAATCGATCCGTCCCATGTTGAAGAAGTACGGGCTCTGCCGCCCGGACTTCAGCGTGAATTCGCCGAAGCGCAGCACTTCGCGCTGCAAGGTGAGCTCGATGAAGTCGCGCTGGTAGTCGTGCATGGGGAATCCCGTCAGGCCAGTGAGCGCCACAGCAGATGCTGCGGCCCGGAGCGGCCGCCATGGTACAGCGTGCCGCCGTCCGCGAAGCCTGCGCACCGGTACAGCGCCAGCGCGGCGGCATTGGCGCAATTCACCGCGAGCACGATGCGGCGCGCTTGCGGATGGTGCTGCGTGAGATCGGCCAGCAATATGTCCATCACGCGGATGCCGAGGCCGCGCCCCTGCCACGCGGCATCGAGCTGGAACGAGCGCAGGCCCAGCGCATCCGCATCGTCGTCGCGTCCGGTGATGCTGCGTGCGCTGCGCTCGATGCGGTAGTAGCCGATCACGGTGTCACCGATGAGGATCGCCATCGGCGCGCTGCCGGGACATTGCTCGGCGTCGGGCAGGGTATGCGCAGGTGGACTCACGAAACCGTCCTGCTCCGGTCGAGCATGCAGGCGCAGCACGGCCGCGCGCAAGGCGGGCGTGACCGGGCAGACGCGGATGACGGGAGGCGCGGGCATGGTTGCTATGATGCCCGCCATCACTCCGGGAGTCGTGCATGCGCATCATCAGCCTGAATGCCAACGGCATCCGCTCGGCCGCGAGCAAGGGCGTGTTCGGGTGGCTGCGCCAGCAAAAGGCCGACGTGGTCTGCCTGCAGGAAACCAAGGCGCAGGAAGACCAGCTCGCCGACCCGATGTTCCGTCCCGACGGCCATCACTGCTTCTATCGCGACGCCACCAGCAAGAAAGGGTATTCCGGCGTGGCGATCTACGCGAAGCGCGAGCCCGACGAGGTGCGCACCGCGCTGGGCTGGGACGAATTCGACGACGAAGGCCGCTACGTCGAGGCGCGCTTCGGCCGGCTCAGCGTGGTGTCGCTGTACGTGCCGTCCGGCTCCTCCGGCGACGAGCGCCAGCAACTCAAGTTCAAGGCGATGGACTGGCTGGCGCCCATCCTCGACGAGTGGATGAAGAGCGGGCGGGACTACGTGCTGTGCGGCGACTGGAACATCGTGCGCAGCGCGAAGGACATCAAGAACTGGAAATCCAACCAGAAGAACTCCGGCTGCCTGCCGGAGGAGCGCGCATGGATGGACGGCCTGGTCGAGCGCGGCTGGGTGGACAGCTACCGCACGCTGCATCCCGAGGGCGAGGACTACACCTGGTGGTCGAACCGCGGCAACGCCCGCGCGAACGACGTGGGCTGGCGCATCGACTACCAGCTCGTCACTCCGGCACTGGGCCAGCGCCTGAAGCGTTGCGCGATCTACCGCGACGAGCGCTTCTCCGACCACGCGCCGTACACCGTCGACTATGCCGACTGAGGGCGTGGCCATCGTGCCAGGGCGCCGCTGGCGCATCCTCAGTGTCGGCCTGCTGGGCTTCGCCTCCGGCCTGCCGCTGGCACTGACCAACCCGACCCTGCAGGCGTGGTTCACCACTGCCGGCCTCAGTCTCAGGGACATCGGCTGGGTCACGCTGACCGGCACGGCCTACGTGTTCAAGTTCCTCTGGTCGCCGCTGCTCGACCGCTTCCAGTTGCCGTGGCTGGGACGCCGCCGCGGCTGGATCGCGCTGATGCAGGCGATCTGCGGCTGCGCCCTGATCGCCATGAGTTTCCACACGCCGCAGAAGGCGGCGGCCATGCTGGTGCTGCTCGCCGTGCTGGTGGCGTTCTCGTCCGCGACCCAGGACATTGCCTACGACGCCCATCGCACCGACCTGCTGCGGCCGGAGGAGCGCGGCTGGGGCATCGCGTTCATGCAGGGCGGCTACCGCGCCGCGATGCTGGTGTCTGGCGCGCTGTCGTTGATCCTCGCCGATCATATGGGCTGGGCCTGGGTGTACCGGTTGATGGGGGCACTGATGCTGGCGGCGATCGTGGTCACCGCGACGTCGCCGGAAGCACCCGACGAACAGCCCACGCGCAGCTTCGCCGAGGCGGTGGTGCAACCGTTCATGGACTTCTTCCAGCGCTATGGCGTGCTGGCGCTGGCGTGGCTGGCGCTGATGGTGCTGTACAAGCTGTGCGACGCGTTCGCGCTGTCGCTGTCCACCACCTTCCTGCTGCGCGTGCCGCAGTTCTCGCTGACCCAGCTCGGTGCGATCAACAAGACCTTCGGCCTTGCTGCCGGCCTGCTCGGCGCGCTGGCCGGCGGCTGGGTGGTGACGCGGATGCGGCTGTTCCCGGCGTTGCTGCTGCTGGGCGTGCTGCAGGCGCTGGTGAACCTGGGCTACATCTGGCTGGTGCACAGCGGCCCGGACCTGCTGGCGCTGGCGATCGTGGTGGGTGCGGAAAACTTCTTCAGCGGCTTGGGCAGCACGGCCTTCGTGGTGCTGGTGACGGCGCTGTGCAATGTGCGCTACTCGGCCACCCAGTATGCGCTGCTGTCCTCGCTGGCGGCGGTGGGGCGGGTATTCCTGGGGCCGCTGGCGGCGTGGCTGGTGCCGCAGGTGGGCTGGTCAAGCTTCTTTGCGATCACCGCGCTGTCGGCGTTGCCCGGCCTGCTGCTGATAATCGCGCTGCGCCGCGCGATTGACCGTGCGGAGCTGGCGCGGCCGCACTGAGCACGGCATCACGTTACGGCTGCGGCACAGGCCACGGATCGGTGAGGCATGGCTTGCCCGGCACTTCCGTGCCGGTGATGATCGCGGCGCAGGGGTGCGCCGCGCGCAAGGAGCCGACGAATGCCCGATCTCGTGATACGCCATGTCGATCATCTGCTGGCCGAACGCATCCAGGCGTTCGCCAAGAACCACCAGTGGAGCGTCAACGAGGTGCTGCTGCACGCGCTGCGGCGCGGCCTCGGCGCCGCCGAAAGCGGCCAGCAGGCCGAGGCCCTGATCGAGGCTGATGAACTCGCCGCGCTGGCCGGCCCGTGGAACGCGACCGAGCAGGCGGTATTCCGGGAAACCGTGCAGGCGCTGTCGACCGCCCGCGGCGATCAGCTGGTGCCCCCGCAACGCAAAGCCAACCTGTTCGAGTAGGCCGGTTCAGCGCGGCGCGGGATGGACCGCGCCGAGCAAGCGCGGACCGCGCGCGCCGGTGACCGCGGGCAGGTTGCCGGGCAGGCCGAGCAGGCGCTGCCGGGCCAGCCAGGCGAACGCGGTGGCCTCGAGGAAATCCGGATCGACGCCGAATGCCGCTGTGCTCGACAGCATGCGTGGCGCCAGCAGTTCGGCGAGACGGCGCATCAGCGCACCGTTGTGCACGCCGCCGCCGCAGGCCAGCACGTCTTCCGCATCCGGTGCGTGACGTGTGATCGCCGCGGCCACGCTGCGCGCGGTGAGCTCCAGCAGGGTGGCCTGCACGTCGGCCGGTGCCAGCACCGCCACGCGCGGCTGCGCGGCCAGCCAGTCGAGGTGGAAGTGTTCGCGGCCGGTGCTCTTGGGCGGCGACAGTGCGAAATAGGGATCGGCCAGCAGCGCATCGAGCAGCGCCGTGTCGATCCGGCCGCTGGCGGCGAACTTGCCATCACGGTCGAAAGGCTCGCCGTGCTGGCGCAGGCACCATGCATCCAGCAGACCGTTGGCTGGGCCGGTGTCGAAACCGAGAACGCTGCCGTCGACGCCCAGCACGGTGATGTTGGCGATGCCGCCGAGGTTGAGCACCACGCGGCCATGGCCCGGATGCCCCAGCAGCATCGCATGCACGGCCGGCAGCAAGGGGGCGCCTTGGCCGCCGGCAGCCACGTCGGCGCGGCGGAAGTCAGCCACCACGTCGATGCCGCAGCGTTCGGCGATCGTGGCGGCATCGCCCAGCTGCAGGGTGAAGGGGTACTCGCCCGCGGGGCGGTGGCGCAGGGTCTGGCCGTGCGAGCCGATCGCGCGCACCGCCGCGGCATCGATGCCGTGGTCGCGCAACAGGACGAGCGCCGCTTCGGCGAAGCCGCGACCGAGCGCCACGTCCAGTCGCCCGAAGGCGTCGAGGTCCAGCGAGGTTTCGCCCTGCGCCACGGCAAGGATCTGTTCGCGCAGCGCGGTCGGCCAGGGATGCGTGTGCGCGGCCAGCAGATGTGGTCGCTCGTGTTCGAACGACACCAGCGCGGCATCGATGCCGTCGGCGCTGGTGCCGGAGATCAGGCCGAGGTAGAGCGCCGGGGCATCACTCACGCGGTCGTGGTGCTCAGTTGTCGGTGTTGGGCGCGTTGTTGCGGGCCAGCCTGATGCGCTGGTCGATCTGTTCCAGCCGCGCCAGCTCGGGCTTCACCACGGTGGCCTTGAACTGCGCCATCCGGGCCGCGGGCAGCGGCTCGGGCTTGGGCAGGGTCACCGTCTGCGGGTTGCGCTGCACGCCATCCACGCGGAATTCGTAGTGCAGGTGCGGGCCGGTGGCGAGGCCGGTCATGCCGACGTAGCCGATGATCTGGCCCTGCTTCACGTGCTGGCCCACACGCTCGCCGGCAGCGAAGCGCGACATGTGGCCATAGGCCGTGCTGATGTCCTTGTTGTGCTGGATCAGCACGAAGTTGCCGTAGCCGTTTTCCCAGCCGCGGTACTTGATCACGCCGTCGCCGGCGGCATGGATCGGCGTGCCCGTCGGCGCGGCGTAGTCCACGCCTTTGTGCGCGCGCATGCGGCCCAGGATCGGGTGCATGCGTGCGGCGGTGAAGGTGGAGGAGATCCGGGTGAAATCCACCGGGATGCGCAGGAACGATTTCTGCAGCGGGCGGCCGTCCTCGCTGAACCAGCCGTAGTTGCCGTCGGCCTTCCTGAAGCGGTAGGCGGTATAGCGCTTGCCCTGGTTGACGAATTCCGCGGCCACGATGTCGCCTTCGCCGTAGCGCGCGCCGTCGCGGTAGATGTCGTCGTAGATCACCGTGAAGCTGTCGCCTTCGCGCAGGTCCTGCACGAAGTCGATGTCGTACTTGAACAGGTCGGCCACCTTGCCCACCATCGCCGCGCTGAGGCCGGCCTGGTCGCCGGCGGCGTACAGGCTGCTGCGGATCACGCCATGCGCCACTTCCTCGCGCACATCCATGTCACGCGGCTGCAGGGTCAGCGTGGGTTGCGGGCCGTCGAGGCGCACGATGGCGCGATTGGCCTGGTCCTTGTCGAAGCGGATGCCGCGCAGGCTGCCGCCGGGGCCGAGCAGGAAGTCGAACTCCTCGCCAGGACGGATGTTGTGCAGCGCGGACTTCGCGTCGCCGGCGGCATCCATCACCTTCTGCAGGTCGGTGAGGCTGAGGCCGCGTCCGCCGAAGATGTCCGACAGCGTCTGGCCCGGCTGCACGCGCACCACCTGCCAGTCGTCCACGGTGGACGTCGCCGGATTGATGGGTGCGAGCTTCGGCAGCGCCAGCGGCAGCAGGGTGTGCGCCTCGATCGTCGGCGCAGGCTTCATCGCGGTGGCCCAGGCCGGCATGATGAAGCCGGAGAGCAGGGTCACCATCAACGCGGTGCCGGCCAGCACCCAGCGTTCGCGGTGCCAGTGGATCGGCGTGGTGGATTCCGAACGGTCGAACGACCAGTGCGCGCAGCGCTCGTAGAAGCTGACGTGCCGGCGCTGCGCCTTGCGGCAGATGGCCTGTTTGCGTGCGTGGCGCGCCCCCCGAATTTCCTCACCCATGCTGCGCGAGCCTCGTCGTACAAAGTAACAAACCCGCGTACCATAGTCGCCGCGTGACAAGTGCGTCAATGCCTTTTCCATCAAGGGTTTGCGTCAAGTTTTCGGTTAACGCACAATTAACGCTGAAACGTGATTGCCATCGCCCAAATGGCTGTCATGGCAACCATGAACCCGAGGAGTTGCATGAACGCACCTGAGCAGGCGTTGGCCGTGATCGCGCGCGGCGCCGACGAAATCATCAAGCGCGAGGATCTGCTGGAGCGGCTGAAGAGCGGTCGTCCGCTGCGCATCAAGGCCGGCTTCGATCCCACCGCGCCAGACCTGCATCTCGGCCATACCGTGCTGCTCAACAAGATGCGCCAGTTCCAGGACCTGGGGCACCAGGTGATCTTCCTGATCGGCGATTTCACCGGGATGATCGGCGACCCCACCGGCAAGAACGTCACGCGCAAGCCGCTCACCCGCGAGGACGTGCTGAAGAATGCCGAGACCTACGCGGCGCAGGTCTACAAGGTGCTCGACCGTGAACGCACCGAGCTGCGTTTCAACTCCGAATGGTTCGGCAAGATGGGTGCGGCCGACATGATCAAGCTGGCCGCGCAGCACACCGTGGCGCGCATGCTCGAGCGCGACGACTTCGCCAAGCGCTATGCGGCGCAGCAGCCGATCGCGATCCACGAATTCCTCTACCCGCTGGTGCAGGGCTACGACTCGGTGGCGCTGGAGTGCGACGTCGAACTGGGCGGCACCGACCAGAAATTCAATCTGCTGATGGGGCGTGGCCTGCAGGAGCATTTCGGACAGAAGCCGCAGATCGTGCTCACCATGCCCCTGCTCGAAGGGCTGGACGGCGTCAACAAGATGTCCAAGTCGCTGGGCAACTACATCGGCATCGACGAGCCGGCGATCGACATGGTCACCAAGACCATGAAGATCGACGACGCGCTGATGTGGCGCTGGTTCGAACTGCTCAGCTTCGAGGTGTCGCTGGACGAGCTGGCGCGCATGAAGCACGGGGTGGAAAGCGGGGTGTTGAATCCGCGCGATGCCAAGCTGCGCCTGGCGCGCGAACTGGCCACGCGCTTCCACGACGCGGCTGCCGCCGAGCAGGCCATCGCCGGCTGGCATGCGGTGGTGCGCGGCGAAGGCGACACTTCGCTGTTGCCGCTGGCCGATATCGCCGTGCCTGCCGAAGGCTTGCGCCTGCCTGCATTGCTCACCGCCGCGGGGCTCACCGCCAGCAACTCCGAGGCGAACCGCAAGCTCAAGGAGCGCGCGGTACGCATCGATGCAGAAGTGGTGGAGGACGCGCAGCGCGTGTTTGGCGCCGGCTTCGAAGGTGTGTTGCAGGTGGGCAAGCGCAACTTCGCCCGGGTGCGACTGACCGGCGGTTGAGTGACGCGTGCGACTCTGCAGAAATGTTTCGCCCAAGATCAGTGGTTTGCGCGAAAGAGTGAAATTTTTTCGAAGAAAGCGCTTGCCAAGACTGGGGTGCCTGCCTAGTATTCGCCGCCCCGCTGCTGCATCGGCACGGCGCCACCATCTCGCTGAAAGAAATCCTTCACGAGACTGTTGACGGCCTGAAAGAACGATGTAGAATGGGCGGCTCACCGGGACGAAATGTCCCCTGGCGGAAAGTTCCGCGGTGGCGTGATCTTTGACAGTGTGCACAGGTGAATTGTGTGGA
>NZ_JBFOHL010000021.1:11398-44371 GCF_040812275.1 Rhodanobacter geophilus | reverse complement strand
CGCCGCGGTGCTCCTGCACCATACGCACCGCTCGCTCGCGGACCTCAGGGGAAAACTTCGTGGACTTGTTCATGGCTCCATTCTCTCAAGAGTGGGAGCCTCCACCGAACCCGGGGCGGTTCATGGGATTGCATATCCATACCTATCGGTGGTGTGCTTAACTCGAAAATTCGGCCAATGCAGAGGAGGGGGGAGGCAAATGGCCTTGATCACATGCCCGGATTGCGGGACCAACGTCAGCGACTCGGCGCCTGCTTGCCCTAGGTGCGGTCGGCCCATGGTGGAGCGAGCACCTGTCCGCGGCAGTGCACGCGTAACGAAGCAGGGAGGCAAACGAGCCACTCCAATCACGATCACGGTTTCATCGTTCGCAGTCATCGCCATTGGGTTGGCCTTGGCTGTCCTTTTCGTACCGGCACTCCAGATTGGGCAACACTTGGAAACCCGGTGCCAGGTGAATGGTCTGGGCAGTGGTTCATGCCAGTTCACCAACACGGGATGGACGCCCGGGTCTCAGTGCGTCGTCGTGCGCTTGGTCAACAAGAACGGCGGAGTGGCCAGTAGTGGACCGCTGTGCTCGGGGCGCGTTTGGCCAAACGACACCAAGCAGCAGGATGTGTCGATTGTCGTGGGTGAAACCTGTAGTTCCAGTGAGATGAGCTGGAGTGATTTCTGTTCCATGGACGTGCGTAACTTCGGGGGTGACTCAGACCCCGCTGTCACTTCACCAAATGAGCCGGCACAGAGCTCACCTCCACCCTTCTCCCAAGCAGGCAGCACGCCATCGTCTCCTTTGGGAAGCGGATCACAGCACCCCACCATTCACGATGCCTTCGATCCCGACGCGGCACTTCGCGCGTTACCGCAGGTGTCTGATGGTGACGGCAACCCCGTTCAAGCCAAGCTTGTCTACGCCTCCATGCCTTATGCATACAGCGGATCGGCATCGCGCTTCATCATCGTGAGCTACGCCAGTCAGGGCGATTGCCATGCTTGCGGCGTCACTATCGGCGGCGGCATTTTTACCAAAGGATCGCAAGGATGGTCTCTGTCTAACTGGGCTCCTTCGATCACCACTTTTGGCGCTTTCGGCCAACTCGACGGTGCCGCCAAACCTTTCCCTCTGTCCGGGCATGAAGCGGTCATCTTGACAGGGGGATATACCGGAATGGGGGAGGAAGACACTTACGCCGACTTGATCGCCGTTGTGAACGGCCAACTCGTCGTCGTGTGGGAGGGCAATACTGGATCGGACACGACAGGAACTGGTTCCTGCGATTCCTCACACTGCACCAAATGGACGGGTCAACTGAGGGCTACGTCCGCTTCGACACAGGGCTGGCCAGATCTTGAATTGCATACGGTTGGTATCGCTGCGCGCGACGACAACTCTATTGAGAGCATGAATCGCACAAAGACCTTTACGTTTAACGGGACCAAGTACGCCGCGTCCAGGGATGTAGCCGATGCCTCGACTGTCCTCCCACCGGCCCATGCCTTCTCGACTGCAGGGGCGCCATCGGCGTCGTCTGTTGCCACACCAGTTCCATAGCCATGGGCCATGGGATCGGTGCGTCACATGACCCATGCTGTGTCAGCTTGCCAAGGCGCTGAGAGAGCAAGCGGCAATGGTCGACTGAGCTTACTGAGCGCCATGACTTCCCACATCCATCGCGCGCGAGGGAACCTAGTTCAACGGCTCGCGCGTCGCAACGTGTTGCAGGGAAGTCAGAGCCAGCCGATCGACAGGCACCGCAGTAGCAAAGGCGCAGGGCGCCATCCGTGCGGGCTATAGCGCCAAGACTGCCAAGAGTATCGGGTCCGAGAACCTGACAAAACCTGACATCGCGGCGGCGATTAGGTTCGCGCCTGTTGACCAATGTTGACCTTATGGCGGTGGTCAGGTTCGCGCCTGTTAACAAATGTTAAGGCGTGCGAGCTGGTTAACCGGACCAGCAGGTCAGGTTCGGGGCTGTTGGTGAATGTTGGTATGCGTACGGAAACTGGCGAGCGGCGACATGACTTCCCGCATCGCGCGCGCGAGGAACCGGTGCACATCGCGCGCGCGAGGGTGCCCTGGCCATTGGCTCGTGCCAGCCCGCAGACAAACGCAAGCCAGGCAGTCACCACGACGCACTGGGGGCATCTTTGGGGGCATCTCCCTGTGATATGTCTCGCAGGCTGCATCATTCCTAGGTTTTCGCTGCCCGCTCCGGCACCACGAAGCCGCGTCCCGGACGGACGGCATGCGGCAACCGGTAGAATCGAGGTTCCGTCGTTCTGCGCCATACCTCGACATGCCTGCAAGCCTCCGTACCTGCCTGATCGCCGCCGCCCTGTGCCTGGGGGCCTCGCTGTCTTCCGCCGCAAGCGAGCCGGCCAGGCCCACCGTCGGCCAGCAGCTGGAAGGCGTGCTGTTCTGGCCGCAGGCCGAGCGCGATGCGCAGTTCCGGCGGATGTACGAGCGCTTCCCCAGCGATCGTGTCCCGCACGGTGCGCTGGTGCATGCGTTGCCGGCAGGCAAGCCGTTGGTGGCGGCCGGCAGCGACGCGGCGGCGCAGCTGTCCGGCTACATGGCGAAGAATCACGTCGCCGGCGTGATGGTGCTGCAGGATGGCCGCGTGCGGCTGGAACGTTACGCGCCGGGCTTCGGGCCGCAGCAGCGCTGGATCTCGTTCTCGGTGGCAAAGTCGGTGACTTCCGTCCTGCTGGGGATCGCCCTGCAGCAGGGTTACATCCACGGCACGGACGACCGGCTCGGCCGCTACATCCCGGAGCTGCGCGACAGCGCCTATGCCGATGTCACGGTGGAACAACTGCTGACGATGACCTCCGGCGTGCGCTGGAACGAGGACTACGACGACGCGAAGTCGGACGTGGCGCGGATGTATCTCGGCCAGTGCGTGGACGGCGAGGCGCACGTGCTCACCTACCTCAAGAAGCTGCCGCGTGCCTGGCCGGCGGGCACGCACTGGAACTACAACACCGCGGAGACCGACCTGCTCGGCATCCTGGTACAGCGCGCCACGCATCGCTCGCTGGCGGCGTACCTGTCGGAAACCGTCTGGCAACCCTATGGCATGGCCGCCGACGCGTACTGGATCAAGGACGAATGCGATGGCAGCGACACCGGCGGCAGCGGGCTTTCGGCCACGCTGGGCGATTACGCGCGGCTGGGGCAGTTCATGCTGGATGGCGGCCGCATCGCCGGCAAGGCGGTGATCGCGAAGGCATGGCTGGCCGGCGCGGTGCGCGAGCATGCACGCACCGACGCGCCGGACCGCGGCTACGGCTACCTGTGGTGGACGGATGCCGACGGCAGCTACGCCGCCATCGGCATCTTCGGGCAGATGGTCTATGTCGATCCCGCGCGCAAGCTGGTGATCGCCCAGATGGCGTCGTGGCCGGCGGCCACCTCGAAGGAGCTGGTGGCCGGACGGCGCGCGTTCGTCGCCGCCATCAAGCAGGCGGTGGATGCGGAGCGGAAACCGTAGTCGCGTCGCCACACGGCCTGGCGCGAACGCGTCCGTAACGTGAGACCCGGCGCCGCGATGGCGCCGGGCTTGCACCTGGCCACACGGGCAGCGGATCAGTCGTGCGACTGGGCGACTACGCTGCCGTCATTCGGGTCGGCCAGCAGGTCGACGCCGTGGCCCTGGGGCGATCTCGCCTTCGCGCGCCACAGGCCGCGGTCGAATTTCACGTCCTTGACGTTCTGGTAGCCGGCGGCGGTCAGCTTGGCGTTGACCTCGTCCTCGTTGAGCCGGGATGGCGCATCGGACGGGTAGACCTTGCCGGAGACAGGCCCGACGGCCAGCCTGGCCCATTTCTTGTTGCCGCCGCGGGCCTTGCAGCGCCACACGCCATCCTTGAACTCCAGGCCCTTCACTTTCTGGTAGCCCGCGCCGGCGATCGCGTTCTTGATCGCCTCCTCGCTCATCGCACCGCTCGGCGGCTGCGTCGACCAGGAGGTCGTGGTGGTGGTCGTGGTGGTCCGGGTGGTCGTCGACGCAGCCGCCGGCATGGGCGTGGTTTGCGCGAAGACGGCACCGCTGATCGTCAGCCCGACTAGCAGGGGAAGCAGGCGTTTGCCCATGGTGCACTCCTTCGTAGTGGGGACGAGTCGTGCCGGCGGACGTGGCCATGGTCCGGACGATCGCGCGCCGGCCCGGGCAGTTACCGATGGGACCATCGCGTTCGGCAGGGCGATGTGAAAAAAAGCCTGACGCAGGATGAACAGCGGGTTGCGGTTCAGTTGCCGCAGGCGGCGCGCGCGTGGTGGCGCTGCGCGCAGGACGCGCGCACTGGATCGGCCATGTCGGCTCAGGCCACGAATTGCAGCCGCGCCAGCTCCGCGTACAGCCCGCCCTCGGCCAGCAGGCTCTCGTGCGTGCCCTGCGCCACGATGCGGCCGCCGTCCATCACCACGATGCGGTCGGCGCGCTGCACGGTGGCGAGGCGGTGGGCGATGACCAGCGTGGTGCGGCCTTGCTCCAGCCGCGCCAGCGCCTGCTGGATCGCGGCCTCGGATTGCGCGTCCAGCGCCGACGTCGCCTCGTCGAGCAGAAGCAGCGGCGCGTCGCGCAGGATCGCGCGGGCGATCGCGATGCGCTGGCGCTGGCCGCCGGACAGGCGCACGCCGCGCTCGCCCAGTTCCGCCGCGTAGCCTTCCGGCAGGGCGCGGATGAAGTCGTGCGCCTCGGCGGCGCGGGCGGCTTCGATCACTTCGTCGTCGCCGGCGTCCTGGCGGCCGAAGCGGATGTTGTCGGCGGCGCTGCCGGCGAAGATCGCGGTCTCCTGCGGCACCAGCGCGATCGCGCCGCGCAGCTCGGGCAGCGCCAGCGCGCGCAGGTCGGCGCCGTCGAAGGTGATGCGGCCCGACTGCGGATCGTAGAAGCGCAGCAACAGCGCCAGCACCGTGCTCTTGCCGGCGCCGGAGGGACCGACCAGGGCCACCGTCTCGCCGGGGCGGATGGCCAGGCTGAAGTCGTGCAGCGCCGGCGCGTCGGGGCGGGTGGGGTAGTGGAAGCGCACGTGCTCGAAGGCGAGCGCGCCGCTCACCGGGCGTGGCAACGCCTGCGGCTGCGCGGGACTGGCGATGTCGGCGTGCTCGGCGAACAGCTCGCCGATGCGTTCCATCGCGCCGGCCGCGCGCATCACGTCGCCCCACACCTCGGAGAGCCCCGCCACCGAGCCGGCGGCGAAGATCGCGTACAGCACGAACTGGCCCAGCACGCCGGCGCCCAGCGTGCCGGCCAGCACGTCGCGCGCGCCGGCCCACAGCACCAGGGTGATCGCGCCGAAGAACAGCACGATCACCGCGGCGGTGAGCCAGGCGCGCATGCCGATGCGCCGGCGCGCGGAAGCCAGTGCGCGGGTGATCGCGCCGGCGTAGCGGGTGCTCTCGATGTCCTCGCGTGCATAGGCCTTCACCGCGGGCGCGGCGTTGAGCGTCTCGTTGGCGATCGCCGCGGCGTCGGCGAGGCGGTCCTGGCTGGCGCGCGACAGCTTCTGCACGCGCCGGCCGAACACCAGGATCGGCAGCATCACCGCGGGGATCACCAGCGCGGTGAGCCCGGCGAGGCGGGGGCTGGTCCAGATCATCATCGCGCTGGCGCCCAGCAGCATCACCACGCTGCGCAGCGCCACCGAGATGCCCGAGCCGATGAGTGCCTGCACCACCTCGGTGTCGGTGCCCAGGCGCGAATTGAGCTCACCCACGCGGCTGCGCTCGAAGAAGCCCACGTCGAGCCGGATCACGTGCGCGTAGAGCTGGCTGCGCAGCGAGGCCAGCGCGCGTTCGCCCAGCAGGGTGATGCAGAAGTAGCGCGCCGCGGTGGCGACGGCCAGCACCAGCGCCACCGCGAACAGGCCGAGGAACGTGGTGTTGATCGCGGCGGGGTCGGTGTGCTCGAAGCCGTGCTCGATGATTTGCCGCGCCGCCATCGGCAGCACCAGGGTGGCGGTGGACGACACACCCAGGAACACCAGCCAGCCCAGTGCCAGACGCCAGTGCGGCCTGAGGAACGGCCACAGCTGGCGCAAGGCGCCGAGGCGGCGGGTGCGGCGGGGCTGGGCGGAATCGCTCATGGCTTGTCGTGAGGAACGAGCGGCGGACCGCGATCCGTTCCACATGGGGTTGGCGCGGGGCTATTCAATCACGCGGCGCGCTCAGGCCGAGGCCGCCTGCGTTTCGATCGCTCCACGCGAACCGACGCGGACCACCCGCGTGCGCAGGCGCAGGAATGGCCGCTCGACGGCGTAGTGCAGCAGTGCGCCCGTGGCGGCTATCGCCAGCGCATACAGGGCGAAGGCGGCAAACCCGTGTACCGCGGGCCAGCGCAGCAACGCGTCGTGCACCGCGTGGAGGGCCAGCTTGTGGCTCAGGTACAGGCTGTACGAAACGCCGGCGAGCCAGCCTGCGCCGGGGATGCGCCAGCGGGCCGGCCCCCGGGTGGCGCCGGCGCCACCCGCCACCAGCAGGGCCAGCGCAAGGGCGAGCAGCGGGAAGCCGAACACGCTGGCGGCGAAGCCGGTCTTGTCGTGAAACAGCCAGATCGCGGCGGCGGCCAGCAGCCCTCCGGCGATGACCAGCGCGCCGGCACGCTGCTGCATGCCGGCCCACCAGCGCGGCCGGTACGCCTGGATCGTCGCCAGCATCGCGCCGGCCAGCAGGCCGTCCAGCCGCGTCCAGGTCGGGTAGTAGACGCTTTCCAGCCAGGCCTTGCCGTGCAGCACGGCATGGCCGCGCAGCAGCATGCCGGTCGCCACGACCAGCACGGCGAAGCCGATCACGAGCGCACGCGACGAACGCCGCGCCAGCCACCATGCCAGCAGCGGGAACAGCAGGTAGAAGTGTTCCTCCACGCACAGCGACCACGCGTGCGAGAACGCCTGGTTGTGCTGGTAGTCGATCAGCAGGTTCACCGTGAAGGTGAGGAACTGCCACGCCGGCTGCATGCCCGGTGCCTCGCGCCAGGCGGGAAACAGCAGGTAGATCGCCAGTACCACGAGGAAGACCGGCAGGATGCGGAAGGCGCGGCGCAGGTAGAACGCGCCGAAATGCAGCGGTTCACCACGGCCCAGCGGTTCCAGCAGCTGGCAACCGATCAGGTAGCCGCTGAGCACGAAGAACAGGTCCACGCCCATCCAGCCATAGTCGGCGACGGTCTGGAGCGGACCGCCGATGCCGCCGATCATCCACGAGTGGAACAGCATCACCCAGACGATGGCGATGGCGCGCAGCAGGTCGAGGCCGGGCAGGCGTTGCATGGGTTCCCCTGTGGGATGCGGCGCCCGGTATCGACCATCGACCTGCGCCGGTCGTGGCCGCGCAGTGTGGGCAGCACATCGGCCGTGCACAAGCCGGAATTGTGGCGATTCGACGAAGCGCGCGGAAACCGCGCTCAGTCGAGCCGCCGCGCCGCGATGCGGCCGCGGCTGAGGTCGGCGATACGCGCCTCGGCTTCGGCGACGCGGCGCGATGGCAGCTCGAATTCCAGCGCCACGCCGTCGACGCCGAATTGTTCCCGGGTCGGCTCGGCGCCCAGGTCGCGCAGGCGCGCCTTGAGCAGCGCCAGTTCCGCGAACTCGCAGCTGAGGCCCAGTCGCGCCATCGCCACGATGGGCACGCGTTCGGCCGTGCGCAGGCATTCCGCCGCGGTGCCGCCGTAGGCGCGGGCGAGGCCGCCGGTGCCGAGCTTGATGCCGCCGTACCAGCGCGTCACCACCACCGCCACGCGATCGCAGCCCTGGCCCTCGATCGCCTGCAGGATCGGTCGGCCGGCAGTGCCGCCCGGTTCGCCGTCGTCGTTGAAGCGGTAGTCCTGGCCGATGCGCCAGGCCCAGCAGTTGTGCGTGGCGTCCGCGGCGGACACCGCACGCACGAAGGCCAGCGCCTGCTCCGGCGTGGCGATCGGCGCGGCCTGGGCGAGGAAGCGGCTTTTCCTGATCTCCTCGGCGTGGCGGCAGGCGGCGGCGAGGGTGTGCAGCGGTTCACTCATGCGCGCAGGGTAGGCGATGCGCGCCATCGCGTCATGCCTTTGCTTTACGCTGCGGACGTCGCGCCGAACGGGAGTGAAGGGTGATGTCGCTGGATGTGCTGATCGTGCTGGTGCTGCTGGGCGTGGCCATGCGCGCGCTGAAATGGCGGCGCACGGGTGGCGTGGCGCTGGGGCTGGCCGTGCTGCTGTTCCTTGCGACGGGCTGCGGCCTGCTGCCGGCCTGGTTGCTGCGCAGCCTGCAGGGGCCGTATGCGCGGCGTCCCGCGATCGCCTGGGCGCCGCGCAACGCCATCGTGCTGCTGGGCGCCGGCGCCCAGCGCGCGGCGGACGGCACGGTGGAGCCGGGAGAGCCCGCGCACAGCCGCATCAACGAGGCGCTGGCGCTGTACCGCGAATGCAAGGCCAGCGGCATGGGCTGCCGGCTCGAGGTGAGCGGCGGCGACGCACGGCACACCGGCGAGCCGGAAGCCACGGTATATGCCGCCGTGCTGGAACGCATGGGCGTGGCGGCCGCCGACCTGCTGCTGGAACCGCGCAGCATGAACACCTGGCAGAACGCCCGGTTCAGCGCGCCGCTGCTGCACGACTATGGCGCGCAACGCGTGCTGCTGGTGTCCTCGGCCACGCACCTGCGCCGCGCCAGCCTGTATTTCGCGCACTTCGGCATCGCGACCACGCCGGTGCGCAGCGACTGGCTGAAGGAACGCATGGACTGGTGGCCGCAGTCGTGGAACTTCGCGGTGACCGACCTGGCGCTGCACGAATACGTGGGCGTGGCGCGCTACCACGTCTACAACGCGCTGGGCTGGAACATGCAGGCCACGGAACCGGGCGCACCGTAGCGGCGCAGTCCGCCGGCATAATGGCGGCCTCGCCCATCGCCGGAGCGCCCATGATCCTGTCCTTGCTGATCGCGTTGCTGGCCTGCGCCTGGCTGGCCGGGCGCGCGGGCTGGCATCGCCTGCGGCTGGCGGGTGTGGTGTCGGCGGTGGCGGTCGTGTTCGCGATCGGCTGCGGGCCGGTGCCGTATCTCTTGCTGGGCGGCTGGCAGGCGCCGTATGCCCAGCGCCCGGCGCTGGACTGGGCGCCCAGCAACGCGATCGTGCTGCTCACCGCCAATGCCAACAACCCGCCCGGCGATGAGCCGGAGCCGGGCCCGGGAGGCTACGTGCGGGTGGCCGAAACGATGTCCCTGTACAACGCCTGTCGTGCCGCCGGCATGCATTGCACGGTGCTGGTCAGCGGCGGGGATGCCTACGCCGCGGGCGAACCGCTGGCGCGGGTCTACGGCAAGGCGTTGGCGCGGCTCGGTTTGCCGGCGGACGACATGGTGCTCGAATCACGCAGCCGCACCACCTGGCAAAACGCCGAGTTCGCGCGGGCGCCGCTGGCGCGCATCGGCGCGCGGCGGGTCTGGCTGGTCAGTTCGGCATTGCACCTGCGGCGCGCCGAGTTCGCGTTCCGCCACTTCGGCATCGCGGTCACGCCGGTGCGGGCGGACTACGCGCGCAATGCGTGGTCGTTGCTGCCGCAGGCCGGCAACCTGAGCCTCACCGACCACGCACTGCACGAGTACGCCGGCATGGCCTTGTATCGCTGGTATGCATGGCGCCATCGCGCCGGGGCCCCGCCGGAAGCGCCCGCGTCTCCCGCCGGCTGATCGCCGGCGTCGCGGAGCGGCGCTACCGCCGCATCACCATCAAGCGCAGCTCGCTCATGTCCTCGATCGCGTAACGCACGCCCTCGCGGCCGAGGCCGGAGAGCTTCACGCCACCGTAGGGCATGTTGTCCACGCGGAAGCTGGGGATGTCGTTGACCACCACGCCGCCCTGTTCCAGCTCGTCCCAGGCGCGCATCGCGTGCTCCAGGCTGTCGGTGAAGATGCCGGCCTGCAGGCCGTAGTCGGAGTCGTTGACCATCGCGATGGCCTCGTCGATGGCCTGGAACGGCGCGAGCAGGGCGAACGGACCGAACGCCTCCATGCGGTTCGCCCTGGCGTCGGGCGGCACGTGCTCCATGAGCGTGGCGTCCAGCATGTTGCCGTTGCGCTTGCCGCCGCAGAGGATCCTGCCGCCGGCCTGCTTCGCCTCCATGACCCAGCCGTGCAGGCGTTCGGCGGCGGCCTCGTCGATCATCGGACCGAGGAACACGCTCTTGTCCCTCGGGTCGCCGGCCTTGAGCTTCTTCGTCGCCGCGACGAGTTTCCGCTTCAGCGCCTCGTAGACGTCGGCGTGGGCGTAGATGCGCTGCACGCCGATGCAGCTCTGGCCGGACTGGTAGAACGCGCCGAACACCAGCCGTTGCACGATGTGGTCGAGCTTGCCGTCCTGGTCGGCATCGACGATGCAGGCCGCGTTGCCGCCCAGCTCCAGCGTCACCTTCTTGCGCCCGGCGCGCGCCTTGAGGTCCCAGCCGATCTGCCCGCCGGTGAAGGAGAGCAGCTTGAAGCGTTCGTCCTCCACCAGCGGCGCCGCGTGCGCGCCGTCCAGGGTGAGGATGGAGAACGCGCCCTTGGGCAGGTCGGTCTCGGCCAGCACTTCGCCGATGATGAGCGCGCCGACGGGTGTCTTTTCGGAAGGCTTCAGCACGAACGGGCAACCCGCCGCGATCGCCGGCGCCACCTTGTGCGCGACGAGGTTCAGGGGGAAGTTGAACGGTGTGATGAAGGACACCGGCCCGATCGGCACGCGTTTCGTGTAGCCATGGTAGCCGTCCAGCCGCGCGGCCAGTTCCAGGTTCAAGGTTTCGCCGTTGATGCGCAGCGCTTCCTCGGCGGCGATGCGGAAGGTCTCGATCAGCCGGGTCACTTCGCCTGCCGCATCCCTGATCGGCTTGCCCGCCTCGATGCACAGCGCCTCGGCCAGTTCGTCGCGGCGTGCGCTGAAGCGGTCCACGCAGTGCTGCAGCACCGCCTGCCGCGCCCACGGCTTGAACTCGCGCATCGGCTTCGTCGCCTTCACCGCGGCGGCGATGGCCTTCTCCACCGCCTTCGCGTCCGGCACCGCCACGCGGGTGGCGAGCTTGCCGCTGTACTTGTCGAAGACGTCCAGCATGGTCTTCGCGGTCTGCGGCTGGTTGGCGAGGTAGAACGGGTAGGTCTTGTTCAACATGGCGCGGGCCCTGCGGTGCGATCGGGCAAGCATAGGCCGTTGGCGTGTTCAGGGCCGGTGATGCGCCATGCCGTACTGTTTGTCCAAGCTACAATCGCAGGCCGGATCCGCCCGAAACTTCCACGAGATGCGCAATCCCCTGCAAGAACAACTGCTCAAGGCCGGCCTGGTCAACAAGGCCAAGGCCGCGCAGGCCGTGCGCGAGCAGGCGGCGAAGCACAGGGGCAAGGCGCCGGTCGCGCCGGGCGCCGGGCAACTGGAAGCGGAGCGGCTGCAGGCCGAGAAGGCCGAGCGTGATCGCATGCTGGCAGCCGAAGGCAACGCACGGCGGCGTGCGGACGAGGCGCGCGCACAGGCCCGCCAGATCGTCGAGACGCACAAGCTCAAGCGCGAAGGCGAGATCGCCTATCGCTTCGCCGACGGCAACGCGATCAAGAGCGTGCTGGTCAACGAGGCGCTGCGCACACAACTGGCCAGCGGCGCGCTGGTGATCGTGCGCCATGGCGAGGGCTACGAACTGCTGCCGCGCGCCGCCGCCGGCAAGGTGCGCGAGCGCGATGCGGATCTGGTCGTGCTGGACCATGGCTGCGCCCAAGCAGGCAGCGGCGGCAGCGACGCGGACGACGAGTACTACAGGCGGTTCGAGGTGCCGGACGATCTGGTCTGGTAGGGCCGCGAGCGGCTTGGCTCCGGCAGCCGTTCCAGTGCCCGCCTGCCAAGCCACCTCGATGGCCTGGAAGCCGGATCGGGTGGTCAGGCGTCGCCCGGAGCCCGCTCCCACGATGCCACCGGGCCGGGCTTCCGCCGGAACAGCGGATGGCAATCCGGGGCAGCCACACCGATCCAGCGCGACAGGACGTCCGGGCTGCGCACCGCAAGTTTGCGTTGCAAGTGATGCCACTCGCGTGCAAGTTGGCCCGACGTCACCGTGATGGGCGGGACTTCCCGCACCGGCCCGATCTTGGAACGGTCGAAGCGGTAGCCGCGGCGCGTGGCTTCGTCATGGATCGTGGCCAGATACGAATTGATGGCCAGGCGTGGCCGGGCATGCTCCCTGAATCGCGTCAGCTGCGGGTGATGGAGATATCCCCGCGTTTCGCCGCGAAGCACCGCCTTGGCCAGCAGGGCTTCGCGCCACAGCGCGACCAGACCTTGCGCGTCCAGGTATCGGGGATGCAGTGACCAGAGGCGCATGAAGCGGTGCCTGATGCCGGGGTTCAAAAACGATGCACGCGGGAAAGCGGGGCCGGTTCACTTGCCGGTCGGCTCCGCAGGCTTGCGCCTGGCCGCCAGCAGCGCCAATTCCCCATCCGCCAGTCGCGCGCGCAACGCGTCGCCCGGTTCGACGCCTTGCACGGAGCGCAGCACCTTGCCGTCGGCATCGAACAGGATGGCGTAGCCGCGCTCCAGTGTGGCCAGCGGGCTCACCGCGTGCAGGGTGCGGGCCGCCTGCTGCAGGGCGTGGCGTTCGCGTTCCAGCTGGCGGGCGATGGCCTGGCGGAGGCGTTGCGACTGTTCGGCGAGCTGGCGTTGCAGCAGCGCCAGCCGTTGTCGCGGGTGGCGCGCCAGCAGGCGGGCGTGCAGGCGATCCAGCCGGATGCGGTCGCGTTGCCGACGGTCGCGCAGCGTGGCGAGCAGGCGGTGCTGCAAGTGGACGAGGCGTTCGCGGTCGCGTGCCAATCGCGCCTGCGGACGCTGGGCCTGCAGGCGGGCGAACAGATGGTCCACACGCTGGTCCAGTGCCTGCAGGCGACGCTGTTCCAGCGCGGCCAGGCGCTGCTGCAGCTGGTGCAGGTGGTGCAGCGTGGTCTGCGCGTCGGGCACCAGCAGCTCGGCGGCGGCCGAGGGCGTGGGCGCGCGCAGGTCGGCGACGAAGTCGGCGATGCTGAAGTCCACCTCGTGGCCCACGGCGCTGACCACCGGCACGGCGCAGGCGTGGATCGCGCGCGCCACGGCCTCGTCGTTGAACGCCCACAGGTCTTCCAGCGAGCCGCCGCCGCGGGTGACGAGCAGCACGTCGTAGCGGGCGCTGGCCGAAGCCCTTTTCAGCATGGCCACGATGGCGGCTGGTGCCTCGCGGCCCTGCACGGGCACCGGCAGCACGTCCACCTCGGCCAGCGGCCAGCGGCGCGCCAGCACGCTGAGCACGTCGCGGATCGCCGCGCCGGTGGCGGAAGTGATCACGCCGATGCGCCGCGCGTAGCGGGGCAGGGGGCGCTTGCGCGCAGGGTCGAACAGGCCCTCCGCATCGAGCTGCGCCTTCAGCCGCTCGAACTCGCGTTGCAGCGCGCCTTCGCCGGCCGGTTCCATGTGCTCGGCCACGAGCTGGAATTCGCCGCGCGGTTCGTACAGGCCCACCCGCGCGCGCAGCAGCACCTGCATGCCGTCGGCGGGCTTGAAGCGCAGCGCGGCGCTTTTCGGGCGGAACATCGCGCAGCGCACCTGGGCGCCGCTGTCCTTCAGCGTGAAGTAGAGATGCCCGGACGCGGGCCGCGCCACGTTCGACAGTTCGCCCTCGATCCACACCAGCGGCAACGCGTCTTCCAGCAGCCCGCGCACCAGCCGGTTCAGCGTGCTGGGGGTGAGGATGTGGCGAGGCGGTGCAGTGTCGGGCGGGTGCATGAGTGCGCGAGCCTAGCACGTCTGGCGCTGGCCGCAGAGGCTTGCATAACAGTGGCTTGGCGGATGTTGTGCAGGTAGTGGCTGACGTATCGGAGAGCGGGGCCCTCGTGCCCGGGAGGCATTGGATCGCGGATGCTGCTGCGCGATTCCGGGAGACGGGCAGGGGTTCGGCGAAGCGGTGGGTGCGGCTCAATTGTCCGCGCCGGGCCTGCGCCGCCGTTCGCGCCAGGCACGGATGGCGAGGTTCAAGGCCAGCCATGCGCACAGCAGGCCCAGCGGCCAGGCCAGCACCGCAGGCCACCACCATGCCACCGCGGCGAGCAGCAGCAGGGCCAGCGCCCCCAGCGCCAGCGGGCCGGCGTCGGCGTGGCCCAGCACGCGCCGGTCGACCAGCGCCGCGCCCATGCGGTTGGCGAGGCGAACCGCGCCGGTGGCGGCACGGCTTGAGCTGCCGCCGTCGTGGCGCGTGCGCGCGGGGCGCTCGGTGGCGCCGCCCAGCTTGTCGCGGCGATGCTTGCGCGGGCTCAGCACGATTTCGGTGGCGTGCCCGAGGTCGTGCTCGTACTGCGTGGCGAGTCGTGCGGCGAATCCGGCATCCTCGATCGCCACGTCGATCTCGCGGTTGCTCAGCCAGCTGGCAAGGTTGAGGTTGGAGGAACCCACGCGCGCCCACTGGCCGTCGGCCACCGCGGTCTTGGCGTGCAGCATCGAGCCGTTCCATTCGAACACGCGGATGCCGGCCTGCAGCAGCGGCCGGTAGCCCGAGCGTGACAGGCCGGCCACCAGCGGGATGTCGCTGCTTCCCGGTACCAGCAGGCGCACGTCCACGCCGTCGCGCGCGGCGGCCGTGAGCGCCTGCACGTAGGGGGCGGTACCCACGAAATACGCATCGGTGAGCCACAGCGTGCGCCGCGCCAGCGCGGCGATCATCTGGTCGAGCCGGTAGATGCCGGCGCTGGCGGGTTGCGTCGCGATCAGGCGCAACGCCACGTCACCGGCAGCACCGTCGCCGACCGCCGCGAAGGGCGGCAGTTCGCCGCCGGCCTCGGCCCAGCTCTGTGCGAATGCGGCCTGCATCTCGGCCACCACGGGGCCGCGCAGCGCCACGCCGGTGTCACGCCACGGCGGCACGCCGCGGCGCGTGTCGCCCAGCCATTTCGCGCTGATGCACACGCCGGAGAGGAAGCCCTGCACGCCGTCCACCACCAGCAGCTTGCGGTGGTCGCGGCTGATCCAGCCAAACGGCTGGCCGAGCTTGGGCGGGTTGAAGATGCGCACCTGGCCGCCGGCGGCACGCAGCGGCTGCCAGAACGCATGGCCGGACTGGCCGAGGCAACCCATCCAGTCGGCCACCACCGCCACGAAGACGCCGGCGCGCGCGCGTTCGGCCAGTGCATCGCGGAACGCGCGGCCGACCTCGTCGTTGCGGATGATGTAGTTCTCCAGCAGCACGCAGCGTTGCGCGGCACAGATCGCGTCCAGCCAGGCCGCGTAATGCGCCTCGGCGTCGATCAGCAGTTGCACCGCGTTGCCGCCCAGCAGCGGCGCGCCCGCGCTGCGGCTCAGTGCCTGTTCGGCCAGCAGACGGGTAGCGGGAGACAGCAGCGGCGAAGTCGCGGGCATGGGGGGAGTGTGCCACGCCGGGCGATCCGGTTTTGCCGTGCCGTCATGGGCATTCCGTTATGCTTGTCGCCTGCGCCGCGACGTGGAGCGGCGGAATCTTCCCCGGTTGCCTGCATGAACGAACCCTCTACTTCCAAACCGCGTGCGGCCGAACCGTTGACGCGTCGTCCCAGCGTCGGCGTGCGGATCGGCAAGGTCATCGTCGGTGGCGGCGCGCCCATCGTGGTGCAGTCGATGACCAACACCGACACCGAGGACCCGGTTTCCACCGCGAAGCAGATCGCCGAGCTGGCCCGCGCCGGTTCCGAGCTGGTGCGCATCACGGTGAACACGCCGGCGGCGGCGGCGGCGGTGCCGCACATCCGCGACCGCCTGGCGATGATGGGGGTGGAGGTGCCGGTCATCGGCGACTTCCACTACAACGGCCACCAGCTGCTGGAACACGAGCCGGCCTGTGCCGAGGCGCTGGCGAAATACCGCATCAACCCCGGCAACGTGGGCTTCGGCAAGAAGAAGGACGCGCAGTTCGGCGCGATCATCGAGAAGGCGATCCAGCACGGCAAGCCGGTGCGCATCGGCGCGAACTGGGGCTCGCTGGACCAGGCGATGGTCGCCACCCTGATGGACGAGAACCACACTCGCTCCGAGCCGTGGGACGCCGGCCACGTGGCGCGCGAGGCGCTGATCCGCTCGGCACTGGATTCGGCCGTGCTGGCCGAGAAGATCGGCCTGCCGCGCGAGCGCATCATCCTGTCGTGCAAGGTGTCCGGCGTGCAGGAGCTGATCGCGGTGTACCGCGACCTCGCCGCGCGCTGCGACTACGCGCTGCATCTCGGCCTCACCGAGGCGGGCATGGGCTCCAAGGGCATCACCGCGTCGAGTGCCGCGCTGGCGGTGCTGCTGCAGGAGGGCATCGGTGACACCATCCGCATCTCGCTCACGCCGGAGCCGGGCGCCTCGCGCACCGGCGAGGTGATCGTGGCGCAGGAGCTGCTGCAGACCATGGGCCTGCGCTCGTTCACGCCGCTGGTCACCGCCTGCCCGGGCTGCGGCCGCACCACCAGCGAGTTCTTCCAGGAACTGGCCAAGACCGTGCAGGAGCACGTGCGCGCGCAGATGCCGGCGTGGCGGGTGAAGTACGACGGCGTGGAGAACCTCACCCTGGCGGTGATGGGCTGCGTGGTGAACGGGCCGGGCGAATCCAAGCACGCGAATATCGGCATTTCCCTGCCCGGGAACGGCGAGGCGCCGGCGGCGCCGGTGTTCATCGACGGCGAGAAGGCGATGACCCTGCGCGGCGACCACATCGCCCGTGAATTCGTGGGCATCCTCGACGACTACGTGGCGCGCAAGTACGCCAGCCGTGCCGGCTGAGCGCGGCACGTCTCACTTCAAGATTCCGACAATGACACGCTGGAACCGAGCATGAGCGAGCTGCCCCACTGCCCGATGTGCAACTCCGCCTACACCTACGAGGACGGTGGCCTGCTGGTCTGCCCCGAGTGCGCGCACGAATGGTCGAAGGATGCGGAAGCCGCCGTCGACGACGACGCACCGGTGGTGAAGGATGCCAACGGCAACCGGCTGGCCGATGGCGACAGCGTCACGGTGATCAAGGACCTCAAGGTCAAGGGCTCGTCCCTCGTGGTCAAGGTCGGCACCAAGGTCAGGAACATCCGCCTGGTCGAAGGCGACCACAACATCGACTGCAGGATCGACGGCATCGGCCCGATGAAGCTGAAGTCGGAGTTCGTGCGCAAGGCCTGAACCGGTCCCGTGCCTGCCGCGGCCGCGCCGGTGGCCTTGCTTGCGGGCATCCTCGACGATAGCGTGGCGCGCATGTACGCCCTGCGCGGCAGTTGAGACGTTCATCGCAGGATCGGCGACCGCGCCTCGACGGCTGCAGCGGAGCATGGCGGAATACCTCAATCGACAGGGCCGGGGACATCGTTGCATGCGGATGAGTCCGCCATTGCGTATCGCGGGCGTATACGTGCTCGTCGCCGCGATCTGGATCTGGTGCTCCGATCGCGCCGTGGACGTGCTGGTTCCGGATTCGGGCCTGCGCATGACCCTGCAGACGCTCAAGGGCTGGGCCTTCGTGCTGGCCACCGGCGCGATGCTGTTCTGGATGATACGGCGGGACGTGCGGCGCCTGGAGCAGGGCAACCGCCGGCTGCGCCAGGGGCGCGAGCAGGCGTTGCGCGTGCTGGTGGCGGCGATGGACGTGCGCCACCAGGAGACCGGTCATCACTCCGAACGCGTGGCGCGCATGGCTGCGGAACTGGCGCGGCTGGACGGGGTGCGTGGCCGTGCCCTGGACGAGCTGCGGCTGGGCGCGCTGCTGCACGACATCGGCAAGCTGGCGCTGCCGGACACCATCCTCACCAAGCCGGGTCCGCTGGACGAGGAGGAACGGACGCTGATGCGGCGGCACCCGCGGATCGGCTACGAGCTGCTGCAACAGGTGGATTTCCTGCGCGGCTCCAGCGACGTGCCGTACAGCCACCACGAGCGCTGGGACGGCGGCGGCTATCCGCAAGGGCTGCGCGGCGAAGAGATTCCGCTGGCCGCGCGCATCTTCAGCGTGATCGACGTCTGGGACGCGCTGATCACCGAGCGCGTCTACAAGCCGGCGTGGCCGGAAGCGCGCGTGCTCGAGTACCTGCGCGAGATTGCCGGCAGCCAGCTCGATCCACGCCTGGTCGAGCTGTTCCTCGGCCATTACGTGGCGCTGAAATCCCTGGCGTCGACGCCGGGCGCGGAGCCCGTCACCCTGTCTCAGCCGGCTGCCTGAGCCGTATCCGGCTGGATCAGCAGGCTCTCGGCATCGACCCAGCTGCCCACGCGGCCGGGCAGGGCGGCCAGCCGCGCCACCTCGTGCAGGAAATGTTCGCGCGATATCTCCACGGCGCCCAGGCCCAGGGTGTGCGCATTCGCCACCTGCGCGTCGATCAGCGGCCAGCCCCATTGCCGCAGCAGCCCGGCCAGCGCCACCAGCGCGAGCCTGGAGCCGCCGCTCTCCGCGCTGAACATCGATTCGCCGCAGAACAGCTGGCCCACCGCCACGCCGTAGAGGCCACCCACCAGCCGCGCGTCGTCCCGCACCTCCACGCTGTGCGCGTGGCCGAGCCGGTGCAGCGCGACGTAGGCATCGATCATTTCGGGCACGATCCAGGTACCCGCATGGCCCTCGCGCGGCGCGGCACAGGCGCGGATCACCGCCTCGAACGCACGATCCACGCTCACCCGCCATGGCTTGCCGCGCAGCTGCCGGCGCAGGCTGCGGTTGATGCGCAGCGCCTCGGTGCGGAACACGCAGCGCGGATCGGGCGACCACCACAGGATCGGCTCCTCTTCGCCGAACCATGGGAAGATGCCGTGACCGTAGGCGGCCAGCAGCCGTTCGGGCGAGAGGTCGCCGCCGAAGGCGAGCAGGCCGTTCGGTTCGTGCAGCGCGCTGCGGGGATCCGGAAAGCGCAGCGGTGCGGCGGTGGAGAGCTGGGGCAGGCGGATCATTGCTGATCGGCGTAGTGAAGGGGAATCGAATCTAGCGCTTGCGGACAAAGCTGCGCATGGTCAGGCCCATGCTGGTACGAAAGGTCGTGGGTCGCGGCATGCCTTCGTCGGCCGCCACGAAGAGGAAGTGGTCGCCTTCGAGCCGGTAGATGGCCGGCAGGAGCTTGCCTGCGTCCAAGCCGATCGAATCGACCCAGGTGATGGACTTTGGCGTGGTGGATGCGTCCAGCGTGAAGCCGCCTTCCAGCAACAGCTCGCCATCGACGGCGCGCACCTCGAAACGGTTGCCGTGGATCAGGGTGAGCGCGCCGGGGGCCCCGTGATCGTCGGGTGGATCGGTTAGGCCATTTTCCTCGAAGCCGACCTGCTCCCAGATGCCTTGCAGGGCGGCAAGATCGTCTGCGGAATCAACCGGGCGTGCGTTGTGGGGCGGTGGCGCCATGTCGGTCCTTCGATTCTGAGTCTCGCCATGATGGCATGTCAGTGCCGGGCATAGGGGCTGTGCGCCATGCACTCGCTCGCATAGAAATCCATCGACGCGGCCTCCTGCTGCAGCGCCTCGCGCACGGCGGCGCGAAAGCCCTCGTGCAGGATCAGGTGCCGCGAGCGGGTGCGCACGGGAAGAAAGCCGCGCGCCAGCTTGTGCTCGCCCTGCGCGCCCGGCTCGAGGCACTGCAGTCCCTGCGCGATGGCGTGCTCGATGCCACGGTAGTAGCACAGCTCGAAGTGCAGGCCCGGCACGTCGACGCGGCTGCCCCAGTAGCGGCCGTACAGCACGCCGTCGCCTTCGAGGAACAGCGCCATCGCCGCGATGTCGTCCGCATCGTGCGCCAGCGCCAGCTGCGCCATGCCGCCCAGCGCGCCAAGCCGGCGGAAGAAATCCGCGGTGAGCGCGGCGTGGTTGCCCTTGGCATCGAAGGTGGCGAGGTAGAGTGCATGCACCGCGGCCCATTCGGCGTCGCCCAGCGTGTTGCCGCCGCGCCACTCCACGCGCAGGTCGCCGGCGGCGACGCGGGCGCGTTCGTGGCGGATGTTCGCGCGCTTCTTGTGACTCAGCGCGGCGAGGAAGTCGTCGAAGTCGCGCCAGCCGCGGTTGTGCCAGTGGAACTGCACGTCCGAGCGGGCCAGCCAGTCCGCGTCGAAGGCATCGGCTTCGTCGGGCAGCAGGAAGTTGGCGTGCACCGACGACAATCGCAGGCGTTCCGCCTCGCCGCGCATCGCATCGACCAGCGCGCGCTGCAGCCCGGCGTTGCCGCCGGCCAGCAGCCGCGGCCCGGACACGGGCGAGTAGGGCACGCCGCAGAGCAGCTTGGGGTAGTAGTCGCCGCCGGCGCGTTCCCACGCGTCCGCCCAGCTCCAGTCGAACACGAACTCGCCGTGCGAGTTGCCTTTCAGGTACAGCGGCGCGGCGGCGCGCAGGCGGTCGTGTTCGTAAAGGCCCAGGTGATGCGCCTGCCAGCCCCAGGCGGGACGGATGCAGCCCGATGCTTCCAGCGCGTGCAGGAAGGCGTGCGACACGAAGGGATGGCCGTCGGGGCGCAGCGCGTCCCAGTCGGTGGCCAGGATGTCGGCAATGCGTTCGTGGAAGCGTGCTTCGAGCATGCAGGCGATATTAGCTACTGCGGGAGCGCACCCTGTGCGCGATGGCTGCCAACCGCCGAACCCGTCGCGCCCAAGCTGCGCTGCTGCGTCGATACGGCCAGGTGGTCAGTGCAAGGCCGGCAACTGCGCGGCGAGCGTCTGCACGAAGGCGTCGGGGCGGCCGTAGTGGTGGTGGTGCGGCAGCAAGGCATGGCGCCCGCCGGTTTCCAGCAGCAGGGTGGGGAAGCCCCGGCCACCGAACTCGTCCAGCAGCCGGCGGCTGGCCTGCACGTGCTCGAACACGGCATGGCCATCGGTGGCGCCGAAGGCCGATGCGAAACGCGCGCCGTCCAGCCCGATCTCCTCGGCCAGCTCGCCCTGCCTGTAGGCCTCGCCGAACGGCTGACCGCTGAGCTGGGCGATGCGCTCGCCGGAATGCACGATGTGCCGCACCAGCCCGGCATCGACCTGGTGCGGCTCGCCGAACAGGCCGCCGCCGTACAGGCGCAGCGCGAGGCGGCCGCCCAGCTGCGCCAGCGCCGCACCCACCAGCGGCTGCGCGGCGTAGCACCAGCCACACAGCGGGTCGTGGATGTAGTGCAGCGTGGCGGTGCTCATGGAAGTTTGATCCAAGGCTACGAACTTGTGGAGTCTTTGCCTTTGTCCGTCATCCCGGCCTTCGCCGGAATGACGGGCTAGAGAGCTATGGTTCAGCCCACCGGCTTCTGCTGCTCCAGCCAGCGCTCGGCATCCAGCGCGGCCATGCAGCCGAAGCCGGCCGAGGTGATTGCCTGGCGATACACGTGGTCGGCCACGTCGCCGGCGGCGAATACGCCGGGCACCGAGGTCATCGTGGCCATGCCGCTCTGGCCGCTGTGGATCCTGATGTAGCCATCGTGCATCTCCAGCTGGTCCTCGAAGATGCCGGTGTTCGGCGTGTGGCCGATCGCCACGAAGAAGCCGGTGGCGGCGATGTCGCGGGTGGCGCCGGAGTTGACGTCCTTCACGCGCACGCCGGTGACGCCGGAGTCGTCGCCCAGCACCTCGTCCACGGTGTGGTTCCACACCAGCTCGATCTTGCCGGCGGCGGCCTTCTCGAACAGCTTGTCCTGCATGATCTTCTCCGCGCGCAGCTTGTCGCGGCGGTGCACCAGGGTGACCTTGCTGGCGATGTTGGAGAGGTACAGCGCCTCCTCGACCGCGGTGTTGCCGCCACCGATCACCACCACCTCCTGCTCGCGGAAGAAGAAGCCGTCGCAGGTGGCGCAGGCCGATACGCCCTTGCCCTTGAACTTCTCCTCGCTGGCGATGCCCAGGTACTTCGCGGTGGCGCCGGTGGCGATGATCAGCGCGTCGGTGGTGTATTCGCCGGAGTCGCCCTTGAGGCGGAACGGGCGCTGCTTCAGGTCCACGGTGTGGATGTGGTCGAAGATCATCTCGGTGTGGAAGCGCTCGGCGTGCTCGGCCATGCGCTGCATCAGCGCCGGGCCCTGCAGGCCTTCCACGTCGCCCGGCCAGTTGTCCACGTCGGTGGTGGTCATCAGCTGGCCGCCCTGCTGCAGGCCGGTGACCATGGTCGGCTTCAGGTTGGCGCGCGCGGCGTACACCGCGGCGGTGTAGCCGGCGGGGCCGGAGCCGAGGATCAGCAGGCGGGTGTGCTTGGGCGTGGCGGTCATGCGCGGGTTCCTCGGGATGGTCGGCGGTCTGCGTGGCTATTCGCCACGAGCACCGCAAAGGTTGCATCGTGGCGGGATGCCGGTCCGCAAGGATGGGGAAGGCGGGCGCCCGATTCAAGGGACGGGTGGGTCGCGCGGTTCGCCGTGGCAGGCGTGCAAGTGCTTGATCGGAGGAAGCGGTGCGGGGCCGGCCGAGGCGAAAATCGCCGGGAGGGCGGTTTTTCGGGATTCCCTGTGTAGACTTGCCGGGAATTCGGCAATCCAGGAAGCCCGTCCCGGTGGCGCGCAGCGCAAACGTCAAACAGAAGAAGGAACCGGTCGCCCTGAGCGACGAGTTGAAGCGCCGCCTGCGCGAGGCGGGCGCCCTGGTGCTGCTGCCGCTGGCGCTGTACCTGCTGGTGTGCCTGTTCAGCTACGACGCCCAGGACCCGAGCTGGTCGCACGTCGGCGCGTCGGCGCATGTGCATAACCTGGGCGGCACGGTAGGCGCTTATGTGGCTGACCTGTTGCGCTACCTGTTCGGCGGCGTGGCGTATTTCTTCCCGCTGCTGCTGTTGCTGCTCGGCGTGCAGGTACTGCGCCAGCGCGGCGTGCAGCCGGTGCATCCGTGGGAATCCTCGCTGCGCCTGATCGGCGCGGTGTTCTTCTTCATCACCGCGCCCGGCCTGTGCTGGCTGAATTTCCGGCAGAGCACGATGGAGCCGCAAGGCGCGGGCGGCGTGATCGGCAGCGCGGTGGCGCGCGGCCTGCTTGCCGCGTTCGGCGAGAAGGGGGCGCCGCTGCTGCTGCTGGCCTTGTTCCTGGTGGCGGTGACGCTGGCCACCGGGCTGTCGTGGTTCAGGGTGATGGACTGGACCGGGCAGGCCACGCTGCGCGCGGTCGAGTGGCTGCGCGGCAAGCTGCGCGAGGCGCCCGACGCGCTCAAGGCGCAGCAGGCGCGCGCCGAGCGCGAAACCGCGAAGAAGGTCGAGGCGGTCAAGCAGGCGAAGCGCGAGCCGGTGCGCATCGAGACGCCGCCGGCGCCGGTGGCGAAGAGCGAGCGCGCCCGGCTGGAGACGCAGATCCCGCTGTTCACCGGCGCCTCCGCGCCGGGCGAACTGCCGCCGCTGTCGCTGCTGGACGAGGCGCCGGAGCAGGGCCCGGGCTATTCGGAGGAAACCCTGGAAGTGCTGTCGCGCCAGGTCGAGCTGAAGCTCAAGGACTTCCGCATCGAGGCCAAGGTGGTGGGCGTCTACCCCGGCCCGGTGATCACCCGCTTCGAGCTGGAGCCGGCCGCCGGCGTGCGCGGCTCGCAGGTGTCGAGCCTGGACAAGGACATCGCACGCGGCCTGTCCGTGGTCAGCGTGCGCGTGGTGGACGTGATCCCCGGCAAGAACGTGATCGGCCTGGAGATCCCCAACACGCGCAAGCAGATCGTGTACCTGTCGGAGATCCTGCGCTCGGACCGCTACGACCAGACCAAGTCGCCGCTGGCGCTGGCGCTGGGCAAGGACATCGGCGGCAAGCCGGTGGTGGTGGACCTGGCGAAGATGCCGCACCTGCTGGTGGCCGGCACCACCGGCTCGGGCAAGTCCGTCGCGGTCAACGCGATGGTGCTCTCGCTGCTGTACAAGGCGAGCCCGAAAGACGTGCGCATGATCATGATCGACCCGAAGATGCTGGAGCTCTCGGTCTACGAGGGCATCCCGCACCTGCTGGCGCCGGTCGTCACCGACATGAAGGAAGCCGCCAACGCCCTGCGCTGGTGCGTGGCCGAGATGGAGCGCCGCTACAAGCTGATGGCCGCGGTGGGCGTGCGCAACCTCGGCGGCTTCAACAAGAAGGTGAAGGACGCCGAGAACGCCGGCCAGCCGCTGCTGGACCCGCTGTTCCGCCCCAACCCGGAGATGCCGAACCTCGCGGCGGAGCCGCTGGAGCCGCTGCCCTACATCGTCATCATCATCGACGAGTTCGCCGACATGATGATGATCGTCGGCAAGAAGGTGGAGGAGCTGATCGCCCGCCTGGCGCAGAAGGCGCGCGCCGCCGGCGTGCACCTGGTGCTGGCCACCCAGCGCCCGTCGGTGGACGTGATCACCGGCCTGATCAAGGCCAACATCCCGACCCGCATCGCGTTCCAGGTGTCGAGCAAGATCGATTCGCGCACGATCCTCGACCAGAGCGGCGCGGAGGCGCTGCTCGGCCACGGCGACATGCTCTACCTGCCGCCCGGCACCGCCACGCCCGAACGCGTGCACGGCGCCTTCGTGGACGACCACGAGGTGCACAACGTGGTGAACTGGCTGAAGGCGCAGGGCGCGCCGCAGTACATCGAGGGCGTGCTGGAGGAAGTGCAGGCCACCTCCGACGGCAAGTTCATCAACGACGCCGGCCTGCCGCAGGACGGCGAGGAAGGCGGCGATGCCGACACCCAGCTCTACGACAAGGCCGTGGCCATCGTCACCCAGACCCGGCGCGCCTCGATCTCGGGCGTGCAAAGGCATCTGCGCATCGGCTACAACCGCGCCGCCCGCCTGATCGAACAGATGGAACAGGACGGCGTGGTCAGCGCCCCGCAGCACAACGGCAACCGCGAGGTGCTGGCGCCGCCGCCGCCGAAAGGCTGAGCGACTTTCTCCCTCTCCCCGGGAGGGGGAAGGCCAAAGCGCCGCGACCGGGAGCAAACGGTTAAGCCTTCCCCTCTACAATGCCCGCATCGCATTGCGCACAGGGCTCCCATGAAACGCTTCACCATCGTCGCCGCCTTCCTGCTGTCGCTGACGGGCCTGGCCCAGGCCGCCACCGGCGCGGCGCGCGCGCGGCTGGACGCCTTCGCCACCGGCCTGCATTCGCTCACCGGCGACTTCAGCCAGACCCTGGTCGACCCGAACGGCAACGCCGGCAAGACCAGCACCGGCACGCTGGCGCTGCAGGCGCCGCGGCAGTTCCGCTGGGAGACCACCGCGCCGTACAGGCAGACCATCGTGGCCGACGGCAGCCGCGTGTGGATGTACGACCCCGAGCTGGAGCAGGTCACCGTGCGCGTCCAGAGCAGCGAGGAGGCGCACAGCCCGCTCACCGTGCTCACCGACCTCAAGCAGATGGACCGGGAGTTCAAGGTCACCGAGCAGGGCGAACGCGACGGCCTGGCCTGGCTGCGCCTCACCTCCACCGCGAAGGACCCGCAGTTCGCCTGGGCCGACCTCGGCTTCGACGCGAACGGGCTGGCGCGGATGACGTTCAAGGACCAGCTCGGCTCCACCACCGACATCCGCTTCTCGAACTGGCGGCGCAACGTGGCGATTCCGCCGGCGGTGTTCACCTTCGTGCCGCCCAAGGGCGCCGACGTGATCGGCGATGCCCCGGTGCTGCAGGTGCAGCCGCTGAAGAACTGACACCGGAGAATCGGCATCATGCCTGTGCTGCGCCAATTGCCGCGCTGGGCCTGGTTCGGCACGGCCGTGCTGGCCTTCATCGCGGGCCAGGTCAATGCGGTCGGCTACCTGGGCTTCAGGCACGAATCCATCAGCAACATGACCGGCAACACCAGCCTGCTCGGCATCGCGCTGGGCCAGGGCAACGCCGGCGAAACGGTGCACTGGGTGCTGGCGATCGCGGCCTTCGTGCTGGGCAGCATGTTGAGCGGCATGATCGTGCAGCAGAGCACGCTGAAACTCGGCCGGCGCTACGGCGTGGCGCTGGTGCTGGAGTCGCTGCTGCTGTTTGCCGCCGTCCCCTTGCTCGATGCCTCCGATTCCGCCGGCCTGTACCTGGCATCGGTGGGCATGGGGCTGCAGAACGGCATGGTCAGCGCCTACAGCGGCGCGGTGATCCGCACCACCCACGTCACCGGCATCTTCACCGACCTGGGGATCTACCTTGGCCACCTGTTGCGTGGCCTGCCGGTGGACAGGCTGCGGCTGCGCGTCTGCATGCTGGTGGCGGCCAGCTTCATGCTCGGCAGCGCTGCCGGTGCCGGCCTGTTCCGGATGATGCACGAACACAGCCTGCTGATCCCCGCGGCGCTCACCGGTGCCTGCGGCCTGGTCTATGGCCTGTATCGCCAATACGCCCTGAGCTCGGCCGGCCCCGCCGGCGAATGACCGTGGCGCATGGGGCGCGTCCGGAGGCTGCGGACGGGCTCAGCTCGCCAGCGTGCAGCAGTCGCGCCCGCGATGCTTGGATGCGTACAGCGCGCTGTCGGCGCGCGACAGCCAGGAGGTCATGCCCTCGTCGGGCCGGAGTTCGGCGACGCCGATGCTCACCGTGATGGTGATGGCATGGCCTTCGTGCCATATGCGCGTGGCGCGCAGCGACAGGCGGATCTGTTCGGCGACAGCCATCGCCTGCTCGCCGGAATTGTTCGGCAGGCACAGCACCAGTTCCTCGCCGCCGTAGCGGCCGACGAGGTCGCCGGCGCGCAGCTGCTGGCAGATCACGCCAGCCGTGGAGCGCAATACCTCGTCGCCGGCGAGGTGGCCATGCTCGTCGTTGATCCGCTTGAAGCGATCGAGGTCCAGCAGCGCGATGCATGCCGGTGCCGGGCCGGCGTTGCAGCGCACGCCCTCGGCCAGCTTGAGGAAGCGGCGGCGGTTGCAGACGCCGGTCAGCTCGTCGGTGCCGGCCAGCAGGTCCAGGCGCCGGTTGGCGGCGAGCAGCTCGCGGGTGTGTTCGTCGATCTGCGCCTGCAGCTGCGCGGCGCGGCGGCGCAGGTAGATCGTGCGCAATTGCACCAGCAGCACGACCAGCGCCAGCAGCAGCACGATCGCCAGCAGGCGCGTCGGCAGCGCCTCGTACCACAGCGGCGCCACGGTGATGCCCAGCGTGCTCTCGGCCGTGCGCGCGTGCAGGCCGCGCGGCACGGCGCGCAGCTGCAGCGTGTAGTGGCCATGCGGCAGATTGGTGTAGATCGCGCTGGGCGTGCCGCCCTTGGGCACTTCGATCCAGTCGTCGTCGAAACCGGTCATGCGGTAGCTGTAGGCGGTTTCCTGCGACGCCTGGTAGTCGAGCAGGGCGAAGTCGACCCGCAGGCTGCGCTCGTGTGCGCTCAGCGTCAGCGTGCCGTGGTCGCCGGGCAGCTGGCCGAACGGCAGCGGGTGCCCGTTCACCACCGCATTGGTGATGCGCAGCGGCGCTTTGGGGATGTCCGGCCACCGCCCCTGCGTGTGGATCACGGTGAGGCCGCCGAGCCCGCCGAACAGCAGCGTGCCGCCGGGCGTGCGCGCGGCGGCGGCGTAGATGTAGCTGGCGATGTGCTGGCCATCGCGCACGCCGAGATTGCGGATGTGCAGGGTGTGGCCGTCAACCACCGAGATGCCGTTGGAGGTGCTCACCCACAGGTTGCCGCTGTCGTCGGGCAGCAGGGCGGTGATCTTGTCGCTGGCGAGGCCTGCGGCCGTGCCGAACCGCAGGAAACGGTAGGGCGGGATGCCGGGGTGCGGCAGCATGACGAGGCCGCCGAGCGTGCCGGCCCACAGGCGGCCTTGCGCGTCGACGGCGAGAGAATCCACCAGGTTCTGCGGCAGGCTGGCGGAGTCGCCGTCGCGTTGCGACAGGTTCACGAAGCCATCGGTCTGCAGCGGATCGCGCGCGATGCTGATGCCGTTGTTGGTGGCGTACCAGACCTCCTTGCCGACGCGTGCGATCTGGCGCACGGTGTCGCTGGCCAGGCTGCCGGGCTGGCCCGCGACGTGGCGGTAATGGACCAGTTGGCCATTGCGCGTGTCGTAGCGGTACACGCCGTTGTAGGTGCCGATCAGCATGTAGGCGTCCAGGCGCAGCAGGCTCAGCACCGGGGTGCCGCCCAGCACGGGCAGGATCGCGTCGCGCACGGCCAGCGTGTCGGGGTCGACCTGCGCCAGGCCCTGGGTGCCGACCCAGATCGAGCCGTCGGGTGCCTCGGCCAGGCTCTGCACGTCGCGGCGCAGCTGCCTGCCGGCCAGCTTGAGGTGGCGCACGGTGCCGGTGACCGGGTCGACGATGTCGATCTCGCCCGCCGCCATGCCCAGCCAGATTCGGCCACGCGCATCGACCAGGATGCCGCGCACGTTGGGGTTGGCCAGCGAGTGCGCGGAGTCGGACGAAGGCAGCATGGAGAACGCGATGTCGGCCCTGGCATTGCTGCGCGCCACGCCGAGGTCGGTGGCGGCCCAGGCGTTGCCGGCGCGTCCCAGCAGCAGCGCGCGCACGGAATTGCCGGGCAGCGAGGAGGGCAGCGAAGTGTCATGGTCGAGCACGCGCGTGCCGGTGTCGCCCGGAGTGTAGGTGACGATGCCGTTGCCGTCGGTGGCGATCCACATCCGGCCCGGCCGCACCTCCAGGAAATCGCGCACGGTGGCCTGCCGCGCCGTGCCGTCGTAGCCGCTGAAGCCGGGGATCGTGCGCCAGCGGCCGTCGGCCTCGCGGTAGATCGCGCCCATCTGCACGCTGCCTACCCACAGGCGCCCTTCGGCGTCTTCGCGCACCGCCCAGATCTCATCGTGCAGCACCTGGTCCACCACGCCCGCGGGATGCTCCGGGCGCACGAAGGTCTTGCTGCCCGCATGGCGCACGAACAGGCCCTTGTCGTTGCCCAGCCACAGATTGCCGGCGCGATCCTGGTACACGGCGAAGTTGCGCGGCGCCGCCGGCCCGATGTCGACCGGAGCGATGCGGTCGCTGCGCAGGTCCAGGTAGTCCAGCCCGCTGTCGGTGGCGATCCACGCGCCACGCCCGCCGTCCGGCGCCAGCGCGTAGATCTTGCGGTTGCCGGTGCCGCCGGCGCCGACCGGGTAGCTGCGGAAGCGGCCGGTCTGCGGGTCGAAGCGTGCCAGGCCGCCCGCATTGGTGCCCACCAGCAGGCCGCCGTCCGGCAGCGCCAGCAGGCTGCGCACGTAGGTGTCGGGCAGGCCGGCGGCCGCGGCATCGGCCAGCTCGAACACCTGCACGCGGTAGCCGTCGTAGCGCCCCAGGCCGCCCATGGTGCCGATCCACAGCAGGCCGTCGCGATCCTGCGCCAGCGCGGTGGTGATGGAGTGGGGCAGGCCCGCGGCCATGCCCACGTCGTCGAACCATTGCCGCTCCAGCGGGAGCCAGCGGTCGGCACCCGCCGCATGCAGCCATGCGCACGGCAGCAGCATCAGCAGCAAGGCCAGCAGGGCCGCGCGCATGCCGACAACCCGCCTCAAACGCAGCGCTCCACCATGCCGCCGCGCTTTCGGCGGCAGCGGTGCAGGGCAGGCTTGCAGTGGATTTCCCCGGACATGCGCGGCTCCTTGCGTGGTGCGCTGTTCCCGGCGACATGATAGCCGGCGCACCCTTGCCCGGGGCGGGCCGCTGCCCGGAGCCGTATCATGTGGGCCATGCCCCGCAATCCCTTCCAGCCGTCCGCCTCCCTGTTCGCCGAACCCGAGGCGCTCAAGCCGCTGGCCGAGCGCATGCGCCCGCGCAACCTGGACGAGGTCGTGGGCCAGCGCCGGCTGGTGGCGCCCGACCGCGCCCTGCGCCGCGCGCTGGAGGCGGGCCGGCTGCATTCCATGGTGCTGTGGGGGCCGCCCGGCTGCGGCAAGACCACGCTGGCGCTGCTGGTGGCGCAGTACGCCGACGCCGACTTCAAGGCGATCTCGGCCGTGCTTTCGGGCCTGCCCGAGGTACGCAAGGCGCTGGCCGAGGCGGAGGCGAACTTCGCCCAGGGACGGCGCACCGTGCTGTTCGTGGACGAGGTGCACCGCTTCAACAAGGCCCAGCAGGACGCCTTCCTGCCGCATATCGAGCGCGGCGTGATCCTGTTCGTGGGGGCCACCACCGAAAACCCGTCGTTCGAGCTGAACTCGGCGCTGCTCTCGCGCTGCCGCGTGCACGTGCTGGACGCGGTGTCGGCGGACGACATCGTGGCCGCGCTGAAGCGTGCGCTGGCGGACACGGAGCGCGGCCTCGGCGCCCAGCAGCTGCAGGTGGACGACGCCGCGCTGCAGCTGATCGCCCAGGCCGCCGACGGCGACGTGCGCCGCGCGCTCACCCTGCTGGAGATCGCCGCCGAACTGGCCGAAGGCAACCGCATCGACCAGGCCACGCTGGAGCAGGTGCTGGCCGACCGCACGCGCCGCTTCGACAAGCAGGGCGAGCAGTTCTACGACCAGATCTCGGCGCTGCACAAATCCGTGCGCTCCTCCGACCCCGACGCCGCCGTCTACTGGCTGGCGCGCATGCTCGACGGCGGCTGCGACCCGCGCTACCTCGCGCGCCGCATGACCCGCATGGCGGTGGAGGACGTGGGCCTGGCCGAGCCGCGCGCCTGGCGCATGGCGCTGGACGCGTGGGACACCTTCGAGCGCCTCGGCAGCCCCGAGGGCGAACTGGGCCTGGCCCAGCTGGCGATCTGGCTGGCCGTGGCGCCGAAGAGCAACGCCGCCTATCAGGCCTTCAACGCCGCCCGCGCCGCGGTGCGCGACACGGGCACGCTGGACGTGCCCATGCACCTGCGCAACGCGCCCACCAAGCTGATGAAGGGCCTGGGCTACGGCAAGGGCTACCAGTACGACCACGACGCCGACGGCGGCATCGCGCTGGACCAGCAATGCCTGCCCGACGAGCTGGACGGCACCGTGTTCTACGAACCGGTGGAGCGCGGGCTGGAACTGCAGCTGCGCGACAAGCTGCTGGCGCTTCGCGAAGCGCGCCGCAAGGCGCGCGGCAAGGATTGACCGGAGCCGTGAATGGGCTCGTCATCCCGGCGAAAGCCGGGATCCAGTGACTTTGGGCTTCGCCAAAAGAGGCGCTGGACTCCAGCTTTCGCTGGAGTGACGGTGAGGCCCGGGCACGCCATCGAGCGGCTTGCCGCGTTGCGGCGCAGCCAGCGCGAAAGCGATAATCGCGGCCTTCAACTGCTTTCCGGAACACACCCATGCTCGACCCCGCCCTGCTGCGCTCGCGCCTCGCCGAAACCGCGGCGCGCCTCAAGGAAACCCGCGGCTTCGAGCTGGACGTGTCCGCCGTGGAGGCGCTGGAGGCCGAGCGCAAGCGCCTCGCCACCGAGACGCAGGAGCTGCAGAACCTGCGCAACACCCGCTCCAAGGCGATCGGCCAGGCCAAGGCCAGGGACGAGGACACCGCGCCGCTGATGGCCGAGGTCGCCGGCATCGGCGACCGGCTCAAGGCCAACGAGGCCGCGCTGGCCGAGGTGCAGGCGAAGCTCGCCGACATCGCGCTGGGCATCCCCAACATCCCGCACGAGTCCGTGCCGCTGGGCAGGGACGAGACCGGCAACGCCGAGCAGCTGCGCTGGGGCACGCCGCGCACCTTCGACTTCGCGGTGAGGGACCACGTCGACCTCGGCGCCCGCCACGGCTGGCTCGATGCCGATGCCGGAGCGAAGCTCTCGGGCGCACGCTTCACCGTGCTGCGCGGGCAACTCGCGCGGCTGCACCGCGCGCTCGCGCAGTTCATGCTCAACCTGCACACCGGCGAGCACGGCTACCTCGAATGCAACGTGCCGCTGATCGTCAACGCCGAGACCATGCAGGGCACCAGCCAGTTGCCGAAGTTCGAGGAAGACCTGTTCAGCACCCAGGTCGGCGACAGCAAGCGTTACCTGATCCCCACCGCCGAGGTGGCGCTCACCAACCTCGTCGCCGACACCATCGTCGAGGCCGACGCGCTGCCGATGCGGCTCACCGCGCACTCCATGTGCTTCCGCGCCGAGGCCGGCAGCTACGGCCGCGACACCCGCGGCATGATCCGCCAGCACCAGTTCGAGAAGGTGGAGATGGTGCAGATCGCCGCGCCCGGGCAGTCGCACGCGCAGCTGGAGGAGATGGTCGGCCACGCCGAGAAGGTGCTGCAGCTGCTCGGCCTGCCGTACCGCAAGGTGCTGCTGTGCACCGGCGACATGGGCTTCGCCGCGATCAAGACCTACGACCTCGAGGTGTGGCTGCCCAGCCAGCACACCTACCGCGAGATTTCCTCCTGCTCCAACTGCGGCGATTTCCAGGCGCGCCGCATGCAGGCGCGCTGGCGCAACCCGGAAACCGGCAAGCCCGAGCTGGTGCACACGCTAAACGGCTCCGGCCTCGCCGTGGGCCGCACCCTGGTCGCGGTGATGGAGAACTACCAGAACGCCGACGGCTCGATCACCGTGCCCGAGGTGCTGCGCGCCGCCATGGGCGGCCAGGAGCGCATCGCGTGAACACGCCTGCCGAACGCGGCTGGGACAAGGTCGAGTACTGGAGCAGCTACTTCCTGCTCGCCGTGCTCGGCTCGGTGATCCTTACCCGCCTCGGCTTCGCCACCGTGTGGTCGGTGCCCACGCTGGACATCGTGCTGGGCAGCATCGCGCTGCTGCTGATCCTCGCCAGCCCCTGGATCGCCCGCCGCCGCCGCGGCCTGCGCATCGCCATCGTGGCCTACGCCACCGCCACCCAGCTGGTGCCGATGTCGATCCGCCATCCCGCCGTGCTGCTGCCGCTGCTCGGCGCACTGATCCCGGTCGCCATCACGATCTGGGCGCTGGTGGCCTTGTCGCGCAAGGGGCGTGCGGGGCAGGGGACGGAGCGGACCTGATAGGATGCGCGCTGGCAGTGGGGAGCAGCGCGCGCAGAACAAATCCGGAGAGATGGCCGAGCGGTTTAAGGCAGCAGTCTTGCTCGCGGAGGCAGGAAGCCGGAGCGAACAGCGGCGCAGCCGCTGGCCCGAAGGGCGAGGGGCGGGAAGCCCCGAGTCAAACTGGCGTAGAGCCGTGCGCAGCACGGCTGGCGGTTCGACAATCCGGAGAGATGGCCGAGCGGTTTAAGGCAGCAGTCTTGCTCGCGGAGGCAGGAAGCCGGAGCGAACAGCGGCGCAGCCGCTGGCCCGAAGGGCGAGGGGCGGGAAGCCCCGAGTCAAACT
>NZ_JBFOHL010000021.1:0-11298 GCF_040812275.1 Rhodanobacter geophilus | reverse complement strand
GGCGTAGAGCCGTGCGCAGCACGGCTGGCGGTTCGACAATCCGGAGAGATGGCCGAGTGGTTTAAGGCAGCAGTCTTGAAAACTGCCGTAGGTGCAAGCCTACCGTGGGTTCGAATCCCACTCTCTCCGCCAACATTGCAAAAATGCCTATTTTTAAGGTGTTTCTTGTGAGTTGAGAGAAACGGCGCTTGGTCAAGTCGGTTGGTCAACAACCATGCGGCTTGCACACCATCTTTTGCGCCACGCCTCGGGCGTTTTTCACTTCCGCCTGGTGGTCCCCAGAGACCTTCAAGGCTTCCTGGGGTTGCGGATCATCAAGCGATCCCTCCGCACCCGAGATCCCAAGCTGGCCCGGTGGTGGGCTTACATCCTCGGTGCGCGCTATGCTCAGATCTTCGCCAAGGCACGGGATGAGGGGATCTCGATGGTCAAGGAACGACGCGCCAAGGATCTGCCGGAGCAACCGGCTCGGAAGCGTTCAGTCGTTCTGCAAACGGGCTCTGGGGAGGAGCTGATTGATTACGGCTGTGAGATTCGCCCGGATGGTTCCATGCGGTTTGAGGCCACCGATGAGGCGGACCACGAACGGCTGATTGAGGCGATCCGCGAAGCCAAGAAACCCCCGGCTTGGCTCACCCAGGCACCTTCCGTCCCCCATGCCACCCAGGCATCGCCTCCGGACATGCAATCCCTGGCCGGTGCGATGGAAACCTTGGGCGCCTCTTTGGCCCAGACGCTGTCTACGTCAGCGGCTTCGGCCATGCCTCCTGCTCCCGCTCGTCCGCGTGCGATCGGCAAGGCCGCTGATGCTTGGCTGAAAAGCATCCAGGCTGACACGTTGCCAAAGACGCTGGTGATCAAAACAGCGGCTGTGATGGGTTTTGCCCGGCATGTGGGCATCTCGAAGATGCTGCACGAGGTGCGGCGCGAGGATGTTTCCGCCTGGATCGAAACGCTCCGCACGAGCGGGTTGCAGACCCCAACCCTGATCAACAAAGCCTCTTATGTCCGAGGCTTTTTCACCTGGGCCGTCTCCGCTGGTGCTTATGCCAAGTTTCACAAAGACGAAAATCCGGCGGCCGGGCACGTCATCTACCGCAAGCAGGAAAAGAAGCGGCGGCGGGCGTTTGGCTTCAAGTCCTTCACCCTTGACCAGATCCAGGCGCTTTATGCCCCTGATGCGCTCGTCAACCTGAGCGCAGGCGCGCGCTGGGGAGCGGTGATCGGCCTGTATACCGGTGCCCGTGTGTCCGAAGTGGGGCAGTTGGCGTTGGTGGATTTCACGACGGTGGATGGTGTGGCCTGCATGACGATCACTGATGAGGGGGAAGGTCAGAGCGTCAAGAACGAACCCAGCCTACGAACCATTCCCATCCACCCTGACCTGATCACCCTAGGCCTGATGGAGCTCGTGGAAAGGCTCAGGGAGCGGGGCGAAAGGCGGTTGTTCCCAAAGATCAAGATTGGGTCGGTCAATGGCCAGGGCGACTGGCTTTCAAAAGCCTTCGGACGTCACATCGAGGCTATGGGCATTCCCAAACCCGACAAGGGTAAGTATGGGTTTCATAGTCTCCGGAAAACGGCTGCCCAAACCATGAAGGCAGCAAAGGTTCCCTTAGAGTGGCGGTGCGCCTACATGGGACACGACCTCGATGAGGAACATGTGGAGATTTATAGCGGCGAATATGGACCCAGGGAGATGCGTGAGATTGCCTGTTCTGGCTTGGCCTGGGGGGTTGATCTTGTAGGCCTTATGACGATTTTGTCAGTTCATAAGGGCGATAGCTAAATTCAATCTCGGGGGTGCACTTGAAGGCCTACATATTTTGGATGTGCGTAATAATTGCAAGTTGCGCGTTATTGCTCTTTTTGTCGGGCTTTTTTCCTAGAAAAAATGGGTTCAAGGTTTGGAGCAGCAAAGAATGGGGTGATTTGAAGAAAAAGCATATTGTCCTCTGGTTTCTAACTGCGGAGGCCGTTATCTTTTTTGTTACAACCTTTCTCTACCTTGTTCCGGTTTGTGAGAATGGCGCCATGTCGAATGGAATTCATGATGCCTGTGATTACGCGGCCTTTTCCTTTCCGTGCTTGGCTGGCATTTTCGTTGGCGGTGGATTTATCTATAAAAAGAAAGATAGGGAAATATTTTCTGATATAAATTTTTCTTTCTATTTTTCATCAGTGGTTCTTTTGGCTGTTGCATATGTCGCCTACTTGACCGCAAATTTCCGACCGCTTGTGGTGGTCCTGGTTGCAGGAATGGTGGCCATTTTCAGCCTAATTTGTCTGCTGATAACGTCACTTCGGCGCCTTAATAGTTCGGCTGGCATTTCGACTCAAACTGAGTCTTTATGCGGCCTCTCATCCGCTGATGAAGAGTTGTGTGAAATGTGCAGGCCAGCTTATCGTCAGAGTGATGGTGGCGTTATTGGCAGTATTGACGGATTGGGCACGCCAATAATTTTCGGATTGACCGTTTTTATTACTATTTTGCTGCTCGTGAACGCATTGGTTCACTGGGATACTTTATTTGGCAACAGCCCGTGTGGCTAAAAACACTAACAAGGCCACTCCCGAGATGCCAGCGCCAGCGCCACAAAGTATTGCCGTAATGTAAAACGCTCGCTCTGTAAAACGGTCAAATTTTTGGTCGGAGCTTGTCATTGGATTGCCTAACTTTGTGGGGTTTTGGGCTCAGGAGCGCGTCAGTATTTCGGCCTGTGGTGGGCTCATGTTGCCCAGAGGTTCGCGCATAGGAACCTAGCCTAAGGCGACAGCCTGTCAAGGCGCCCTGGATGCTTGACCCAATCACTCAGTGTGGGGCATCAGAGGTGCCTGACTGGGTTGCCCCATGACCTTCTGCACCAGGTCATAGCCATTGACCTCCTCGTAACGCGAGGGGATGCGCTCTTTCAGGTTCATCAGGCGACGGTTGGCCGTGTCGGTGAGTTGACCGTAGGTGGTGGCCTGGATGCGGGCGAAAACGTCCTGGCTTTCACCGAGCGACTTGGTGCGGGTGGTTGCCTGGGCGATTTCGTGGCCCACCACATAGGCATGGAAAAACGGCCGGCTTGCCAGCGCACCGTTGGACATCAGGTCCTCGATGTAGCCTTCGGCCTGGTGCATCTCCTCTCGACCGATCGTTGAGTGACCCTTTTTCAACTCGATCAGGAGCACGTCCCGCATGCAGGCCAGGTGATCCGTGCCATTGAACGTGGTCGTGGCGGTCAGCGAGATCGTTGCATCGGTGAGGATCACCAGGTCAGGGCGCCGGCGTGGGTTTTGGAACGTGGTGTCTGCCTTGCGGGACCCGAAGACCTCTTCGGCCACCGTGCGCAGGGTGCTGTTGGAGGCGTATTCGGAGCTGTCGAACTCCGGCCCAAAGAGCCAGCGCGCCTGAGTGATCAACGGGTGGAGGGTGTGGAGTTCATCGGTCGCCGGATCTTTGGCCAGCTTCTCGATGGCGGCGATGACCGACAGGCGGGCATCAATCTCATCCAACACGACGAGGGCATCCTGGACCGTCCACTGTTCCAGCAGGCGATCCAGTCCCTCAATGTCGGTTTCATCGAGGTGCATGAGCTTATCCAGCAGGCGGATCCCGCCTCGGCCCGATTGGAGCTGGATGACGGCCCGCACGGCCTTTGCCAACGCCTCAGGTGCAATGCTCGGATGGTCAGCGACCAGGGCATGGGTGAACTGGGCCACTTCAACCTTGGCACCCGTGGGTAGGTTCCGGAACTCCTCCCGGTTGCGCATCAGCGCATCTTCGGAGTTTTCCTCCACGAACGAGGCCGACAGGGCTTCCACCTGACGATGGACATAGCTGGCCACCTCGGAGAACAGCCGGTCCACCTCGGGTTCGGTTTTGAACCTGGACCAGTCCTGTTCAACGAAAGGTGCCCAGGTGCCGTCGGCCTCGATGACCACCGCATACCGTTTGGCAAACCGCGAGCGCCCATCCAGAACCGGTGTGGTTCCGACGGCCCAGCGCGGGGTGCCAACCAGCCGGCGGTTCACCCAAAAGGCAATGCCTTGGTAACGGGTGTTCTGGGCGGCCTTGGTGGTGTCCACGATGTGGGCTGCCACCGTGGAGCCAGAGCCGATGCGGAGCACCTCGGTGTTGATCAAGCCTTCGTGTTGGGCCAAGGGAACCGAGCGTCCGTTGACCTCAACGGTAAACTGAGGGTCGTGCACGAAACGCCCAGCCAAGACCTTTCGGACAGAGAGGGGGTTAGGTAGGTGCCGGTCCACCACAACGGATAGCCGGGTCCCGTGTCCAGTCTTCTTGGACTTGGTTTCGCGCTCGATATAGAACGGCGAGGCATTGTTCTGCGTGTTGATGACGAGCGAGATGGCATCGCCTCCACGCCAGGTCTCCACCTCATACTGGTTGGCGAAACAGAGGAGCCCATGACGGCCCACACCGTTTCGCCCAAAGGGGACGCGATGCTGGCCGGCGCGCTCCGGGGGAAACTCCACGCCACTGCCCTGGTTCTTGATCCGGTTGTAGCCCAGCTTCATCCAGCGCGCGCGGAAATTGTCCGCCGTCATGCCGTGGCCATCATCCTCGACCGTTAGGGAGCTGCCTGCATCCTCGGGGATGACGATCGAGACACGGGAGGCACCGGCGTCCCAGGCGTTGGCCACCAGCTCAGTGAGGGCCGTTTCGCCGTCGTAGCCGATCTTGCCCAAGGTTCGGAGGACATAGTCCTCCTCAAACAGTGCCTCATTGGCGGCGTTGCCGCGGCTTCCCTTCGCCATACCCCCTCCAAATCGGGGTAGCCCCATGACGCTCATGACTATGCCTGCTCCGCGATTGGTTCTCAATCGAGGGTAGACGGGGCTTGGCGCAGGGGGTGAGACGGGCCCGCTCTCCTTGAATGCCTCTCATGGGCGGCGACGCTTTTTCCTGATCCGAAAGCCAGGGCAAGCCACAGGCAGGCAGACCAACACTAAATGCAAAATCGAAGGCGCGTCTTAACTGTTGTGCCAACAGGACGCTCAGAGCAAAGCAACCCCGAGAGCAAGGGCTAACCATCAAGAGCCACAGCGTTGAACGGATCTCGCAACCATAAAGTTAGCCGTCACAGATGCAAGATTTTGCTGGCCGTTGGTCCTTGACGCGCTCCTGTTCTTTGCTTGCATGTCTCGATGTGCTGAGAACACAGCAACGGGTGCTCAGCCCATCCCTGATCAGGATGATCGCCCAGACCCCCTAGAAAAAGGACTTCGATGACACTGCATGCGCGCCCTCACCTTTCCACCCATGGCCGTTCGGACGGCCACAGCGCCATCGCTGGCGTTGCCTATCGCCTCGGTCTGCGCCTCTACGATGAACGCGCCAAGAAATGGCACGACTTCCGGCAACGCCGCATGGGGGATCACATCGCCGATGCGTTGACCATCGTTCCCGATGGCGCCCCGGCGTGGGCAACAGACCCGCAGACGCTTTGGACTGCGGTAGAGGCAGCGGAGAAACGAAAAGATGCCCAGCTTGCCCGGGATTACCGGGTTCCTATTCCCCTTGGTGTGGGGCTGGAAGAAGCCAGGCAAATGGCCATTGCCATGGCTCGTCAAATCGTCAACCAGCTGCACACACCCGTCTCGATCGGGCTGCATCGTGATGGAGCCAAGACCGCCTTGGGCTTCCCGAAACCTGAGGCAAAGAGAGGCTATCACGCTCACCTGTATTTCCCCACCCGCGCCCTGGAAGAAATCGGCCAGGCCGATGGCAGCTCTGCATGGGGGCTGGGAACCAAGTTTGCGTTCCTCACCAACCGGCGGACGTCGGCAGGTTTTGTTGAGGGCTTGAATGCGACATGGGCTGACCTCGCCAATCACTGTGCTCAGGCGGCTGGACTGACGACCACCTACGATCACCGAAGCTACGTCCGCATGGGTCTGGACATCGAGCCCCAGCGGACGTTGGGGGCCGCTGTCACTGCGATGGAGCGCAGGGGCTTCTGGACCCGAAAGGGCGAAGAGCTCCGTGGGCAGATCGTTGTGGACAGCGAGGTGCTACGTGTGTCTCAGGCCGAGGCATTGGAGGCCCAGCACGACCAGGCCATGCAGGACGTGATCCGGGAGAGTGCAACCGAACAACTCGCCAGCCCGGTGGGCGAGCTCGATGAGTTGGCCGCCGTCACGCAGGAAAAGGATGTGCCCAGCGCTGACATCCCGGAGCATGGCTCGCCTTCTGCCGAGGTGATCACCTCATTGCCTGAGGGAGCGCCTGGATCGCTGCTGCGGCGTTTCCGTCAGGCGGTGCCACTGCCGGAGGAGCCCGATGCCCTGCATGTCTATGCGCAGGTGATTGGCATCATCCGTATGGTGGAACGCTTGCTCTTGGCGCTGGCCAGGCTGATGCACCGCAAGACGATCCATGTTGATGAGCGAGATCGGCTTGTCGCCGCTCGCCTGGACACCGAGTTTCAGATGGATCAGGCCCGCCGAGAACGATCCGCCGCCCGGGAGCGCTTGCTGGAATGGGAGGAGGAACACCCGGTGCGCATGGCGGCCGCCAAGGCTGCTGGCCGTAAGCCGGCGGAATGGGTGTCCTTACACGAAGCCATTGGGCGTGAGGATGCCAGGGTCCAAGAAACCAAGGCGACACGCCTGCGGCACATGGAGCATTTGGATGACGTGGATAAGGACGGTGCGCAGCTGGCCGCTCAGGAGGTTGCCCAGAAGGATGCGCTGGGGCGGGCGCTTGATGGCATCCAGCAGCTCAGCCCAACCCTGGTGACCGAACTACTTTCCGTCAGCGATCAGGGGGAACGTGTGTGGCTTGAAGCGGCCAAACCATCCCAGGAGCCGCAGCCACCGGACGAAGGGCTCCCTATGGTTTTGCCGCGGGATGAAAAGTTGGAGCTTCGCCGACACCCCAGGATCCATTGATCCGACCCAGAGGATCCGACGCGCGTTCAAAGCCGCGCGTCACTGGGCTTGGCGGTCTTCTTTTGTGGGCCTTTCCGTTTCCTCCGGTTCCACTCCTTCTGGGCCTGCACCAAGTCCATGGCAATCTTGACGACCTCAGGCTCCAACTCAGAGCTCACCTCCCACATGTCGTCCCGCAGCTTCGACAAACCCTTTTCCGTGTAGACATCGTATTTGGATTTGTAGAGGCGCTCATGCCTCGGGGGTGCCCCCAGATATCTATGAGCCAGCGTGTTCCTCAACTGGTTCAGTGCTTGCACATTGGATTTGGTCTGCTTGGAGACGGTCCTAAACCCCGCGACAAGGTCCAGCTTCTGGATCAGGTAGGTTTTGTCCAGCATCGTCTGGACCGTGCGCCGCTGAGCGGTGTTTCGGCGGTTCTTTCCAAAGAGGTGCCGGAGAATAAGCCGCGTCAGGGTGTCGTCGAGTTCGACGTAATGAGTGAGGACAATGGACCTTGTCACCCGGTCTTTCATCTGGCGAAGCTGAGCAACGACCCCATCCCGGTCCCCTGCCCAAAAATCGGTGACGGCGCGAGGGGTCAGCTCATTCTGATAGAGGATGCGATCGAGCTCGATATACAGGCGTTGCTCATAGGGCGAGAGCGTCTCCTCATCCTCGACTGGGGCGATCGAGAGCTTTTTTGGAGCCATATGTTCGACCTCAGGTGATGATTGGCGACGCTGCCCGGCGGCCGGTCACTTCTTTTTCGGAGGCGGGGCCTTCGGTGGCGGCGTGGTGCTCTGTTTTGTCGGCGGCATTTTGATGGTCGGTGGCGAAATGCCATCGTTGGCCATGCCTGGAATGGATTTACGCGGTGGCTGGGTCATTGTGCTTTCTCCATGTTCGGCAGAAGGGACATTACTTTTTTGGCGGCGGCGGTGCCGGAGCTGGTGCGGGCGCCGGTGCCGGGCTCGGGGGAAATGGCTTGATGTTTGGGGGTGGTAGGCCTTTCTCTAAGCGGTCATGCGGCATCGCAGGTGTCCTTCTGTCCAAATGTTTCAACGAGAGGTCTTCGGTTGGCCCTGGCCATCTGCTTTCGTTGCAGCCCTTGATGGCGGTGGAAGGGCATCGCGTTGGATTTCGGATGGCGGTTGAGAAGCAACGACGGGGGCATCGTTGAAGGTGATATTGGTGCTTCCAGTGGGCTGGATCATCGGATGAGCCAGGGCGGCCGGGTCTTCTCGCCGGGCCACGTTGTCGGCCACAAACCAGGTCATCAGTGCCGCGCCTAGAACAAAGCACACGCCTGAACTCACATTCAAATAGTCAGTCCATGCCGACCAGCGATTGTGTTCCGGTTTGGCCTTGTCTTCTTCCCCTTGGCAGCAATAGATCTCGTAGGCCAAATCCCTCTGGCGGCGTATTGCTTTTTGACCTACGAGATAGGAGACGAGCACAACAACCATGGCCGCCAGAAAACCTCCCCAGGAGGCGTAGAGGGTCCATAGACAGACCGCTTTTCCAGCGGGGACGATGTCTTTGATGAATGTGAGCGACAAACCCAGTGCCCCCGTTGAATACAGAAGGACGGCTTTGTCATAGGCCTCTGCGTTTGAGACCTCGCGCTTGAACAGCTCAGCCTCGAATGCCTGATATGCCTGCACAGCCTCAGGTGACGGGACGAAGGGTGGTGCCTGTTCGTCCGGCGATGGGTTTACGCCAGCCCCGGCACCATCCGGGTGCTTGTTGCTCTGCTTCGTCATGCCTGACTGCACCCCCTGTTGACGCATCTTGGGTGGACAAGGCCACCGCCTTGGACGGCGGCCATTGGCACGTTATCTCATTTCTTCGGGGGCGGCGGAGCGGGAGCAGGAGCCGGGGTGCTGGGGACCGTCCTGGGAATGCTCGGCGGCGGGATCCCGCCTTGACGTCCGCCCCCTGGCGGGGCACTCGGTGGACTTGGAGGTGATGCGACCATGGCAGCGGACTCCTTTTGGCTGGGCAGCTATTGGACGTGTGGGTTGATGCTGATTTTCAACTAGCTCGATGCCGACATTTTTGTTTCAAGCTTTCCGCGGCCCATACACGGCGTCAAGCTTGGCCAGTTGCTGTTCGAGCCGGGCGGCCTTCTCGAAGGCGTGATCAAAGCTGGACGGTTCATAGGGGGCATGCTCAATCAGGGGGAACTGGATCGCTTTGAGATCGGCATCGAGGTCCCTGGGGCCACAGTTCCTGATGTAGTGCTCCCGCAGCACGCTTTGGCCTGCGCTGTGCCCGAGGAGCAGCGCCAGGCGGTCATGGCGCACGTTGCTCCGGTCCCCCAGCGTGGCAAAGCAGTGGCGGAAGGAATGGAACGTCAGCGACGGGTGCACGATGCCGCACGATTTGCGAAGAAAAGTCCGGTTGAACCAGTCGGACATGCAATCGCCTGGCCCATTGGCTCCCCAGATCACATCAGGAAACAGGGTGATCCGGTTCCAGCGTCGCGCTTGCTCAACGAATGCCCCAAAACCGCATTCCAGGATCTTGGGGTGAATGGGCAGAAGGCGGCGGGACATCCGGTTTTTCAGGCGCTGGCCTGGACGATCACGGGTGACGTCGATGCACCACATTCCACCCATTTGCACCACGTCATCGACATAGAGCTGCCCGATTTCGTTCACGCGCATCCCCTGATAGAGACCGAGGATGGGGGCCCAGTATTGATAAGGGGTCTTGTGGGCGATCTTCTGGTGGACATCGAACATCCACCGCACCTCATCGTCCGAGAACGGAGCACGCGGTTGGCCGAAGTCTTGGCCCCGAGCATAGAGCCTCACCCCACGGAGCAGGCCGGGCGTGATTTCCCCACGCTTTTCCAGCCAGTGAAAGAGGGCCCGCAGTCGGTCGATGTGACTCTGCTGGGTCCGCAGGTTGATCGGTTGGCGGTGCAGTCGCTGAGCCTTAGCGATGACCTCCGGTGCCTGCATGTTCCGGAACTCGCGGCGTTTGCTCGCATGCGCGGGCCACAGGCTCAACGCATGCACGAACGTGTCGCCATCGGTCACATTGATTTCTTGCAACCGTTTGTCACCCACCAGCTCCATGAAAATCCGATAGGTCCACAGACTGTTAAAGAGCACGGAGCGGCTGCACTGCCGTTGTTGCAGGAGCGCCAGGAACGTCGGTAGGCGATCAGAGAGGCGGGGCGGCTCGGCGTGGGCACTGATGGTCGGATGCGATGGCTGCCAGGGCGTCACCTGATGGGCTGCTTGATGCGCCTGCTGCATGTGGCGAGCCTGGGGTGGCATGCCCGGGGTGTAGCGCCCATTGCGGGAGTGCGGGCCCACCGTCATTCGATGATCGTGCAGGTCTGCCGCTTCAATCGACGGGAGGCCGTCGGGGAAGATGCCAAGCAGGTGACGCTCTGAGGGTCGCTCACGGACCTTGCGGTCCATGCCACCCACCAAGATCGGCGCGCCCGTCCTTCCTTGGCGGACTTCGGTGATGGGAGCAGTTGTCTTTCCCTCCAACTGGGTCAGGGCAACCTCAATGGGCTGGTTGGAACGGACAATGAGGCGTTGCCCATCTTCCGTGGTGGCATAGAAGCGTTGGCGTTCTGCAGGCGGCGGTGCGGCACCGATGGACTGGATGATCTGGTCCGCCAGGGTGGCGGCTTCTGGCGAGGTTGCGCGGGGCTGGGGCAACGCGGGGCTGGGTCGCAAAGGGCGACCGACGCGGGAGGGGGACATGATGGCTCCGAGAGGGGATGGGGGAACGGCGATGGCCGTGAGGCATGGTTGCCTCGTCCCTCATCCAAGCCTCGTCCCAACTTTTGTCAACAGCACCGGGATCGCTCAGTTATACGAATCGCCTATAACGGCGAACGGTAATGATCGTCAGGGATAGCTCGCCAAATTGCCGATATCTCCGGGGGCGCGTATCGGGCCCGTTGCTGTCATTGGGTCGCTATCAGGCGCACCACATGGGCTGTCTGTGCTTCGAGCGCGTTCTCGGGCACGTCTTGCCACCCCGACCGCTTCAACAGTCCCCGGATCACCGGGGTTGCCTGAGTCTCGCAGGGTGACCGCCAGCGCTCCCAGTCGATGGGGTCCAGGCCGCGGGTGCGCAGGTGGCCATGCAGGCGATGCTCCCGCAGTTTCATCAGCGCCCGCCCAATGTCCCGGATGCTCAGCCAACGATTGATGGCCTGGGCAACCAGGCGCAAGCGGACGCGGTGCCGGTGGAGGGCCAAGCGTGGATCCAAGTGGATCAGGTGCAGCACCAGGTGCTGGGTCTCTGTCAGTGGCTCACTGAACCGCCCCGGTTTTCGTGGAGGCTGTTTGGTTTAAGTCAGGCCTCCACGGTGGCTGCCTGACTGGCGAGTTGCCGGTAGTAGTTTGCCTCGGCCTCTGCCGGTGGGATATAGCCGATCGA
>NZ_JBFOHL010000020.1:0-47554 GCF_040812275.1 Rhodanobacter geophilus | reverse complement strand
GTCGCGCACTCACCGCTCAACGGCCTCGTTTTACGAGTGATCCAACTATTTTTCCGTCCGAACGTGGATTCAAGAGCGAACGTATGGACGTCCGTTTCATGTTGAATAGATCAGAGCATCCCTTACGCTTCGATGCGACCGAGGCAGAGCCAATGCGCGCCTATTGACCCCAGCGGCGAAATGGTGACCCCTGTTCTCCTGTTCTCCGGCACGCCTATTTAATTGTGCCAACAGCCGCACCGTTCACGTACACCCTGCCCATTTGCTTCAGTTCAAAATCCAGTTGCGAGGCCGCACAGTGTTGGGCACCTTCTAGGCGGAAGGTGACCGAAACGGAGTCGGTTTTTTTAACTACTTTGTAATCCCGGTACTTCGCATCCCTCGATATCCATATATATCCACCAATCGGAGTTTCCCCAAGATCACCCACACGCGCAAAAACGAATCCAAGCGCACGAAATTGATCCTTCCGTGGATAATCTTCCTCATCGAAGGGTGTAAACACCACGGAGCCAGGCTCACCTGCCACCACCTTCTGCTGAGTCAGTCGTCCAAAGTCTTGCAAAGATAAACTCGTTACTTGCTCGAATTTAAACCCTTGGCATTGGCCGGCCGCCACGACCTTAGCACTCACAGTCAAGGCCAGCACTGTGAATAACCATTTGCATAACTGATATGCCATCACTGCTGCCCCGATTCGTGAATGTGGTTCTGATGATCCTCACCGACCTGTGTCCAGGGTACTGGTGCCGCACCAGACGTCAAAGTTTTCTCTTGGAACACTGGTCCAAAGTTCTCTCTGATATTGGATTCACCCCTGAAAGCGTTCTGCACAGCAGCTACTGCACTGCGGTTGGCAGGACTATCCACACGCTGACCATTTACTCGGTTTATGTCGACCGCTTTCCCGCGGTAGTGATTGCTCGTAGCAGCATGCTGCCCACCCGTAGTGCTGTTGATATTCACCGACTGCACCCCGGAGTTCATGACCCCATTCTCAACCATCTTTGCCGTAGCAGTAGTCACCGGCTGATTAGGACTAGCACCATTAGGATTGTCATTTGTAAACGTGATAGTCGCACCGGGCGAATTGGCCGATGCTATGTTGCCCCCGACATTCCCCGTCGGAAGGCCTTGATTACCATTTACGGATGGAGAGTAGCCTTTGGGAACCCCTGGCCTACTATCTATCGTTGACATAGTACACTTGGGGTTAGCACAAGTGCTTCGTCCGTCGGGGTCAATGTGATTGACCGGATTATTGTCCGTATACGCATACCGATTGAAATCGTAGATATCGCCCGGCGTAGGCCCCACCGGGTCCGGGCTCAAGAATCGCCCAAATGGCTGGTAGTACCGCGCCTGCATGTACACCAACCCCGTCTCCGGGTCGTTCACGTGACCGGTGTAGCCCGGCCCATCCGGCGGACTGCCTAGCGACGTCACCGCATCGCCATAGGGCATGTAGTCGTAGCGTGCGATGACATTGCCCGCCGCATCCGCCTTCACCAGCGGCGTACCCTGCGGATCGGTGTAGACATAGGTCACCGTGTCCGTCTGCGCATGGGCTGGGCACCCCAGCCCGACCCAGAGGCCTAGCAAGCACGGGACTCGGATGGCGTGCTGACAGATCTTCATGAGGCATTCCTTCCCGATCGTCATGGCCGTCTCAGTTGCACTTGATGAGCATGGGTTGCACGCCGTTGGCCTTGATGGCTTGGGAGGACGTCGGGCACGACACACTGGACACCGTGACCGTGTCCGACTGATGCCACCCTGAGCACCCCGCCGCGTTGCATGCCTGCACCGAGAAGACATACGTGCCGGGCACGACATTCGATTGGTCCACGCTCGTTCCGCTACCGCTGTAGACCGCCACCACCGTGTTCGTTCCGGTGTTGGTGCGTTTTGCGTTGTAAGTGGTCGCGCTACTCACCGAGGCCCAATTCACTGCCCACACGCCACTCGGGTAAGGCACCGAGTCCGGCGCGGAGACGTACGCGGGTGCCGCCGGTGGCAACAGGACGGTGGTCGTGCCCGTCCCACTCCACGGCCCGCAGCCGCTCGTGTTGCACGCCTGCACCCGGTAGCCATAGCTGCCATCGCCGCGCCCGCTGGTACTCCAACTGGTGGCGCTGCTGGATTGCTTCGTGCTCCAGGCACCACCATTGACCTGCTCCTGCAGGGTGTAACTCGACGCCGTCGCCACCGAGCCCCAGCTCACCGTGTAGGCGCCCGTGTAACTGCTGGCCGGCACGCTCAGGCTCGGCGCACTGCCCGGCGGCAACAGCACGTTGGTCGTGCCCGTGCCACTCCACGGTCCGCAACCGCTCGCGTTGCAGGCCTGCACGCGGTATCCGTAGGTGCCGGTGGTCTGGCCGCTGGCCGTCCAACTGGTGGCGCTGCTCGACTGCACTGTGCTCCAGCCGCTGCTGTCGATGCTTCGTTGCAACGTGTAGCTGGTCGCCGTGGCGACGCTGCCCCAGCTCACCGTATAGCTGCCGGTAGTATTGCTGGCCGGCACACTGAGACTCGGCGCGCTGGCGGGCGGCAACAACACGGTGGTCGTGCCGGTACCACTCCACGGCCCACACCCACCCACGTTGCAGGCCTCCACCCGGTACACGTAGCTGCCGTTGCCTTGGCCGCTGGCACCCCAGCTCATCGCACTGCCGCTGGTGGCCGTGCTCCACGTGCTGCCGCCGTTGCTGCTGACCTGCAGCGTGTAGCTGGTCGCCGTGGCGACGTTACCCCAGCTCACGGTGTAACTGCCGGTGGGGCTGCTCATCGGCACGGTGAGGCTGGGTGCACCCGATGGCGGATGCGTCACCACCAGCGTGCCGCCGGTCACCCACCCCGTGCACACTGAGCCGTCCGCCGGGTTGTTGCAGGCCTGCAGTTGGTACGTGTAGCTGCCGTTGGCCAGGCCGGTCACGGTCGCGCTGGTGGCGGTGCCGCTGTACACCGTCGTCCAGCTGCTTCCGCCGTTGCTACTCTGCTGCAAGGTATAGCCCGTCACCGGCGAGGCCGCCGTCCAGCTCACCGTGGCACTGCCGTCGTTGCTGGCCGCCGGCACGCTCAAGGTAGGCACCGGCGCAGGCATCGTCCCGAAAGCCGTGTCCACGCTCACCGCCGCCGAGGTCGCGCTCCACCCGGCCGTGCCGTAGGTATCGCTCGCCTCCACCTGGTAGGTGTAACTGCCCGTGGTGGTGCCCGGCCGGCCGATCGAGGTCGCCGTAGTGTTGGTGGCGATCGTGCTCCAGGCGCCGCCGTTGAGGCTTTCCTGCACGGTGTAGCCCGTCGCGCCTGCCGTGGCCGTCCAGCTCACGGTGTAAGGACCGTTGATCGTGCCGGTCGGCACCGTGACCGTCGGGATCGCCGGCCACACGCCCAGCGTGTCCGACGTCGTCCACCCGCTGCAGGTGCTGCTGATGCAGGCCTGGACCCGGTAGACGTAGCTACCACCGGCCAGGCCCGATACTGCCGTGCTGGTCGCACTGCCGCTGTACACCGTGCTCCAGCTGCTACCGCCGTTGCCGCTCTGCTGCAAGGTGTAGCTGGTTGCCGCGGAAACACTGCCCCAGCTCACGCTGGTGCCGCCGACGACGGGATTGGCGCCGAAGCCGATGGCGCCGGGCGGGCTCAGCTGCACGTGATCGTGCTGGGCGATCAGTCGGGTGCCCAGGTAGATGAAGTGGGTGGTCATGGCCGTGCCGGGGGCGTACTGGACTATCAGCTGGCCGGCCTGGTCGTAGAAGTAGTACGTGGGCGAACCACTCGCCGGCTGCTTCTCCACCCGGCGCCCCGCGGCGTCGTAGCTGTAGCTCTCCAGGCCGGGGATGCTGGTCAGCTGATGCCTGGCGTCGAAGGTCGCCATGGTGCTGTTCTCGCCAATGGTGTCGCCCTGCGGGTTGTAGGTGAAGCTGTCGATCGACGTCGCCCCCTGCGTGATGCTGGTCAGCTTGTTGGTGGCGTCGTAGTTGTAGGTCAGCGTCTGGCCTTGCGTCAGCCGGGTGCGCAGGTTGTTGATCGGGTCGTAGGTGTAGCTTTCCGCGCCGTAGAGGTTGGTGGCCGTCGCACTGGTCAGGCGGTTCAGGTCGTCGTAGCCGAAGCTCTTGGTACGCAAGCCGCTGGGGTCGGTTACCGCCGTGATGTTGCCGTCGGCATCGTAGGTGAGCGCTTCCTGCACATCCGTCGTACTCCCCGCGCCGTCACTGAAGGCGCTGGTGAGCTGCCGCGTGTTCTGCGTGGCGGCGTAGATGCGGCCGTTGCCGTAGGTGAAGCTTTCGATCTGGCCGTTGGGGAAGTAGCCGACGCCGGTGGCGTAGCTGCCCGCCTGCGTGGGACGACCCCACGCATCGGGCGCGTAGTTCACGGTTTCGCTCGTGCCGGTGCCGTTCGGATAGCTCACGATGGTGCGATGGCCGTAGGCGTCGTAGCTGTAGCCGATCGTCCAGGGGTCACCACCGGTCAGCTGCAGGCTCTCGCTGGTCAACGCGCCCAGGCTGTTGTAGGCAAAGCCTTGGGCGGCGATGCCCGAGGCGGCAGTCTTCACGTGGCCCAGCGCATCGTAGGTATAGGTCGTGCTCTGCGTGCCACTGGGCGGCAGGATCGTCAGCACGCGGTTCATTGCATCGTAGGTGCGCGTGGTCTGCGCGGCAGTGGCGACCTGGTCCTGGCCGCAGCCGCTCTCGGTGATGGCCTGGCCTTCCGCGCTCCACGCCAGGTTGTTCGCCCCGTCGTAGGCCATCACCGTGCTGCCGGTCTCCGGCTCGGTAGTCCGGCACAGGCGGTGGTAGCTGTCGTAGACCAGCGACTTGGTGACGCTGTCCGATTCGGTGCCGTAGCTGCCCGACTGGGTGATCGACTGCGGGTTGCCGTATACGTCGCGCGTGATCGTCTGCGTGATGCCGGTGGGTGCCTGCACCTGGATCGGTGTCTTGTAGTCCGGTTCGTCGAACACCTGATAGGTCGTCGTGATGACATTGTTCTTCGGATCCGTCACCTGTTCCCGCGCGCCCGACAGATAAGCCGTGGTGGTGGTCAGCGTGCCCAATTCCGAGTCCTGCAGGGCCTGATGCAACCGGCCCAGCGCGTCGTAATTGCTGCGGGTGCCGGCGGTGATGGCCGACAGATCCGGGCTGCCGGCCACCGGGTACGAGGCGAACGTGGTCAGTCCACGCCAGTCGTAGCCGGTGGCGGTGCTGATGTCCGCGCTGCCGTTGGACGTGTCGTCCAGCACCGGGCGCAGCTCGGCATCGAAATACGTCGTGTCGGTAGAGGCTCCCTGCGTCACCGTCCGACGCCAATGGTTGGCGCCCACGCCGCGTTCCGCGCCGGTCACGTAGGCGTAGGTGAACACCTTGGGGTACCACTGCGCGCTGTCGACGCTGCTGTCGTAGGGATAGGTGATCCTGGCTACCCTGCCAATGGCGTCATAGCTGTAGCTGGTGGTGTGGCCGGCCTGATCCTTGATCGAGGTGATCTGGCCAAGATCGTCGACGGTCAGGGTTTCGCTCGTACCATCCGGATAGCCGATCGATTGCGGAATGCCACGGTAGTAGTTGCTTAAGTTGGTGGTGTGGTTATTGCCATCGATGAAGCTGGCCAACTGACCCGCGCCATTCCACGTGTAGTTCATCAGCGTCTCGCCGAAGCGGGCACGCGTAGTCAGTTCGTCTAGGCTGTTGTAGGTATTACTCGTCTCCACTTCTCCCGTGCCCTTGTTGGTCACGGTCTGCGGCAGGCCCAGCACCCAGAGACTCGTGTCGTTGAGATAGGCGGTGGTTTCCTCGATCGACGGTTGTCCGATGTTGTTGTAGCGCTTCACATCCGTCGGCTGCGTATAGGCGTTGAAGGCCAGTGCCTGCCAGATGAAGCTAGAGCCGTCCTGGGTGATCGTGCGTTGTTGCAGCGGCGCACCCTCCTGGGTCTGCAGGTAGTTGTCGCGCTCTTGCAGGTCGATGCCGTAGCTGGTCGGCCAGGGGCCACCCGTGGGATTGGCGTAGAGGTTGGCCTCCGAGCGTACCGGCGCGCCACCCGCGGCACCGCTGTAGTAGTCCGTTTCTTTCAGTTGGCCCTCGGTGGCATCGAAGACGTTGCTGAAGGTGTACCGGGTGTCGTTTCCGCCGGGATCCGTCACATCCGTGTACACAGTCGACGGGCAGCTACTGGTGCTGGCGCAGCTGTCGCTTTTCCAACTCTGGTTCGCCGGCGAGTAGCTGTAGCTCCAGGTTTCCGTCGGCACGCCGGCGCCGCTGATCGTCTCGCTGGTGATCGACTGCTGGTAAGTCGCGTTGGGGATCAGGAAGTACACCTGTTGGGGAGGATTGAGGCCACCCCAACACGATCGGGTCACATAGGACCGACCGTGCAGCACCGGTTCTTCGGCAAAGCTGCCTTGGAGGCCGGAGGGCGTCGTGACGGTGCCTGTCGTCGTTGTGACGGTAGCTGTTCCCACCTGGTTGAGGTTGCAGTTGGCCGAGGCCACCTGGATGAAGTCGTTCTGGAATCCCGCCAGGCTGTAGGACCAGGCACTTCCATCGGGAAGCGTGACGCCGGTCAGTGTGGGCAACACGGGTTTGGTCGTGGTGTCGTAGCTGTAGGTCCACGTGCGTGACGGGACGTTCGTGGCCTTGGCGGTGACCGAGCGGATCAACGGCGAGCCCGACACGTAGGTGACGTCAATCTCGCGTCCGTCGCTGGCCGTAATGCTGGTGAGATAGCCGGTGCTGGCGTCGTAGTGATAGTTCAGGGTGTTGCCGAAGCGGTCCTGCACCTGCGTCACGTACATGAAGGCTTCGCGCCGGGTTAGGGAGTCGGTGCCGCCGACTATGGTCTGCGGCTGGACACTTCCACTGCCGAGCGCCGTGACACTGTCAGGCGGCGTGCCGCCCGGCTTGGTGATGTAGGTCATGGGGCGATAGAACAGGTGCGCGAAGGTGTATCGCGTACCGTCCGGAGCAAGGGCCAGGAAGCCTTCGCCGCCATCGTCCGCGGTTACCCCGCAACCGATCACCCAGTTCTGCTTGGTGGCGATCCAGAAGGTCTGCCCGCCGATCGTGGGCGACAATGAGTTCCCATCGGCCAGCAACGTCTGACTTCCTTCGCCAGGAACGATCAGGTGGTAACCGTACCACCACTGGTCCGATCCCCATGTGTCGGCGCTGGTGATGGTCCCGCCCGGGACATCCGGCGGCGCTCCGAAATACGTGCAGCGCTGCAGGGGATTGGCCGCCTCCACCTCCCAACCGGTCACCCCACCCTGATTGGCCGTCGCCGTTTCGATGCGGGGGATATCCAGGTCCCAGTCCGCAAAGGGCCGCTCGGCATTGAAGTTCCCTACGGCGTTGGTCGTGCCGAGCGAGCGCGACAACTGCAGCAGCGGGCCATTGCCCGGCAGGCTGACATCGGTCTCCTCGAAGGACAACTCGCCGGTGGACAGATCCACCTTTTCGCCGAAGGGATGCTCACCCAGCGGATGGACGCTCTGATCGACCTGAATCAGCTTCTTGTATTCGACATCGGGGGTTACCGACTGCGCATGGCACCAGCCCGACAGCACCAGCATTGCTACTGCCCACAGGCAGTTCCCTTGCCAACGTGCACGCATCGATTGTCCCCTTGAGACCGCGCCTTGCGCGCGGTGCCTTTCTAGAACTATCGCCGCCCAGAGCATGGCGTCAACAGGCAAGTTTTTGCGAGACTTGCGCGGCGAGATGACCAGGGATCGCCAGCACCGCATTCACGCATTGCTGGTATAGCCGGCAGCCATTACCGGAATAAGCACCTTCTTCCATACCTGTTTGTAGATTGCCCTGAGCGCCAGCTTGAGGTGCGCCGCGGTTTGCTGTCGGGAGCGCACATGGCCACGGGACGGTGGTCTGCATGTGCAGCACTTCCGGCAGGGATGTACATTCCTGCCCTGCCGGCGTCAACGTCACTGTGACCGGCCCTCTGCGTGGCGCCGCGTGCGGGTCCGCCACCAGGCCCGGAGGGAGCCTCGAAGGCCCCGGATCCAACGTCATTCCCGCGAACGCGGGATCCGCCCAAAGCAGGACCCCGGCAGAGCGGTGATGGAAGCACGGGTTGCAGTCGCTGTGCACGGAAATCAAGTGATCGGCACCCGTTTTCGTGACCCAGTTTGGGGATTCACGCGTCTTTTTGCGCAACAAAATACGATTATCGGCAAATTCTTGTAGCACCCGGCGCAGGGGCCATCCATCCGCCGGCATGGAGTTGAGCTATGGATGCGACCCACTCCAAGAGTGCATTCGTGTACGGACAGGTCAGACGCGCCTTGCGGTCAGGACGCTACGCACCCGGTCAGCGGATCGATCCGGCCATGCTCGCCGGGGAGTTCAGCACCAGTCCCACGCCGGTCCGGTTCGCGCTGTACCGCCTGGTCGGCGAAGCCCTGCTCGTTGACTACGCCCGCGGCGGACTGCATGTCCCGCTGCTCACCGAAGTCGCAATGCGCGACCTCTACGACTGGATGGAACGCCTGCTGCTGATGGTATGCGATATCGGCATGGCGTCAGCAGTCCAGGAGACCGAAACGCTGGGGATCGCGTGCGCTGACGACGATCTGGTCAAGTCGACGTGGAAACTGTTCGACGCGATCGCCCGCGCAACAACCCACAAATCCTTGTACCAGGCCGTGAAGCAGACCAACGACCGGCTGGCACCGATACGTTGGGCCAAGCAAGGATTGCTCGATCACGGCTTCGAAGAGCTTGCGGAACTGAACCGGCACTGGCAGGCACGCGACATCCCGGCCCTGAAGTCCGCCCTGCACGGCTACCACGAACGCCGGAAGCAGCTCGTCCCAAGCATCGTGGCCTTGCTGAACGACCGCAGCGATTACCTGCACTAGCGGGCACCAACCGACGAGGCATCGAAGCAACATGCCCGCATGGCGTGACGACTATCGCGCTCCCGGAATAATTACCAGATAACAACGCAATAATCATTTGAAAATCAAAAATCCCGGCTCCTACGCTGCCCGCGTCATGGGACTGCCATGACGCAACCGCAGGAGACTGAGATGGACACGAACGAAAGCATCCGCAGCAACGCGCAGGACGATGTCATCGAGCTCGGCGTCGCCAGTGTCGAGACGCAGGGCCCCGGCGGCATCATCGAGCCCACCGGGCTTGATGTCATGCCGGGGATCTCCGAGGACTGAACCAACGAGGCGCACCGAAAGGTGCGCCTCTCTCGCCAATGAGTCCACCATGCCTTACATGCTGCGCGATGGCCTGTCTTTCTGCCGGGTAGATGACCACCCCATCTTCCTGGATATTCGAAACGACCGCTACTTCCGCTTGCCAATACGCCTTGAACATCCCTTCACCGCGTACGCCAACGGAAACTGGGATGTGGATGTCAGCGAGCTGGTAGAACGAGATATCCTTGTATGGACTCCTGGCCCGCAAGATCGAATTGCGGCCGTGAAGGTCGAATGCGCCTCCCGAAGCGCCCTTGAACAGTCCTGCCCCGCCAAGCTTCGCCCCAGCGCACTGGTCGAGGTGCTCATCGCAACCTGCTCGATGCACAGGCGACTTAGAACACGTCCTCTGCGGGAAATCCTCGACTCGATGGCAGCCCTCAGGCCAGACGAACGTTCCGCCGCAGCAGCCGAACAGCTGCTGATCGAAACTTCCGCAGAATTCAGGCTCGCACGCGCCTGCACGCCTGTCGAAACCCGCTGCCTGCTGGACTCTCTCGCAATGGTCAGGTTCCTTGCCAGGCGGAAACTTCACGCAAGCATCGTCTTCGGCGTCACCTCCGATCCATTCTCGGCGCATTGCTGGGTACAGGCCGGAGACCTGGTGCTTAACGATACGGTCGGGCACGCCAAGGCCCATACACCAATACGGGTGATCTGATGAGCTACCGCTACATCGCCCTCGTGGACGTCAACCGTCGGTGGAATCTCGCAAACCTGACCGAAATCGAAGCCGCGTTGCAGATGGACAACATGCGCGAGCGTTTCACCTCGGGATCGATCAGGCTTTTTCTCGCGGCGGAAACGCCATTCCAGCCGTTACCCGGCGGGGGATTCGCAATCGGGCATTTGTTCTCCCGGACGTTCGCACCATTCGATGCGATGGCGCGGCTCTCAACGTTCTCAAGCAACAAGCGTCTGCGCGAACACGTTACGGAGAACTGCTGGGGTGAGTACGTCCTGGTTCAACCCGACGAAAGAGATGGCACCGGCATCACCCTTACCCGCGATCCATCCGGGGGTGTTCCCTGCATCTATTCGCTCCGCAATGGCTCGGGCTTCATCACGTCCGGCATCTCACTGGCTACACGCCTCGATCTTTATCGAAAGCGGATCGACTGGGATGTCCTCATCCACTGCCTGACCTACCCCAATCTCAAGACACGCCGCACTGCATTCGCCGATATCTGCGAGTTGTTGCCGGGTTCGTCACTGGCCATTGACCCCAGGAACCTCACGACGCACCCGAACTGGTCGCCGTGGAAATTCGTCGCCCGGGGACATCGGCACACGAATCTTGTCGACGCAGCCGCCGATATCCGGGCAAGCGTGGCATCCGTAGTCCACGCCTGGGCCGATGTCGACGAGTCCATCCTCATGGAGCTGTCGGGCGGAATCGATTCTTCCATCGTCGCGGCCTGCCTGAAGAACGCCGGGCCGCGGGTGACCTGCTACAACCTGGCAACGCCGGTACCTGGCGCTGACGAACGCCAATACGCCAGGCAGATGGCCGCTTGTCTCGGCGTAGATCTGCAAACCGAGCAGCTTGACCTCGATATTGCTTGCGGTGACGTTGCGCCCTTCCCCGATGCCGTCTCCCCAAGGATGGGCATCCTGCAGTACGCGGTATCGCACGCGATGGAAGCTGCGGCCTTGCGACATGGGGCGTCGAGCACCTACACGGGCTCGGGCGGCGACACGGTGTTCGGCCTTCTGACCAATGCGGTCCCCGCTGCGGATGCAATCAGGGAGCGTGGCGTGATTGCCGGCCTTTCGTCCATCAGGGACCTGTCCGTCCTGCATCAATGCACGATGTGGAAGGCCGCAAGACTGACGGCTCGAAAAATGATCCGCGCACCGAAGGCAGCCTGTGTGCCGGACTGCACATTCATGAACCCATCCCTCTTCATCGCACCAGCAGAAGCCCACCCGTGGTTCGATGCCCCGAAAGGAATGCTGCCTGGCGACTGGGAAAGAATCGTCGATCTCGCCAGCAACCAGCTCTTCCGGGACATCGTCTATCGAGGCGAGAACTGCTGGATCCGCATGCCTCTTCTTTCTCAGCCCGTCGTCGAGGCCTGTCTCAGGGTGCCCAGTTGGATGTCGATATCCGGCGGACACAACCGGGTTGCCGCCAGAGCCGCATTCGCCGACGTGCTTCCACCAGACATCCTCAACCGCAGAAGCAAAGGGTCTTTCGTCGGCTATCTTGGCGCCGTATTCAAGCGCAACAAGAATCAGATCCGCGAGACTCTGCTGTCGGGCGGCCTGAACGACCAGCATCTGCTGGATGCCGATGCGTTGACACGCTTTTTCGAGGCAGAGCTTCCACCACGCGACAAGTCCTTCACTCGCGTGCTCTCGTTGTTCACGGCCGAGAATTGGGTGCGTCACCAGGCCTGTTAGCGTGCCGGTCGGCAATGCCATCTCCTCGACTGGACACATGCGCCTTCATTTCACGCCAGAGCGCATATTGGCCGCGCTTTTCCGGGTCGGGATCTTCGTAACCCTGCAACCAGAATCTGAACCAGTCGACGTTCCTCTCGTTCGCGGCCAACAATTGCTTCGGCTGGAACTTGAAGTGCGGTGCGCTGGGGAACACGTAGAGATCGGCCTTATGTTCCAGCATCAGCGGAATGGCCGAGTCGAGCAACCATTCGTATTCCTGCTCGGGCACCTGCATCAGAACGGGCACCCGCATCTTGCCCAGATTGAACTGCAGCCCGATTCGATGCCACTGCTGCGGCGTCTCATCGAGCGATCCGAGTTGCCAAACCTTCCGCGCGCGCGATATGAACTCCTTGCCTTTCAGACTGCCGTCCAGGTACATGCTTTGCGAAAGCACGGCGCCCGTGATCGAAGTCGCGGCGAGAAGATCGGAATTGAATGCCGTCCACATCGTCACCTCGGTGCCGAAACTCAACTCACCCATGCCGACCCGGGTCCGGTCGATTTCGCGGGACGACGCCAACATGTCCACCGCGCTCTTGACCGCCGACAGCCCCTCGTCGTACCGCCGGACCGCGTCGAAGTAGAACGGCCCGTAGTTGATGCACAACGCAGAAATCCCCTGTTCCGCAAATGTCGCCAAAGGCCACTCACCGCCATATCCGCTACGCAGGAATCCCGGGCAGAGGTAATACGCGACGAATAGGGGCGGCGGCCCATTCCCTGTCCTGCGTGCGGCAAAGAACTGCCCGGTGAACAACCTGCCACTGGCATCCTTCCAACGAAGCAGCTTCACGGGCGTGCCGGCCGCAACGTCGGCCGCGAGCGCCGCATTCGGATCGAACAGCACCTGGCGCTTCCCCGTTTCCAAGTCCACTCTCTCGACGCGCGGCGGATGGTTGGCATCGGCGGCGACACAGGCCAGCGCCGCGGATGACATGCCGCAGCCGACGTCCTCAAGGCCGTATCGCTGTCCGTCATTGAGCAGGCCAGCGGAACGCACAACCTGTGTCACCTCGCCGCTCTTCACGTTCCAGCGGTAAATGGACTGGGCCATACCTTCTGCCGGGTCGGTCACCGTAAAGACCACCTCGTCGCCGCCTGGTCGCCATTGAACGCCCGATATCGCCTTGTCGACACACAACTTGGCCTGGCACTTGATCGGCCGGGCAGGCTTGCCCAGCACCGCAGACAACTCGACATTCGGCTTTCGCACCATGTCCCCCTGCTCTCCCACCCGCGTCAGCAAGGCAACACGATGATTCGCAGCGTCGAGCGCATACCTCCATGGCCTAGGCACCCCTTCCGGCAACACCGAAGCGATGGTTACGGGCGATGGCACCTCGGATGGCGCAAGGTCTCTTGTCTTTCCGGTTGCCAGATCGATCGCCTTCCAGCGGTCCGGCATATCGGAAAGCAACGGAACGCGGGCAAACCCATCACCCTTGACGTCCAGGCGTTGTGTCACGAGCCGGCCTCCGACATCGCCGGAGTGGAACAAGTTGCCCTGGCCGACAGGTACCGAGCTGTCGACATGAATACCGTGCTCGTATTCCGATTGCTCCGCCGCGATGACCTCGGCACGCGTGGCACCCACGCTGTACCTGAGCGTCCCGCCATCCCCGCTGAGCGAGAAATCCCGCACATCCGCAGGATCGATGGTGACCTGCTTCGCGCCCGAACCGTCGGCGGCGGCACGCCAGACGGACACTATTCCGTCCATGAGCGCCCGGTAGTAGATCCATCGCCCATCCGGCGACCACACGGCATGGGCAGGCAGCGACAGCCCTGCCGAACTGCGTAGCGGGACACCACCCTCGCCCACCCTGTGGGCCGGAGTATTTCCGTCCATTGCCTGGGTGTACCACTCCGAATCGTAGGTGTTGCGTTCCACCGCCGCCTGCTCAGTCCGGAACGCAAGGAACCGGCCGTCCGGCGATACCACGGGACCACTGATATCGACCACTTCGATAAGGCGCCGCGGAGAAATCGGCTCCCGGGCGTGCAGGCCGGCCATCCCACCCAGCAGCATGAGCGGGATGGCGACGAGCTTCATGGCGCGGACAGCGGCTCCTCCGCCCTTTTGCGATCTATGCATGGCAGTTGCTCCGAATGGGAAGGCGGTATCACCAGTGCCTGGCCACGCTGACACTCGCGAATCGCCCGATGGCCGAGTAGTTGGTCGAGTCGTAAGGCGGGTTGTTGATGGCCGGCGCATACAACGGGGGCGGACGATCGAAGAGGTTCGTCACCGACAGCGCAAACTCGAGGCCCGAGAAGGCGCCCCGGTCCTGGCCCGTGAGATAACGCAACGTGACGTCGACGGTGGGGAACGATCCCGACTTGCGACCATCCACCGTGTTGGTCACGCCGCTGACGTAGTTGACGAAGGTCGAGGCAGATAAACCGCCTTCGCTCCAGATGGCGCCGACGCGGCCATGGATCCTGGCCGGATAGAACAAGGTGCCCGACAGATCGCGCATGTGGTCCGCCGCCGTGGTCTGCTGCGCACTGTCCAGCCAGCTGAGCGATCCGCGGATCGCCAGCCGTCCATGGTCAAGATCGGCCAGGTACGACCCCGAGAGATCGAGCCCCTGGACGTGTTGGGCGACCGTGTTCGCGTATCGGTTGAAGGCGATCGCAACGACCTTGGCCGGATCGTAGGGAGCACCGGTGAAATTGCTGAACACCGAGTTCGCAAGAATGGCGGCCTGCTCGCCGGCCGTCGGCGCATAGTTGATGAACTGTGCGTAGGCGGGGTTGCTCAACGCTTGCGCCTGATAGACAAGCGGTTGCGCTATGCGGCCCGTAAAGTCGATGTCGAACCATCCCAATTCCGCCTCGAGCGCAGGCTGCGCCTCGGGATGGAACACAATCGAAGCGCTCCAGGTACGCGCCCGCTCGGGCCGCAGATCGGGATTTCCGCCATAAGGGATCAGCACTGTCGCATCGTCCGTGTACCCCTTGCCGCCCACCGCGGCGGCTGGGTACAGATAGGCGGACTGGGTTTGATAGCGCTGCAGCAACGTCGGCGCCTTGAAGGACTTGCCCCAGGAAGCCTTCAGCGAGAAGTCGGTACCGGGACCATAGATCACACCCAGTTTCGGCGTGGTGACACTGCCGAAACTGGCGTAATCCTCCCTTCGCACGGCGGCGGTCAATGCCAGCCGCCTCATGCCGGGAACGGCCTGGTCCGCCCCAATCAGCGGCAGGTTGAGTTCCGCATAGACAAAGCGACTGCTGTCGTCTCCATCGGCGCTGACCGTTCCCCTGACGAGACTGCCTTGCAGGAACGTGTTCGTCCGGTACCCCGCTCCCACCGCCAGTCGCGCATCTCCGCCAGGCAACGCGAACAGCGGGCCTTCGGCCCCCAGCTCATACGCGCGGCTCTTGTTGCGATACAGGTCGCGGGCCACCAGCGTCAACCGCCCCGTCGCACGGCCGCCTATCGACAACCCCGAGATGGTGTCGTCCTTGCCCCAGGTTCCCGCCAGGGACATCGTCCAGTCGTTCGGCAGCGATACCTCGGCGCTGGGCGATACAAAGGTCGTTGTCGTCTTCGCGGTGGCCGGATAGAACTGGGTCGGGATCGCCGTGTAGTAGCTGAGCTGCTCGCGTTCGGTCCTGAAGGTATCCAGTTGCAGTTCGACGAGATCGCCCATCGCCTGATGGATGCTGAGCAGTCCACTACGTAGGGCGTTCTGCGGGTAGAGCGTCGTCGGCGTGGACAGGTCCCGGGTGTAGTCGCGCTGGTCGGAATAGATCGGATCCCCTGCGGACTTCTTCCAGGTCGCGATCAAGCCGCCGGTGGACCAGTTGGTGCCTGCGGCGGCGGTGTATTCGTGAGTGATCAGGCCACCGTCAGTCGCGCCGCCGTAGCGTGTACCGAGTGTCACGCCGTTGTAGTCACGCTTCAGTATCACGTTGCCCACACCACCCACGGCATCGGATCCGTAGATGGCCGAAGCCCCATCTGGAATGATCTCGATGCGATCCACCGCGTCGACCGGAATCGCATCGATATCGACCGCCTGCACAAAGCCGCTGTATGCAAGCCTCCGGCCATCAAGCAACGTGAGAGTGGCGTCGGGCCCTAGGCCTCGCAGATTGAGAGAGGAGCCGCCGGAGATGTTCTGATTGGCGATGCCACCGCCTTCGGCCCCACCGACGACGCCCGGGTTCTGCCCTCCGGAGAAGTTCTGCGGCACGCTGCGGATCACCTCGCCGAGGTCGGTGAAGCCCTCCTGCTGGATCTGTTCACTGTCGATGGTGATCACCGGCGATGGCGTGATGCCGCCGCGGATGCGGGTGCCGGTGACCGTGACGGTCTGCAGGTTGGTGGCCGCTGGTGCTGTGGATTTGTCGGCCGATTTCTTCGAGTGCGTCTTGCCCGATGTGTCGGTCACGGGCGCCCTGCCCTGCGCGGCCGTGTCCCTCGTGGCGTCCTGGGCCACGACCCATTCGCTCACGCCGGGAGCGGCGACGAGCAAGGCGATGGAAATGGCATTGCGTAGCGTGATTGTCTTCATGCTGCGTTTCTCTCCTTGATTGGCCCTGCCGGCACGCGGGTTTGACTGCGTGTCAGGCTGGGCAAGATCGTTCGGCGCGATCAGCCCGGCTTACGGCGCGCACTGGCGGCACGGTGTCACCAGCCAGGAACGCCCGCCGTCGCCGCCACTCCCGGTGCGGATCGCCGCCGGTCGTCGCTGCCAATCCGGTCGCTCGCAGTCAGGCCGATGAACAAGGCGCGCAGACACGCCCGCCGCGACCAGACGGCCTCTTCGATTGCCTTGCATGTTTTTCCCCTGCGAAAACCGCGATTGGATGGTTCGCTGCTGACTGCCCCACCCTCAGGCAGGGGCACTCCCCGTACCGATCCGCATTGGCGTACCCGCGCCAAAGCCGTTCACGCGCACATGGACCAGGAGCAACATCGGCCCCGACCGGCACAGCGTCACGCCAGGCTTGCAGAATAGCAATTCAAATTTGTATTTGCAAGCATAACTTGTCAAACGCGCTTGGCCGGCTTGCAAGAATGGCTTGGGTCCCCGTTGTACTTCCTGGTCCGCATGCCCCGTTCCGCGCCATATGTCGCCTTCGCCAGCCGTCTGCAGCATGCCTGCGACGAGGCGGGCGTGCCCGGCGGCCGCCAACGCGTGGTCGCGGTGGCCACGCATTTCGGCGTGGCCCGCGAAACGGCCAGGCTGTGGTTCGCCGGACGCGCCCTGCCGGAACTGTCGCGCTTGATCGAGATGGCCGGGGAATACCGCTGCAGCCTGGACTGGCTGGCGATGGGGCGCGAGACGGCCTCGCGGCGGATCGGCGAGCAGGCCTCCGGCTACGAGGCGCTGTCACCGCAGGAGCGCCGCGTGATCACGGCCATACGCGGACTCACCGCGAAGCGTCGCGCCAGCCTGGTGGCCTTTCTCTGCGAGCAGTGAACTGCGGGGCACGGCAGACCTCCACCAAAAGCAGTTCCCTTCCACGAATCGCTTCCTGCAGCCGAGATACGGGTCGGACTTCGGCGATGGTGAGCTGGCTGACCAAGGAACTGGTGTCCTGTTGGCCTGGCTGCTGGCAGACAGCGACGCATTGACGGACGCCTGTCATGCGGCGTGACGCCCTGCTCGGTCGAGGGCGTCACCGGATTTATCCGATGTGCGCATATTTGACGAATATCTGATTTAAGAATAAATTCCATTTATTCGCAATCCGGGTATTTCGCCATGCCACCATCACCCCATGTCCTGGTCACTCCTTCGCAGTTGGGATCGATGCTGCAGGCCGCCCGCAAGGCCAGGGGTATGACCCAGTCGGCCTTGGCCGACCGCATCGGCCTGAGCCAGTCGCGGATATCCCATCTGGAACAGAATCCCCATGACTTGAGCGTTGGGCAGTTGCTGGCGTGGTGCTCGGCGCTAGGCTTGGAATTGGCCGTCGGCACGCATGGCGGCCGTGCATCCTCCGGTGTGCAGGCGGACTGGTGACATGGGCCGCCGTTCGCATAGCCGCAGCCTGTCGCTCTGGACCAACGGCGTGCGCGTCGGGCGCTGGACGATCCCCACGCGCGGGGAGATGGAGCTGCATTACGACGCGGAATGGGCTGCCGCCGCCCTCGGTCGCCCGCTGTCCCTGTCACTGCCCTTCAACCTGCACAACCTGCCGCTCAAAGGCGAGAAGGTCGCCAACTACTTCGCCAACCTCCTGCCCGACAGCGACACCATCCGCAAGCGCGTCGCCGAGCGCTTCCGCACCGGATCGACCGACCCCTTCGACCTCCTCAAGGCCATCGGCCGCGACTGCGTGGGCGCGGTGCAGATCCTGGGCGAGAACGAGACACCGGAGGGTTTCGACCGCATCGAAGGTACGCCCTTGTCCGAGGAGGCCATCGAACGACATCTGATCGAGACAGTGTCCCCGCGCGCCTTCGGCGCCGGTAGTGATCCCGACGCGGACTTTCGCATTTCCCTGGCCGGCGCCCAGGAGAAAACCGCGTTCCTGTGGTGGGACGGGCAGTGGTTGGCGCCGCACGGCGCGACGCCCACCAGCCATATCTTCAAGCTCCCGCTCGGCCGGGTGGGTGGACGGCAGGCCGATTTCACCACCTCGGTCGACAACGAGTGGCTGTGCCTGCGGCTACTCAAGGCCTACGGGCTGAAGGTCGCCGACGCCCGCATCGCAACCTTCGGCAAACAGCGCGTGCTCGTCGTCGAGCGCTTCGACCGGCGCGTTGCGCCCGACGGCCGGTGGCTGATGCGACTGCCGCAGGAGGACTTCTGCCAGGTGGAGGGCTGCTCGCCGCTGCGCAAGTATGAAAACGAGGGCGGCCCAGGACTCAAGGCCCTGTTCACCACCCTGCGGCAGTCGGTGGACGCCGAGGCCGACATGAGGACGCTGATGGCCGCGCAGGTGCTGTTCTGGCTTCTGCGCGCACCGGACGGCCATGCCAAGAACTTCAGCATCCAGATCCTGCCGCGCGGCCGCTTCCGGCTGACCCGCCTGTACGACGTGATGTCGGCCTATCCCGTGCTCGGTGACGGCCCTCACCAATGGTCGTCTCGCGAGATCAAGCTGGCGATGGCACTGCCCGGCAAGAACAAGCACTACACGATGCACGCCATCCGGCGCCGGCACTTCGACAGCACCGCGCAGAAAGTCGGTTATGCACCGAACGCCGAGCCGGTCATCGAGGACATCCTGGCGCGCACGCCAGCGGTCATCGCCGAGGCGCAGGCACAGCTGCCACGGGATTTCTCCCGGCGTGTCGCCGAGACCGTTCTTGGCGGACTCGAACGGGCCGCGGCTGCACTGGCGGCAATGGGCGCCTGATTCCACAGTGTTGCCAACAGTGAACCGCTCCGGCTTTGTCGGAGGCGTCCAACCTTGAGAGGATGGGAGCCATGACGAAGCAGAAATATTCGAAGGAAGTCCGGGAGCGAGCCGTACGGATGGTGCGGGAGCATCAGCCTGATCATCCGTCGGAGTGGGCCACGATCCAGTCGGTGGCCGCCAAGCTCGGCTGCATACCGCAGACCGAAGCCGATTTCTATCAACCCAAGCGCGAGCCGCGCGAACCGGCGTGACTCAAAACCAACGGCCTCCGGCAAACCCGGGGCGGTTCAGGGGAAGCCCGGCCAACCAACGACATTCACATCCGCAGCCATAAACAAAAAAAGCGGCAATTGCGCCGCTTTTCTTATTTACCCCGGTTCTTAAATACCAGGGGTTATCCGCACTTGCTATACCCGCAATTCAGGCAAGTCTGGCACCCGTCCATCAGCACCAGCGCCTGGGTGTTGCACTTGTGGCAGAGCGTGGCGCCGGGCGGGAAGCTGCCGGCTTCGGATTCGGCGGGTGTGGTCGCGGCTGAAGCCGCTCCTACGGGAGAGCTGGCGCCGGCGTCAGAGTTTTTTTTAGCGCTGGCCGCCTCGTAGGCGGCGCGCTTCTCGGCGATCAGCGCGCGCTGGCTGTCGCTCATCTCGGGGTCGTGGATGAGGCCGATGTTCTTCATGTGCTGCTCGATCACGCCGCCGATCTCGGCGACGATGCTGGGCATGTAGACGCCGCCGGCCTTGAAGTAGCCGCCGCGCGGGTCGAACACGGCCTTGAGCTCCTCCACGATGAAGGTGACGTCGCCGCCCTTGCGGAACACGGCGGAGAGGATGCGGGTGAGCGCCACGATCCACTGGAAGTGGTCCATGTTCTTCGAGTTGATGAAGATCTCGAAGGGGCGGCGCTGCTCGTGCCTGGTGCCGGCGTTGAGCACGATGTCGTTGATGGTGACGTACAGCGCGTGCTCGAACAGCGGCGACTTGATCTTGAAGGTGGAGCCGATCAGCGTCTCGGGACGCTCCAGGCTCTCGTGCATCTGGATGACTTCGGCCTGCTTGGGCTCGGCGGCCTTGGCCTTGGTTTCGGGTGCGGCGGCGGGCGCGGCCTTGTCCTCGGACTTGACGACGTTGTAGCCCTTGATCTTCTTTTCGATCTTGATCGCCATGGGGGTGTTCTTTCCTGGTTGATGGCGGCGCGCGGCGCGTGGAGAGCTTGCCATGCCCGAGCCTGTCGACTTCCATAGCTCGTCATTCCGGCGAAGGCCGGAATCCAGTGTCTCCGCAGCACGACGAAAGTCACTGGATCCCGGCCTTCCCCGGGATGACGAACCATAAGCCCGGGGCATTGAGAAAGCACAGCCGGCCCGGCGCGTGGCCGGGCCGGCTGTTTCGGGACTTACTTCTTGCGGGCGGCCTTCTTGGCGGCGGGTTTCTTCGCCGACTTGACGCTCGCCTTCTTGCTGGCAGTGGACCTCTTGACCGCCTTGGCGGCCTTCTTCACGGCAGCCTTCTTGGCTGTCTTCTTGGGAGCGGCTTTCTTCGCCGTCTTCTTGCTGCTGACCTTCTTTGCGGCCTTCTTGGCGACTTTCTTCGCCTTGCCGGCAACCTTCTTCGCGGCCTTCTTCACCGCCTTCTTCGCGGCGGCGGCCTTCTTCACGACTTTCTTGGCGGCTTTCTTCGCCACCTTCTTGGCGGCGGCCTTCTTGACGGCCTTCTTCGCCGTCTTCTTGGCAGCCGCCTTCTTCACGGCTTTCTTGACCGCCTTCTTCGCGGCGGCCTTCTTGGCCGGGGCCTTCTTCGCCGCCGCCTTCTTGGCGGCAGGCTTCTTTGCTGCAGCCTTCTTCTTGGCCGGCTTCTTCGCGGCCTTCTTCGGCGCTGCCGCCGGTGCGGCCGGCGCAGGCGCGGCGGCGATCGGGGCGGCGATCACCGGGGCCGCAGGGGCGTCCGGCGTGACTGTCTCTTTCACTTCGACTTCGGTATCGATGGACATGCAGGTGTTCCCCTCGGGCGGTGATCGTGGCGTCGTGGATACGGGTCAGAATTTGCCGTAATACCCTTCCTTCAAGGCATCGAACAGGTTGGCCGCGGTGTGCAGCTCGCCGTCGTATTCCACCTCTTCATTGCCTCGAAGTTCGATAACACTACCGTCCTCCAGTTCGAAGTGGTAGAGGGTGCTGGCAAGGTCGGCTTCCTTCACCAGCACGCCCTGGAAGGCGGCGGGGTTGAAGCGGAAGGTGGTGCAGCCTTTCAGCCCCTGCTTGTAGGCGTAGAAGTAGATGTCCTTGAAGTCTTCGTAGGGGTAGTCGGTGGGCACGTTCGCGGTCTTGGAGATCGACGAATCGACCCACTTCTGCGCGGCGGCCTGGATGTCCACGTGCTGCTTCGGGCTGATGTCGTCGGCGGCCACGAAGTAGTCCGGCAGCCTGGTCTGCGGATCGTCGGAGAACGGCATCGCGTTCGCGTTGATCAGCGCGCGGTAGGCCAGCAGCTCGTAGCTGTAGACCTCTACTTTTTCCTTCGATTTCTTGCCTTCGCGGATCACGTTGCGCGAGTAGTGGTGGGCGAAGCTGGGTTCGATGCCGTTGGAGGCATTGTTGGCCAGCGACAGCGAGATGGTGCCGGTGGGCGCGATCGAGCTGTGGTGGGTGAAGCGTGCGCCGGTCTCGGCGAGCTGCGCCACCAGGTTCGGCGCCACCTCGGCGACGCGCTGCATGTAGCGGCTGTACTTCGCGTGCAGCACGCGGCCGGGGATCTGGTCGCCGACCTTCCAGCCGTCGGCCGCCATTTCCGGGCGGCGGCGCAGCATGTCGCCGGTGACGGTGTAGTCCCTGGCGAGGATCGGCGCGGGGCCCTTCTCCTTGGCCAGGTCCAGCGCCACTTCCCAGCCGGCCACCGCCATCTCGCGCGAGACGTCCTCGGTGAAGGCCACCGCCTCGGCGCTGCCGTAGCGGTGCTTGAGCATGGCGATCGTGGAACCGAGGCCGAGGTAGCCCATGCCGTGGCGGCGCTTGCCCATGATCTCGTCGCGCTGCTGCTGCAGCGGCAGGCCGTTGATCTCCACCACGTTGTCGAGCATGCGGGTGAAGATCTTCACCACCTCGCGGTACTCGTCCCAGTCGAAGCGCGCCTTCGGCCCGAACGGATCGCGCACGAAGGTGGTGAGGTTGATCGAGCCGAGCAGGCAGGAGCCATACGGCGGCAAGGGCTGCTCGCCGCAGTTGTGGGCGTGCAGGCCGTTGCCGTCGAAGGTGTTGATGCCGGGCACCTGCACGTCGTAGACGTCCTCGACGCCGTCGGCCTGCAGCGAGGCCACGGTGGCGACGAAGCGCTCGCGGTTGAGGGTGCGCTTGTAGCCGGACAGGGCGGCCTTGAGGCGTGCGGCCTTGTCGGCGTCGGCAAAACCGATCAGTTCGGCGAAGCGCTGCAGCGACTCGCCAGCGACGACCAGCTCGTGCTGGGGCTGGGTGGTGTAGGCACGGGTGCCGCCGTGGCCGTCCGGCAACCGGCTTTCGCCGGCGGCGCGCCGGTCGCGATAGATGCGCGAGGGCATGCCCAGGCGCAGCAGCATGCGCTGTACCGCTTCCAGCCGCGGCAGATCCGATTGCGCCAGGCGCACCGAGACGCCCTTGGCGTGGCTGCCCTGCACCGAACCGTCGGCGTCGAAGAAGCCGCGCAGGAAGCCGCGACAGGCCTCGCTCGACGCCTGTTCCAGCGCCGGGGTGATCGCCTTGTCGCCCACGCGCATGCCCAACCCGAAGGCGAGGTCGCGCAGCGCGGCGGACTTCATGCGGAATTCGCCGCGGCCGGCCACTTCCGACCATCCGGCGAAATCGGCGCGATGCGGCAACGCCTGCATGCAGCGCAGGGCTTCGGCCATCAGCGCGCGCGCGCCGTTGTCGGCAGCGCCATTCACCGCGGCGGCCTGCGGCCATACCGACAGCACGGCCGCCTCGTTCTTCAACGTGCCGTCGCCGACCAGCATGCCGAGCAGGTAGCCCTGTTCGGCGCTCAGCGCGCCGGGCCACTGCGCGTTGGCGCGGTGGTCGTTCAGCAGCACGCGGTCGCCCGGCTGCAGCGCGCCGGCGGCGCACCATTCGGTCTCGACGTTCCAGCGGGTCATCCGCGAGACGCGGCGCACGCGGTGATCTTCGGTGAGGCGCAGGCGGTGGCCTTCCTCGGTCTGCAGCGCCAGCACCGGCTTGGTCGCGGTGCGGAAGAAACCCTCGGCGCCGGTGGCGTGGTCGACACCGTCCACGCGTGCCATGAAGCCATGGCCGAGCAGGTCGCCGACCTGGCGCGGGCCCGCGGACGTCTGCACCCAGGTGTCGGCCGTGACGCAGGGATTGGTGGCGCGGATGTGCTCGCACCACCAGTTGTTGTTCATCTCGTTGACCTTGTCGATCAGGATGAAGCCGGGCTCCGCGTAGTCGTACGTGGAGACCATGATCATGTCCCACAGGTGCCGCGCGCGGATGTGGCCGTAGATCTTGCAGGCGACCAGGCCGTCCTCGCGGTCGACGTAGTTCTCGTGGGTGGGCCACTCGCGCCACACCACCTTGGCGGGATCGTCGAGGTCGACCTCGTCGCGCTCCTTGACGTGCACCGGGAACACCAGCGGCCAGTCCTGGTCGTGCTCCACCGCCTGCATGAAGCCGTCGGTGACGAGCAGCGAGAGGTTGAACTGGCGCAGGCGGCCGTCCTCGCGCTTGGCGCGGATGAATTCCTTGACGTCGGGATGGCTGACGTCGAACGTGCCCATCTGCGCGCCGCGGCGGCCGCCGGCGGACGACACGGTGAAACACATCTTGTCGTAGATGTCCATGAAGGACAGCGGGCCGGAGGTGTACGCGCCCGCGCCCGACACGTAGGCGCCGCGCGGGCGCAGCGTGCTGAACTCGTAGCCGATGCCGCAGCCGGCCTTCAGCGTGAGGCCCGCCTCGTGCACCTTCTCCAGGATGTCGTCCATCGAGTCGCGGATGGTGCCGGACACGGTGCAGTTGATCGTGGAGGTGGCGGGCTTGTGCTCCAGCGCGCCGGCATTGGAGGTGATGCGGCCGGCCGGGATCGCGCCGCGGCGCAGCGCCCACAGGAAGCGCTCGTTCCAGTGCTCGCGCAGCTCGGGCGTGGCTTCCACTTCGGACAGGGCACGCGCGACGCGCTGCCAGGTGCCGTCGATGTCGGCATCGACCGGCTCGCCGGCCTTGGTGCGCAGACGGTACTTCTTGTCCCAGATGTCCTGCGAGGCAGGCTGCAGCGGGATCGCCGTGGCGGCGTCGCGTTGCAATTCCGAACCCGTGACTGGCGCACGCGCTGTGCTCATTGGCTTCCTGACCTCCCAGTGCGGCCTTGCGGCCTTGTCGTTTTTGGCTGCTGTCGTTGTTGTCGATCCGCGCCGGCAGCGCCACTTCGGGAGCGCTTGCCGGAGCCGCCCCCGCAAGGCGATCCGCCCCACCAGTGCTAGTCCGATCGCTCGCGGAGAGACACAAGATGTTGTGGTCGCGAACAGGTGGCAAGTTACCCCCGGCAAAGTCCGATGTAAAGTGGCGCGAGCGTTCCGGAGACCACCTCGGCCGCGGGGAACCACCACGCCTCGCCGGCAGTCGAAGGCGCGCCGTTTCCGCATACGCCAGGAGGAGTCCGATGGCATCCCGTCCCCCGCGTTTCACGCCATGGCTCGCCAGCGCATTCGCGCTGTGCCTCGGCGTCGCCCTGCCCGCCACCAGCCGCGCCGCGATGCCGCCTGCGGTGGACGACCAGGCGATGCCCTCGCTGGCGCCGATGCTGGAACACGTGACGCCGGCGGTGGTGAACATCTCCAGCAAGACCCGGGTGCAGGTGCGCAACCCGTACTTCGACGACCCGGTGTTCCGCCAGTTCTTCGGCCTGCCCGCGGTGCCGCGCGAGCGGGTGGAGCAGAGCCTGGGCTCGGGCGTGGTGGTGGATGCGGCGAAGGGCTACATCCTCACCAACAACCACGTGGTGGGCGGCGCCGACGACATCACGGTGACCCTGCAGGGCGGCCGCACCTACAAGGCGAAGCTGGTCGGCACCGATCCCGACACCGACGTGGCGGTGATCCAGATCCACGCGCCCGGCCTGCAGGCGCTGCCACTGGCCGATTCCTCCAGGCTGCGCGTGGGCGACTTCGTGGTGGCGGTGGGCGAGCCGTTCGGGCTGAGCGAGACGGTGACGTCAGGCATCGTCTCCGCGCTGGGCCGTTCGGGCCTGGGCGGCTCGGGCTACCAGAACTTCATCCAGACCGACGCCTCGATCAACCCCGGCAACTCCGGCGGCGCGCTGGTGAACCTGCGCGGCCAGCTGGTGGGCATCAACACCATGATCTTCTCGCCCTCGGGCGGCAACGTGGGCATCGGCTTCGCGATCCCCAGCAATCTCGCCAGCGAGGTGATGCAGCAGCTGATCGCGCACGGCAAGGTGCAGCGCGGCACGCTGGGCCTGCAGTCGCAGGACATCACCCCGCGCATCGCGCGCCTGCTGAACCTGGCGCAGGACAAGGGCGTGGTGGTCACCGGCGTCAACGCGGGCTCGCCCGCCGAACAGGCCGGCCTGCAGCCCGGCGACGTGCTCACCACGATCGACGGCAAGCCGCTGCGCGACGTCGACGAGCTGCGCAACACCGAAGGCCTGATGCCGGTGGGCAGCACGGTGAAGCTGGGCGTGTTGCACGACGGCAAGGCGCGCGAGGTCAGCGCCGTGCTGCGGCCGGAGAAGATCGCCAGCCTCGACGGCGCCAGCCTCGATCCGCGCCTGGCCGGCGTCACCTTCAGCGAACTGGGTCAGGGCGAGCGCAGCCAGGGCATGTACGGCGTGGCGGTGAGCGCGGTGCAGCCGAACAGCCGCGCCGCCGCCGCCGGGCTCGGCGAAGGCGACGTCGTGATCGGCGTGGGCAACATGCGCATCACCGGCCTGCGCATGCTGCGCGAACTCGCGGGCACGCGGCCGCGCCAGCTGGTGCTGGTGGTGGCCGATGACGACGGCACGCACTACGTGCTGATTCAATGACCCGATGGCGGCCGCGACCCGGTCGCGCGCGCTGGCTTCACCCCGACCCTCTCCCGCGGCACGCAGGGGAGGGAGCCGGCGCGGCAAGCCGGGACACGATGCCAATCGGGACGACCCGTGGTCGCCGACCTCGGCCATTCCCACCTCCCCCTGCGTCGGGGCAAGGCTGGGTGGGGATGCGGCGCCCGGCCGCCAGCCTTCGCACGGTACGGCATGACGGAACGCACCCGTACGGACGCGCCTGCGTCGCACAAGCGCATGAACGCGCTTGATGTTTTCTGTTCAGGCCGATGAAATATCCTGCGAGCATCCACCGCCTGCGCCGGCCGGGATCACGCGCCGCCACCCTTACTCCTTGCCACCACCCATCCTTTTTTCCGTCACCCATCCTTTGTCGGGGTTCTCCGTCATCATGTCCGTTCGTGCTGTCCGCCTGTTGTCCGCCCTCCTGCTCGGCGCCTGCCTCGTCGCACCCGCCGTCGCCAAGACGACCCATCACCCCGTCCACCACAAGACCGCCAAGAGCAAGGGGCCTGCGCTGATCTGGCGCGGCGACGTCACCACCGCGCACGGCGTGGTCACGGAGATGGCCAAGCTCTGGGAGCAGGAAGGCCACGGCCGCGTCGAGCTGCAGCCGTTCAACACCGCCTCGGGCATCGATGCGGTGGCCGCCGGCACGGCCGACATCGCCGGCAGCGCGCGTCCCAGCGACGGCAGCCCCGAGGACAGCCGGCTCACGTTCACCCCGGTGGCCTGGGATGGCCTGGCGATGATCACCAATCCGGCCAACCCGGTGCGCAGCCTGACCCTGCGCCAGCTGCACGAGATCTACTTCGGCAAGATCACCAACTGGAAGGACGTGGGCGGCCGCGACGCGCCGATCGACCTGTACGCGGTGATCAGCCCCAACGACGGCGTGGAATACAGCCTGCGCAGCCTGCTGTACGGCCGCGGCGACCAGCAGATCTCCGCGCCGCGCCTGTACCTCAACACCAAGGCGCTGGAGGAAGGCATCGCGCTGAATCCGAACGGCCTGGGCGTGTCCACACTGAGCAACGTGGCAGGCAACCCCAAGCTGCGCACGATCCCGATCGACGGCGTGGCGCCCACCGTGGCGAACATCGCCGACGGCAGCTATCCGCTGTACATCCCGCTGTTCCTGGTGACCAACCCGAACAGCCCGAAGGCGGCGCAGACCCAGGCCTTCCTCGACTTCCTGCAGACCGACAAGGCCAAGGCCGTGCTGCGCGACCACTCGGTGCTGCCGTACCAGGACGGCGCCGGGCTGGTGTCGATGAACGAGGCACGCCGCAACAAGGTCTACGGCGAATCGACCGCCTCCTCGGCCAAGCCGCCGCTCGCCGCGCCGGGCGCCAGCTACGCCGCGGCCGCCGCCGTGGCGCCGACCTCGGAGCACACCCTGGCCGCCCACGCCGCGATGGAAAGGCGCGATGCCGACGCCAGGGCCTCCACCGGCGGCGCGACCAAGACCTACACCGTGGTCAAGGGCGACACCTTGTCCGGCATCGCCAAGAAGCAGGGCGTGACCGTGACCGACCTGCGCGACTGGAACCACCTCAAGAACGACAGCATCAGGCTCGGCCAGTCGCTGCGGGTCAGCCGCGACTGAGAGCCTGTCCAGCATCGTGCCGATCCGCGCCATCACGCTCGATCTCGACGACACCCTGTGGCCGGTGCTGCCGGCCCTGGAACTGGCGGACCGGGCGGTGGACGACTACCTGCGCGAGCACTGGCCCGATGTGGCCCGCGCATGGCCGATCACGGCCATGCGCGAGCTGCGCGCGCAAGTGGCGGCGGAACGCCCCGACCTCGCCCACGACTTCACCACCCAGCGCCGGCTCACCCAGCAACAGGTCTTCGCCGCCTGCGGCATCGCCGACCCGCCGCTGGACACGCTGTGGGAGATCTACTTCGCCGCGCGCAACGCGGTGGAGCCCTGGCCCGACAGCCTGCCCGCGCTCAGGCGCCTCGCCGCGCGCTGGCCGCTGGCCAGCCTCACCAACGGCAATGCCGACCTCGCCCGCACCGGCGTGCAGGCGCACTTCGCCCACCACGTCTGCTCGCGCGACGTCGGCGTGGCCAAACCCGACCCGCGCATCTTCCTCGCCGCCGTGACGCAGTTCGGCGTGGCACCGGACGAAGTGCTGCACGCGGGCGACGATCCCGAGCACGACGTGGCCGGCGCACGCCGCGCCGGCCTGCGCGCGGTCTGGATCAATCGCCACGGCGAGGCATGGCCCGCCGCGCTGGGGCCCGCACCCGAACTCGAACTGCGCGACCTCGGCGAGCTGGCCGACTGGCTGGAAACCCACGCCACGGCGTGACCCCGCGACGGCATCGGCGCATCATTGGCGTTTGCGCGCCGCGTCCGCCGAAGGTAATGCCATGTCCGCCCTGATCGACCGTTCGTCCGCTCCCCGCCACCTCGTCGCCATCGAGGCCACCGACGCGCGCCGCCTGCCTGCCGCGAGGAAGCGGCTGGATGCCGCGCAGCGCCGCTGGCTGGACGCGAACGGCTTCGACGCCCGGCCCGGCAGCGCGATCCTGCTCGCCGATACGCACGGCAAGCCCGCGCGCGTGCTGGCGGGCGTGGACGCGGACGATCCGCTGGCCGCGCTGGCCGCACTGCCGATGACGTTGCCGGAAGGCGCCTACCAGCTCGCCGGCGAGGGCGTGGCGCTCGATCCCGCACAGGCCGCGCTGGGCTGGGCGCTGGGCGCCTACCGGTTCACCCGCTACCGCAAGGCGAAGCGCGCGCCGGCCACGCTGGCGGTGGACACCGCCACGCTCGCCGCCGTGCAGCCGCTGGTCGAGGCCACCACGCTGGTGCGCGACCTGGTCAACACGCCCACCGAGGACATGGGTCCCGAGCAGCTGGGCGAGGCGGTCCGGCGGCTCGGCAAGGCGCACAAGGCGAAGGTGCACGACTGGGTCGGCAAGGAACTGCTGAAGGCGAACTTCCCCACCATCCACGCGGTGGGTCGCGCCAGCCATCGCGAACCCCGGCTGATCGAGCTGAGCTGGGGCAAGGCCGAACACCCGAAGCTGGTGATCGTGGGCAAGGGCGTGTGCTTCGACACCGGCGGCCTCGACCTGAAACCGTCCGACGGCATGCGCTGGATGAAGAAGGACATGGGCGGCGCCGCGCACGCGATCGCGCTGGCCGGCCTGGTGATGCAGGCGAAGCTGCCGGTACGGCTCACTCTGCTGGTGCCCGCGGTGGAGAACGCGGTGAGCGGCAACGCGCTGCGCCCCGGCGAGGTGGTGGTCACCCGCGCCGGCCACAGCGTGGAGATCGACAACACCGACGCCGAGGGCCGGCTGGTGCTGTGCGACGCGCTGGCCTACGGCGCCGAGCAGCAGCCCGAACTGATGATCGACTTCGCCACGCTCACCGGTGCCGCACGCGTGGCGCTCGGACCGGATCTGCCCGCGCTGTTCGGCAACGACGACGCGCTGGCCGATGCCGCGCTGGCCGCGGGCAAGGCGGTGGCCGACCCGCTGTGGCGGCTGCCGCTGTGGCGCCCCTACCGCAAGATGCTGGATTCCTACCTCGCCGACTTCGCCAACGCCGGCCCTTCGCGCCACGCCGGCGCGATCACCGCGGCGCTCTACCTCGAACGCTTCGTACCCGATGGGCTGCCCTGGCTGCATCTGGACACCTACGCGTGGAACGACGCCGACCGCCCCGGCCGGCCGCGCGGCGGCGAGGCGATGGGCCTGCGCGCGCTGTTCGCGCTGTTGCAGCAACGCTACGGCAAGGCTTGAGCCTTCGCGCTGGTCCACATGGGCAGGGGCGGCTTCGGGCCGCCGCCATCGGCGAGAGGGCGGTTCCGGGCGCCGGCAGGCGTCCCAAGCCACCCTGAAACCCGCCCAGGCAAAAACGCCCCCACGCATGACTTCCGGCGATGTCGCATCCCCCGGCAAAGTGGCATGGTGCGAGGCTGAACTCCCACAGAGGAACGCCCATGCGCCCCACCCTGCTCGCGCTCGGCCTGGCCCTTGGCCTGGGCGGCACGCCTTACGCCCGTGCCGACACCACGCCGCCATCGCAACCGCCGCTCACCGCATTGACCAAGGACTCCGGCACGCCGGAGCCGGCCGAGCAGAAGCGCGTGCATTTCGACCACGCGGAACTGCACATCGCGGTGCACCCGGACACGCAGAGCATCGACGGCAAGGCCACGCTCACCTTCAGCGCGCTGGCACCCACCGACGTGCTGCTGGTGGACCTCGACCATGACCTGCCGGTCAGCGCGGTCAGCGTGGACGGCAAGGCCTTGTCCGCCGGCGCGTGGAGCAACCCGGGGGGCCGCCTGCGCATCCAGCTGCCGCATGCCGTGGCCAAGGGCGGCAAGGTCAGCGCCACCATCACCTATGGCGGCAAGCCGCACGTGGCGAAGAAAGCGCCGTGGGACGGCGGCTTCGTGTGGAGCCACACGAAGGACGGCCAGCCCTGGGTGGGCAGCGCGGTGGAAGGCGAAGGCTGCGACCTGTTCTGGCCGTGCATCGACCAGCCCGACGGCAAGCCCGACCTGGTCGACCTCTACGTCAGCGTGCCCAAGCCGCTGGTGGCGCCGGGCAACGGCGTGCTGGTGGGCGTGACCGAACAGGGCGGCACGCGCACCTGGCACTGGCGCGCCAAGCACCCCACCACCTACGCCGTTTCGATCAACGTGGGCCCGTACCAGGAACTGAAGGGCGAGTACCACAGCCGCTACGGCAACACGATCCCGCTGCACTACTGGTACCTGCCCGGCGAGGAGACGCAGGCGAAGGCGCTGTTCGCGGAATTCCCGCAGCTGCTGGACTTCTTCGAGGCGAAGATCGGCCCCTACCCCTGGGGCGACGAGAAGATGGGCGTGGTGGAAACCCCCTACGAGGGCATGGAACACCAGACCATCAACGCCTACGGCAACCACTACGCGAAGGACGGCAACGGTTTCGACTGGCTGCTGCAGCACGAGTTCTCGCACGAGTGGTTCGGCAACCAGATGACCAACGCCAACTGGGACGACATGTGGCTGCACGAGGGCTTCGCCACGCTGATGCAGCCGCTGTACGCGCGCTGGCTGGACGGCGACGCGGCGTACTACGCCTGGCTCAACCGCCTGCGCATGATCATCGCGAACCGCCACCCGGTGGTGTCGGGCCAGCCGCGCACCGAGGAGGAGGTCTACGACGACAGCCGCGGCGGCCCCGGCCAGGACATCTACAACAAGGGCGCGCTGATGCTGCAGACGCTGCATCACCTGATCGGCGACCAGGCGTTCTACGCCAGCATCCGCGAGCTGGTCTACGGCCGCCCCGACCCGAAGCCCGGCAACTTCCGGCTGCAATACCGCACCACGGCCGACTACATGCGCATCGTCGACCAGGTGACCGGCAAGGATTACGACTGGTTCTTCAAGGTCTACCTGTACCAGGCCGCGCTGCCGAAGCTGGACGTGCAGCGCCACGGCGGCACGCTGGATCTCGCCTGGCAGGTTCCGGACAACCTGCCGTTCCCGATGCCGGTGGAGGTGCAGGTGGGCGACACCGTGCACACCGTGCCGATGGCCGACGGCCACGGCAGCCTCGCGGCGCCGGCCGGCGCGCTGGTGACGATCGATCCGCATTCGGTGCTGCTGCGCGACGAGCCGCGCATCACCGAATTCCAGCAATGGATGAAGCAGCAGCGCGCGCAGCGCAAGGCCGCGCAGAAGTGAAGCCGTGCCGACCGGGGGTCGCATCGCGGCCCCCGGAACCTGTCCAGGGGCTATCGGCTGGCGCCGGACAGTCCGCTCCTGGCCCGGCGCAGCCGCTGCCATAACGCGCGCAGACCGCGCACCAGCTTCGGCAGCAGCCAGCACAGCAGCAGCACGAACAGCGCGAGCAGCACCAGCAGCACCCGCGGATGCCGCCACATCAGCCAGAGCCCGCCCAGCCAGGTGAGGTCCTCGCCCGCACTGGCGGTCCAGTTGCTCACCGGTTCGGGCGAGGTGTTGATCAGCGCGCGGCCGCCGCTCTTGGCCAGGTGCGTGCCGGCGGTGAGCGCGCCGCCGAGCAGGGCCGCCGCCACCTGCGTGCCTGCGCCCGAGTCCTTGAACACGCCCCACGCCAGCAGCATGCCCACCGGAATGCGCACGAAGGTGTGCAGCGCATCCCACACGCTGTCGAAGGCGGGCACCTTGTCCGCCAGGAATTCGCCCAGCGCCAGCACGCCGGATACCACCAGCACCCAGGTGTCGGTGAGCGTCGCCAGTCCGGGCGGCAGATGCACCCAGCCCAGCCGCCCCAGCAGGCCGGCCACGAACACCGTGGCGTACAGGCGGAAACCGCTGGCCCAGGCCAGGCCACCGGCCAGCGCGAGATTCGACAGCGGATCCATGGCACGCTCCCGACGATCGGCAAGGCCCGAAGGCGACACGCTCGCGCGCGGCCGCCGCAGCGTCAAGCCCTGCTCGCGCAGGAGCCTGCCGAACCGGCCCCGGAGCGCCATGCCACGGAAACGATCAGGGGCGCCGCGGCGCCCCTGATCGCGGGATCGGCGAAGGACGCCTCAGTGCGTCGCGGCGGTGGAAGCCGCGGCGGCGGGCTTGTCCGCACCCGCCAGCACGGTGGCGAGGTAGTCGCTGCCGGGCGGCAGGATGTCGGTGGCCAGCTTCGGATCGGTCTTCAGCAGGCCGACCTCGTCGGCCACGATGTGCGCGGCCTCGCGCAGCTGGGCATCGGGCGCCTTCTTGGCGTCCTGCTCCTGCTTGAGCTCGCTCTTCAGGCTGCGCTCGCCGGGATCGAGGCCGTCGTCGAGCGAGCTGTCCTGGTCCTTCAGGTAGTCGTCGCTGCCGTCGATCGCCTTCTGGCGCGCACGGAAACCGGCCTGGGTTGCATCCAGCTGCTTGCGCTCGGTCTCGCGCTGGGCGAAGTTCAGCGACACCGTGGTCTTGGCGCGCATCGTCTTGTACTGCGCCAGCTCGTCCAGCATCAGCTTCCACGACGGCGAGTTCGCCACGCGCGCGGCATGCAGGCTCTCCAGCTGCGGCAGGTAGCCCTTCAGGTCGCCCTCCGGCTTGTAGTCGGCGGGCGCGATGTGCGTCCACGGCAGCGCGTTGTCGTAGGTGGACTCGCCGAAGTCCTTGTCGTCGCCGTTGTTCGGGAACGCGAGGTCCGGCGTCACGCCCTTGATCTGGGTGGAACCGCCGTTGATGCGGAAGAACTCCTGCACGGTCATCTTCAGCTCGCCGTACTGCGGCTTGCCTTCGGGGTTCTGGCTGAAGCGGTCGAGGTCGATCAGGGTCTGCACAGTGCCCTTGCCGAAGGTGGGCGTGCCGATGACCAGGCCGCGGCCGTAGTCCTGGATCGCGGCGGAGAAGATCTCCGAGGCGGAGGCGGTGCCGCGGTTCACCAGCACCGCCAGCGGGCCGTTCCACACCGGCTCGGCGTTGTCCGCGCCCTGCACGTCGACCTGCCCGCGCGCGTCGCGCACCTGCACCGCCGGGCCCTTGCCGGTGAACAGGCCGGTCATCGAGTCGGCTTCGGCCAGCGAGCCGCCGCCGTTGTTGCGCAGGTCCACGATGATGCCCTGCACGCCGGCCGCCTTCAGCTCGCCGAGCAGCTTGGCGACGTCGCGGGTGGCGCTGCGGTAGTCCTTGTCGCCTTCGCTGCGCGCGCCGAAGTCGGAGTAGAAGCTCGGCAGGTCGATCACGCCGATCTTGCGCACGACGTCGCCGTCCTTGATGTCGATGATCTTCTTCTTGGCCGCGCTTTCCTCGATGTTGACCTTCTTGCGCACCAGGCTGATCAGCTCGTGCTTGCCGTCCGGGCCGGCGTCGGCGGGCAGGATCTCCAGCCGCACCGTGGTGTCCTTCTTGCCGCGGATCAGGTTGACCACGTCGTCGAGGCGCCAGCCGATCACGTCGACGATGGGGCCGCTGTCGCCCTGGCCCACGCCGACGATGCGGTCACCGGGCTTGAGCTTGGCGGACTTCTCCGCCGGGCCGCCGGGCACCAGGCTGAAGATCATGGTGTAGTCGTCGCGCGCCTGCAGCTGGGCGCCGATGCCCTCCAGCGAGAGCTTCATCTGGATCGCGAAGTTCTCCGCCTGGCGCGGGCTGAGGTAGTCGGTGTGCGGGTCGGTGGTCTCGGCATACGCGGTCATGAAGGTCTGGAACGCGTCCTCGCCGTCCAGTTGCTTCAGCCGCTCGATGTAGTTGGTGTAGCGCTTGGTCAGCGTCTTGCGGATCTCGTCGTCGCTCTTGCCGGCGAGCTTGAGCCGCAGCCAGTCGTTCATGGTGCGCTTGCGCCACAACGCGTTCAGCGCCGCGTCGTCCTTCGCCCAGCTGGCGTTCTTGCGGTCGTATTCGTAGCTCTCGTTGCCGTCGAAGCTGAAACCGTCCTTGAGCAGGCTGCGCGCGTAGGTCATGCGCTGCACCGCGCGCTCGAGGAACTTGTTGTAGATGTCGAACGGCGCGCTGAGATCCTGGTTCCAGATCGCGTCGTCCAGCTTGGTCGCCAGCGGCGCGAACTTGTCCATGTCCTGCTGGGTGAAGAACACCTTGTCGCTGTCGAGCAGCTTGAAGTAGTCCTTGTAGATCTTCGCCGACATCGCGTCGTCGAGCGGCTGCGCGTCGTAGTGGAAGCGGGTGAGGAAGCGCGCCGACAGCTGCGCCGCCTGGGCCTGGGTCGCGGTGGGCTTGAGCGGCCACACCGCGGCCTTGCGGTTGCCGCCGGCGCCAAGGTCGGCGGCCGATTGCGCGTAGGTGCAGGTGACGGTCAAGGCCAGCAGCAAGGCCAACGCGGGACGGAAGGTCATGGGAATGGGGCTCTCAGGGATATCAGGCGACGCCGGCTGCGTGGGCCTGCAGGTCGGCGTGGTAGGACGAGCGCACCAGCGGGCCGGAAGCGACGTGATGGAAGCCCATCGCCTCGCCCTCCCTGCGCAGGTCGTCGAATTCTTCGGGCGTCCAGTAGCGCACCACCGGATGATGGTGCGGCGTGGGCTGCAGGTACTGGCCGATGGTGATCATCTCGACGTCGTGCGCGCGCAGGTCGCGCATCGTCTCGAGCACCTGCTCGCGCGTCTCGCCCAGGCCCAGCATGATGCCGGACTTGGTCGGCACGTCGGGATGCTGCGCCTTGAAGCGCTTCAGCAGGTCCAGCGACCACTGGTAGTCGGCGCCCGGGCGCACCTCGCGGTAGAGGTGCGGCACGGTTTCCAGGTTGTGGTTGAACACGTCCGGCGGGAAGTCCCTCAGCACTTCCAGCGCGCGCTCCATGCGGCCCTTGCCGCGGAAGTCGGGCGTGAGGATCTCGATGCGGATGTCCGGGCTGGCGTGGCGCGTCGCGCGGATGCACGCGGCGAAATGCTCGGCGCCGCCGTCGCGCAGGTCGTCGCGGTCCACCGAGGTGATCACCACGTACTTCAGGCGCATGTCGCGGATGGTCTCGGCCAGGCGCGCCGGCTCCAGCGGGTCGGGCGGCTGCGGGCGGCCATGCGCCACGTCGCAGAACGAGCAGCGGCGGGTGCACACCTCGCCGAGTATCATGAAGGTGGCGGTGCCCTTGCTGAAGCACTCGTGGATGTTCGGGCACGAGGCTTCCTCGCACACCGTCACCAGCGCGTTCTCGCGCAGGCGCGCCTTCAGCTGCTGCACCGCGTTGCCCTGCGGCAGGCGCACGCGGATCCAGCTTGGCTTGCGCAGCACCGGCACGGCGGTGTCGAAACCGGCGCGGTTCAATGCAATCTTGTCGTTGCCCAGTTGCTTGTCGACCGCGGGCGCACCGCTGACGACGCTGATCGGGATGGATTTGGCGGAGGAAGCGGAAATATCGCTCATGTATTCGGCTCAGACCGCCGCGCGCGCGGGGAGTTCGGGGATCACGGGGGCGGCCTGCTCGGCGCGGAAACCGAACTGGCGGCAGAACTCCTCCACCAGCACGTCCTCCACGTCCACCAGCCGCGACGGGCCGCCCAAGTCTAGCACCTGGGTCACCGCCAAACCCTTGTAGCCGCAAGGGTTGATGCGGTGGAAGGGTTCAAGGTTCATGTTCACGTTGAAGGCCAGGCCGTGGAAGCTGCAGCCGCGCCGCACGCGCAGGCCCAGCGCGGCCACCTTGGCCTCGGCCGCGTAGACGCCGGGCGCGCCGTCGCGGCGCTCGGCGCCGATGTTCCAGTGCGCCAGCGTATCGATGATGGCCTGCTCGATCCGGTTGACCAGCTCGCGCACGCCCACCCCGGCGCGGCGCAGGTCGATCAGCGGGTAGCCGACGATCTGGCCGGGGCCGTGATAGGTCACCTGGCCGCCCCGGTCCACCGGGATCACCGGGATCTCGCCGGGCGCCAGCACGTGCTCCATCTTGCCGGCCTGGCCCAGGGTGAACACCGGATCGTGCTCCAGCAGCCACAACTCGTCCGCCGTGTCGGCGGTGCGGTTGTCGGTGAACGCGCTCATCGCCTTCCACGTCGTCTCGTAGGGCTGGCGGCCGAGACGGCGGATCTTGAGCGGCAGGGACATGGGGGAGCCTGGCGAAACGGGAATGGAGGAGATGCGGGCCGGTCGGCGGAAAGCCAAGAGCGATGCGGCAGCCGGCCGGTTACAGCGTATAGCGGACGTGCGGGTCAGCGCGCAGCGTGGCGTGCGCGCTGTCGTACTGCTCGCGGTTTTCGCAGCGGAAGCTCACCGTGACCGAGACATAGTTGCCGCCGCCGGAGTGGCGGTGCCGTACGGTCTCGTGCAGCACGTGCAGGCCGGCGCGCTCGAGCAGTTGCGGCACGCGGGTGGGCAGGCCGGCGTCGGACTTGCCCACCGCGGTGATCTCGAACTCGCCGGGGAACCGGAAGCCCTTGCCTTCCCGCTTCGCCTGGCTGAAGTCGATCTCGTGCATCACTTCGCGTCCGTCGCCGCCGCCGGCGCAGGTGCGTCGGCCTTCTTGTTGCCGTGGAACCACAGCAGGATGGAATCCCACAGCCGCGAGAAGAAGCCGCCCTGCGGCGCGTCGTCCAGCGCCACCAGCGGCACGTTCTGGATCGGCTGGCCGTCCAGCGTGACGCGCAGGGTGCCCACCTGCTGGCCCTTCTTGAACGGGGCGATCAGGGTGGCGGGGATGTCCATGGTGGCCTTGAGCTTGTCGTACTGGCCGGTCTTCACCGTCACCAGCACGTTCTCCGCCACGCCGATCGGCAGCTGGCCGGCCTCGCCCTTCCACAGCTTCGGCGTGGCCAGCGGCTTGCTGGCGTCATACAGCTTGTGGGTCTCGTAGAAGCGGAAGCCGTAGTTGAGCAGGGCCATCGCCGCATCGGCACGGCCCTTGTCGGTGCTGGAACCCATCACCACCGCGATCATGCGCTCGTCGCCGCGCTTGGCCGAGGCGTCGAGGCAGAAGCCGGCAGCGGCGGTATGGCCGGTCTTGATGCCGTCCACCGAGGGATCGCGCCACAGCAGCGCATTGCGGTTCTGCTGCTTGATGCCGTTCCACTCGTATTCCTTGATCGCGGAGATCGCGTAGTCCGTGGGGAAGTCGTGGATCAGCGCGCGCGACAGGATCGCGATGTCGCGCGCGGTGGAGTAGTGGTCGTCCACCGGATAGCCGGATGCGTTGGAGTAGTGCGTGTTGGTCATGCCCAGCTGCTTCGCGTAGGCATTCATCAGGTTCGCGAACGCGTCCTCGGAGCCGGCCGTGTGCTCGGCCAGCGCGATCGCTGCGTCATTGCCGGACTGCACGATCATCCCCTTCAGCAGGTCCTCCAGCGGCACCTGGCTGTTCAGCTTGAGGAAGCTGGTGGAGCCGTCGGTGCCGCCGCCGCCGCTGCGCCAGGCGTGCTCGCTGATGTTGACCTGGTCGTTCGCGTGGATGCGGCCGTTGGCGATCTCGGCCGAGACCACGTAGTCGGTCATCACCTTGGTCAGCGAGGCCGGCGCCCGGCGCTCGTCAGGGTTCTTCGAGGCGAGGATCTGGCCGGTGGCGTAATCCATCAGCACCCAGCTCTGGCCGTCCACCTCCGGCGGCGGCGGCACCGGCATCGCCGGCACCACCGGCCGCGGCACCGGCGCGGGATGCGGTGGCGGCGGTGGCGTCTGGGCAACGGCGGCGCCCGCCACCAGCGCGGCGACGGCGAACGGGGTCAGGATGCGACGGAGAAAGCTCATCGTGGTATTCGGTCCGATTGGGTTGCAACACGGCGCCAGCGGACGCCGTCGATGGAAAAACACCGCTCAGTCTACCGCGACCTGCGGCCGCGGCAGACCCATGCCCTCGATGCGGGCGGTCACCTGGTCGGCGCGATCCACGCCGTCCAGCGGCCCCACCCGCACCCGCCGGATGGTGCGGCCGTTGACCTGAACCTGCTCCACCTGCACCGGCGCGAAGTTGGCCTGGCGCAACTGCGCGGCCACCCGCTCGGCATTCGCCGGATCGGAAAACGCGCCCACCTGCAGGTAGATGCCCGGCGACCCCGCGCCGGCTGTGACCGTGTGCGGCGGCGGCGGTTCCGCGCCGGGCGCGGACGGGTCGATGCCCTGCACCTCGACCAGGCCGGTGCCCTTGGGCCAGACGCCGATGCGCACCGCGGCGGCGTAGGACAGGTCGATGATGCGGTTCTCGTGGAACGGGCCGCGGTCGTTGACGCGCACGATCACGCTCTTGCCGTTCGCGAGGTTGGTCACCCGCGCATAGCTCGGCAGCGGCAGCACCTTGCTGGCGGCGGTGAACTTGTACATGTCGTAGTCCTCCAGGCTGGAGGTCTTGTAGCCGTGGAACTTGTTGCCGTAGAACGAGGCGATGCCGCGCTCGTCGTAGCCGCGCGCCGAGGGCAGCACGCGGTAGGTCTGGCCCAGCACGGTGTACGGGGACTTGTTGCCGTACAGCGAGTGCGGCTCCGCCTTCGGCACCGGCTCGGGCAGGGTGGCGATGAAAGCCGGCGGCGCGCCGGTCGGCGAGCTGTCGTTCTTGTCGCCGTAGCGACGGTCCTGCGGCAGGCTGGTGTCGTCGCGGTGGAACCAGCCGTGGTGCGTCTCGCCCCCCGCGGTCGCGGTCGCCGCCGCGGACCCGACAGGCCGCGTGGCATGGCGACCGCCGCAGGCGGCCAGCGCCAGTGCCGCCGCCAGCAGCGCCAGGCCGCGCCGCAACCTCATTGCGCGCTGTCCGCGCTGCGCACGCCATCCATGACCGCCTGCGCCAGCTGGTTCACCACCATCGCGTACATCGGGCTGCGGTTGTAGCGGGTGATCACGTAGAAGTTGTTGAAGGTGAACCAGTGTTCCTGCCCGCCCGCGCCGGCCAGCGTCAGCAGGCTGGTCGGCTCGCCCGGGTTCAGATGCTGGAACGGCGCATAGCCCCAGGCTTCCAGCTGCTCCAGCGGCCACTGCGGCTGCGCCTGCCAGTCCAGCGGCCTGGCCGCGCCGTCCGGCTGCGCGCGCGCCGCCACCGGGCCGCCGTCGACCCAGCCGTGCTTCGCGAAGTAGTTCGCCACGCTGGCCAGGATGTCGGGCAGCGAGTTCTGCAGGTCGATGCGGCCGTCGCCGTCCGCGTCCACCGCGTAGTCGCGGATGCTGTCCGGCATGAACTGGCCCCAGCCCTGGGCACCGGCGTAGGAGCCGGTGAGCGTGTCCAGCGGGCCAGCGAGCCGGTTGTCCGGCAGCTCCAGCAGGGTCTTCAGCTGCTGGCGGAAATACGGCGCGCGCGGCGGGTAGTGGAAGCCCAGCGTCACCAGCGCGTCGAGCACCTTGTACTGGCCGGTGATGCGCCCGTAGAACGTCTCCACGCCGACGATCGCCACGAGGTACTGCGGCGCCACGCCGTACTGCTTGCCGATGCTCTCCAGCAGCGCGCGGTGTTCGCGGTAGAACGCCACGCCGTCGGCGATGCGCTTGTCGGTGAGGAAGATCGGCCGGTACGCGCTCCACGGCTTCGCCTCGGCCGGGCGGCTGATCGCGTCGAGGATGCCCTGCTGCAGCTTCGCCTGGTCGAGCAGCGCGTTCAGCGCCGCCGGATCCTTGCCGGTATCGCGCGCCACTTCCTGCACCAGCGCGGCCTGGCCGGGATGCGTGTCGGCCTTGACCGGCATCACCAGCAGCAGCGACGACGCGACGATCAGCAGCAAGGCAAGCGGGAAAAGACTGCGGAAACGGCGCGACGCGGGATTCACTGGCATGGCGTAGTCGACATCGGGAACGGCTGCGTCGAAGCGTAACACGCGTTTCGCCCCATGATTTTCGCGATCATTCCTGATCCCGAAAATCAAACAGGCGGCCATCCGTGACCGCTTCCGGGTTTCATTGCGATCATCGCTGATCGCGAAGATCAAACGGGCGGCCATCCGTGACCGCACCCGGGTTTCATTGCGATCATCCCTGATCGCGAAGATCAAACGGGCGGCCATCCGTGACCGCACCCGGGTTTCATTGCGATCATCCCTGATCGCGAAGATCAAACGGGCGGCCATCCATGGCCGCACTCTTCAATCGTGGCGTTTGCGATGCGCGTGGATCGACATCAGCATGCCGAAGCCGGTCAGCAGGGTCACCGCCGAGGTGCCGCCGTAGCTCACCATCGGCATCGGCACGCCCACCACCGGCAGCATGCCGGCCACCATGCCGCCGTTGACGAACACGTAGACGAACAGGCTCATGCCGATCGCGCCGGCGAGCAGGCGCGAGTAGGTTTCGCGCGCCTCCATCGCGATCCACAGGCAGCGGCCGATGATGAAAGCGTATAGCGCCATCATCAGGCACACGCCGACCAGGCCGAACTCCTCGGAGAACACCGCGAAGATGAAGTCGGTGGTGTGCTCGGGCAGGAAATCCAGCTGTGCCTGCGAGCTGTGCATCCAGCCCTTGCCGAACACGCCGCCGGAGCCCACCGCGATCTGCGACTGGATGATGTGCCAGCCGTTGCCCAGCGGATCGGACTCGGGGTTGAGCAGGGTCAGTACGCGGTCGCGCTGGTACTGGTGGATGACGGGCAGATGCCAGATCACCGGCACCATTGCGGCCGCGCTGCCCAGCAACAGGCCGATGCGCCACCACGCCATGCCGGAAAGGAACAGCGCGAACGCGCCGGCCGCCGCCACCAGCAACGCCGTGCCCAGGTCCGGCTGCTTGGCGATCAGCGCGGCCGGTATCACGATCAGGATGCCCACCACCGCGATGTCCTTCCAGCCCGGCGGCAACTGCCGCGGGTGCAGGTACCAGGCCACCATCATCGGCATGGTGAGCTTCAGCAACTCGGAGGGCTGGAAGCGCATCACGCCGAGGTTCAGCCAGCGGTCGGCGCCGCGGCCCTCGCCCAGCACCGCCACCACCACCAGCAGCATGGTGCTGCCGGCATACAGCCACGGCGTCCAGTTGCGCAGGGTCGACGGCGGAATGCGCGAGATCAGCAGCAGCAGCGCGAAGCCCAGCACGAAACGCGCCGCCTGCCCGCCCACCAGCGCGAAACTGCCGTCGGCGGCGCTGTACAAGGTGCCCAGCCCCGCCAGCGCAAGCAGCAGCAGGCCCGCGGCCAGCGGCAGGTCGATCCGCGGCCGGGTCAGCACGCGGCGCAGCAGGCGCCGCATCCGCACGTGCAGCAACTCGATCATGGCGGTGTCTCCTGTGTCGCCGCCTCGGCCGGCAAGTCCTCGGGCTCGGTCGGGGCGGCCGGCGTCGGCGCGGACGACGGCAGCCCGGAGCCGGGCTTGCCTTCCGGCGGCAGCGGCGTGTCCGGCGGCGCATCCGGCTGGGTGGCCAGCCAGGCGTCGAGAATCTTGCGCGCGATCGGGCCCGCCGAGGAAGCGCCCCAGGCGCCCTGCTCCAGCACCACCGCCACCGCGATGCGCGGATCCTCCGCCGGCGCGAACATCTCGAACCAGGCGCGGTGGCGGCTGGCGAGGTAGGCGAGGTTCTTGTTCTCGTTGTAGGCGTCGCCGCGGCGCGAGTAGCGCTCGGCGGTGCCGCTCTTGCCGGCGATGGTGTACGGGAAGCCCTTGCCCAGCCCGTAGCCGGTGCCGCGCGGATCGTTCACCACCATCTGCATGCCCTGCTCCACCGCCTGCCAGCTGGCCTGGTTGGTGACCAGCGAAGGGCCGCTGGGGGGATCGGACAGCGGCAGCTTCGGCGCGTCCACCCCGACCTGGGTGGCCATCACCAGCCGCGGCGCATGCGGCACGCCGCGGCCGGCCAGGGTGGCCAGCGCATGCGCGAGTTGCAGCGGGGTCACCGCCCAGTAGCCCTGGCCGATGCCGGCGATCACCGTCTCGCCGGGATACCACGGCTGCTTGAAGCGCCTGGCCTTCCACTCGCGCGAGGGCAGCACGCCGCTGGCCTCGCCGTCCAGGTCGATGCCGGTGGGCCGGCCGAAGCCGAACTTGCCCATCCACGCGCTGAAGCGGTCGATGCCCATGTCCAGCGACAGCTTGTAGAAGTAGGTGTTCACCGACCACATGATGGCCTTGCGCAGGTCCACCGTGCCGAAGCCGCCGCGGCGGTCGTCGCGGTAGCCGCGCGACTGGCCCGGGATGTAGAACGTGCCGGTGGAGAGCACGGTGTCGGAAGGCGTGCGCAGGCCCAGTTCCAGCCCGCCCAGCGCCACGTAGGGCTTCACCGTGGAGCCGGGCGGATACACGCCGCGGATCGCCCGGTTGAGCAGCGGCTTGTCCGGCGCACCGGTCAGCGCGTCGTAGTCGGCGTGGCTGATGCCGTCGACGAACAGGTTGGGGTCGTAGGTGGGCACGCTGACCATCGCCAACACCTGGCCATTGCGCGGGTCGATCGCCACCGCCGCGCCGGGGCGGCCGTCGAAGGCCTGCTCGGCGGCCTTCTGGATGCGCTCGTCGATGCTGAGGTAGATGTTCCTGCCGGGCGTGGCCGGATGCGTCTGCAGCACGCGCTGGGTCTGGCCGTTCGCATTGACCTCGACCAGCTCGTAGCCCGGCGTGCCGTGCAGCACGTCCTCGTAGGAGCGCTCGATGCCGATCCGGCCCACGTGGGTGGTGCCCTTGTAGCGCGCCGGATCGAGGCGGGCGACGTCATCCGCGTCGATGCGCGAGACGTAGCCGATCACGTGCGCGAACAGCGGGCCCAGCGGGTAGCGCCGGTTGAGGTAGGGCACCACGTCCACGCCGGGGAAACGCCAGCGGTTCACCGCGAAGCGGTCGATCTCGTCCTCGGTGAGGCGCATCTTCAGCGGCACGCTCTCGAAGCGGCGGCTCTGCTTCAGCTGCTTGTGGAAGGCGTCGAGGTCGTCCTGGCTGAGCGGGATGATCTGGCCCAGCTGCGCCAGCAGCGCCTTCATGTCATCGACCTGCTCGGGCACCACCTCGAGCCGGAACGCGGGCACGTTGTTCGCCAGCAGCACGCCGTTGCGGTCGTAGATCAGGCCGCGTGCGGGCGGGATCGGGATCGGCTTGACGCGGTTGTTCTGCGAGCGCGTGGCGAACTCGTCGTAGTGCTCCACCTGCAGGAACACGTAGCGGCCGATCAGCCCGGCCAGGCCCAGCAGGATCAGCGCGAAACCCGCCAGCGCGCGCCGGCGGAACAGTTCGCCCTCGCTACGTGCATCCTTGATCGCGCGACGCAGCTTCATGTCACTGCTTCATGCCTCATTGGATCCGCAGCCGCGCGCGCAGGTCGTCCAGCAGCAGGAACAGGAACGGCCACAAGGCGGCCCCCACGAACGGGGCGATCCACCAGCTCGCCGGCGGCACCGGCGTGCCGGACAGCACCCGCACGATCAGCAGCAGGATGCGGTCGTTCAGCAGCAGCGCCAGTACCGCCAGCGTCTGCTGCCACATCGGGAAGAAGCGCAGCCGCGAGCGGAAGCGCAACGCGATGAACACCAGCGCGGTGAGGCGCAGCGCCTGCTCGCCCAGCAGCACGCCGTCGAACAGGTCGGCACCCAGGCCGAGCAGGAAGGCCAGGCCCAGGCCGACGCGGTCCTCCGACTCCAGCGCCCAGTACAGCAGGACCAGCGCGGGCCAGTACGGCTTGAACGGTTCCAGCACCGCCGGCAGCGGCACCAGCATCGACAGCAGCGCGAACAGCAGCGTACCGATGAACCACCACAGGGACAGGCGCTGGCGGTTCACGGCGTGCTCCCGGCCGTGGCGGGCGTCGTGGCGGGCGTCGTGGCGGTGGCGCGCGGCGGTGGCGAGGCCGGCTGGCCCGCCGGTGCAGCGGTCGTCGGCGCGGCACCGGCGGCCGCGCCCGGCGCAGGCGCCAGCGCCATCGGCGGCCCGGCCGGCACCGCCGGCGCGGGCGGGCCGTCGGGCTCGGCCTGGTCGTGCAGCAGCAGCACGTCGTCACTGCGGTCGATGTCGGCCGCCGGCTGCACCTGCGCCATGCGGAACATGCCGGAGGCGGCGGGCGCCACCGCGAGCACCTTGCCCACCGGGAAGCCCGGCGGGAAACGGCCGCCGAGGCCCGAGGTGAGCAGCCGGTCGCCCGGCCGCACGTCGGCGGACAACGGAATGTTCGGCAGCACCAGGCCGCTGCCGTCGCGTGCGCCGTAGGCCACCGTGCGCAGGCCGGAGCGCTCCACCACCACCGGGATCGCGTGCGCCGGATCGGTCACCAGCATCACCACCGAGGTGGTCGGCAGCACTTCGACCACCTGGCCCATCACCCCGTGCGCGTCGATCACCGGCTGGCCCGGCTTCACGCCATCGCGGGCGCCGAGGTTGAGCACCAGGCGCTGCTGCCAGGCGCCCAGGTCCACGCCCACCACGCGCGCCAGCTGCACGTTGAGGTCCAGGCTGTGCCGGGTGTCCAGCAGTTGCTTCAGGCGCTGGTTCTGCTCGGCCACGCCGGCCATGCGGTTGAGCCGCGCATTGGCCAGCAGCAGGTCCTCGCGCAGGCGCTGGTTCTGCTCGGTGAGCAGCTTGCGGTCGGCGAACGCCACGGTGAGCGTGCGGATGCCGGCGCCGGGCAGGTCGGCCAGCCGGTACACCGGCTCCACCACCACCGAGGCCGCGTAGCGCACGCGCCACAGCCAGCCGTTGCGATGGTCGAGCACCATCAGCACCATGGCCAGGGCGAGGTAGAAGATCAGCCGCAGCGTGCCCGCGGCATTGCCGGCGAACAGGGGTGAGGACTCATCGCGCGTGCGCGCCACGAGGCGTCGACCTCACTCCGGCGCGAAGAAGTCGCTGCCGTGCTGGTCGATCAGCTCCAGCGCCTTGCCGCCGCCACGCGCCACGCAGGTCAGCGGATCGTCCGCCACCTGCACGTGCAGGCCGGTCTCTTCCGAGATCAGGCGGTCCAGGTCGCGCAGCAGCGCGCCGCCGCCGGTGAGCACGATGCCGCGCTCGGCCACGTCGGAGCACAGCTCCGGCGGGGTCTGCTCCAGCGCCGACTTCACCGCGGCCACGATGCCGGCCAGCGGCTCGTGCAGCGCCTCGAGAATCTCGTTGGAGTTGATCGTGAACATGCGCGGCACGCCCTCGGCGAGGTTGCGGCCGGAGATCTCGATCTCCTTGACCTCGCTCTGCGGGAACGCGCAGCCGATCTCCAGCTTGATCCGTTCGGCGGTGGACTCGCCGATCAGGGTGCCGTGGTTGCGGCGCACGTAGTTGATGATCGCCTCGTCGAAGCGGTCGCCGCCCACGCGCACCGACTGCGAGTAGACGATGCCGTTCAGCGAGATCACCGCCACCTCGGAGGTGCCGCCGCCGATGTCCAGCACCATCGCGCCGCGTGCCTCGTGTACCGGGATGCCGGCGCCGATCGCGGCCGCCATCGGCTCCTCGATCAGGAACACGTCGCGGGCGCCGGCGCCTTCGGCCGATTCCTTGATCGCGCGGCGCTCGACCTGGGTGGAGCCGCAGGGCACGCAGACCAGCACGCGCGGGCTGGGGCGCAGCAGGCGCGACTTGTGCACCTGCTTGATGAAGTGCTGCAGCATCGCCTCGGTCATGGTGAAGTCGGCGATCACGCCGTCCTTCATCGGGCGCACCGTGGCGATGTTGCCCGGCGTTCGGCCCAGCATGCGCTTGGCGTCGCTGCCCACCGCCGCGATCGCGCGCGGGCCGCCAGGACCGCGGTCCTGGCGCACCGCCACCACCGAGGGTTCGTTCAGCACGATGCCCTGGCCGCGCACGTAGATCAGCGTGTTGGCGGTGCCGAGGTCGATCGAGACATCGTTGGAGAATATCCCGCGAAACTTCTTGAACATGGGGTCCGCCGCGCGCCGCCCTGAATAAAAAATAAGCTCGCCAGTCTAGTCAGCGCGGCGTGCCCGCGCAACCGGAAAGACGTTAAGAAAGCCTTGTGCGGCGCCATTTGGCGCACATTTCCGCGTGGCGGACCGGGCAAACCGCGGCACCCGCGGAGTCGCCATGAACGTCCGTTCACGATACGATGCAGCCCTTTGGCCGGGTCCGCCGGGCCCGGCTTTGTCGGCCGCGCCGCGCGCCATCCTTCACCGGGGCAATCACTCAACCATGTCTGCCGTCATCTGCGGATCGCTGGCCTATGACACCATCATGGTGTTCCAGGACCAGTTCAAGAACCACATCCTGCCCGACCAGATGCACATCCTGAACGTGTCGTTCCTGGTGCCGTGCATGCGCCGCGAGTTCGGCGGCTGCGCCGGCAACATCGCCTACAACCTCAAGCTGCTGGGCGGCGATCCGCTGCCGGTGGCCGCGGTGGGCCAGGACTTCGCGCCCTATCGCGCGCACATGGAGAAGTGCGGCATCCGGCTGGACCGCGTGCGCGTGTTCGACGACCAGTTCACCCCGCAGTGCTTCATCACCACCGACCTGGACAACAACCAGATCACCGCCTTCCACCCCGGCGCGATGTCCAGCGCGCACGACAACCACGTGCGCGAGATCCCCGACATCGACTTCGGCATCGTGGCCCCGGACGGCCGCGAGGCGATGCTGCAACACGTGGACGAGTTCGCCGCGCGCGGCGCGCCCTTCATCTTCGACCCGGGCCAGGCGATGCCGCTGTTCAGCGGCGACGAATTCCGCTCGATGATCGAAAAATCCACCTACGTGATCGTCAACGACTACGAGTCGCAGCTGCTGCAGACGCGTACCGGCTGGAGCGCCGGGGAGATCGCCAGCCGCGTGAAGGCCTACGTGGTGACGCTGGGGCCGCGCGGCTCGCTGATCCACGCCGACGGCACCACGCACGAGATCCCGCCGGCGCGGGAGCGCCAGATCGTCGATCCCACCGGCTGCGGCGACGCGTACCGCGCGGGCCTGATCTTCGGCATCATGCGCGGCAAGGACTGGCCCACCGTGGGCCGCATGGCCTCGCTGATGGGCGCGCTGAAGGTCGAGCACCCCGGCACGCAGAACCAGCGCTTCGATTACGCCGAGTTCGCCGACGCGTTCAAGGAGCAGTTCGGCTACGCGCTGGACTGACAGGCCGCCCGTAGGAGCGGCTTCAGCCGCGATTCGTCGGCCGGTCGCGGCTGAAGCCGCTTGTGTCTGCACAACCCCGTAAAGTGGCAGTGGAGAGCGATGTGCGGCACGCCGACAAGGCGCAGTGTTGGAAGCACGTGTAGGAGCCCGAGCGGCCGCACATCGACCTCACCC
>NZ_JBFOHL010000019.1:0-48815 GCF_040812275.1 Rhodanobacter geophilus | reverse complement strand
GGCGGGTGGGCTTCTTCTTGGCGTCAAAACTTAACGAGGCGAACGAACGCTGCTTCATCGAGGATGTGCTTCCGGGGGCTCATCGCTATGATGCCTCAGTCGGGGAATAGATCAGAGCATCCTAAGTGCCCGTCTTGCCGCTGACCACCCGCCGCTGTGTTTCTTGCGGCGCCAAGATCGCGCCAGTCACCGTTCTGGTTAGGGCTGCCTTCGCAGCCCTTATTGCTTGCCAAACACTCATCGGTCATCGCGGATGTCGTCCAGGTGCGCGTCGTGCGTCGCACAGAGTCTCGGGCTCAAGGTCCACCCCTTGATGGCTCGGTCCGCGTGCGGTCTTGCGTACAACACGGGTGCCGACGGTCGCGACCTTTCAGAGTGCTGGCTCGTGTCCAACCCCAGGTTCCGGCCTGCGACCGTCAGCGTGATCAGCCGAAGGCGCGTGTGAGATCGAACGTCGTGCCTTCGTGCAGCATGTGGTAGCAGGCCCGTGCCAGCTTATGCGCAACGGCCTTGATCGCCACCACGCGATGCTTGCGTGCGCGTTTGCGCTCGTACCAGCGTCGGATCAGTGGGTCATAGCGCACGGCATAGTTGGCCGCTTCCATGAACGCCCAGCACAGGTAGCGGTTGCCGCACTTGCGATTGCCGTGACCCTTCCGCTTGCCGTTGGACAGCCGCACGCTCTCGACCATGCGGCAGTACGAGGCGTAATCGCCGACCGAGGCAAAGCGTTCGATCGCACCGCTCTCCAGCAGGATCGTCATGCCCAGGATCGGACCAATGCCGGGCACGCTCTGCAGGCGCACCAGCAGATCCGGCCGTGCCAGATCCTTGCCGATCCAGCGCTCCAACGCAGTGATCTGCTCCTGCAACGTCAGCCACAGCTTGAACTGGATCAATACGCCGTAGCGGGTGGAAAGCCCGGGAAACAGGTCGACGAGCTGCGACGGCGCCAACTGCCGCAGCTGGTTGGCCGAGAGCTGTTTCCCGGTGCTGCGACTGAAGCTGGACTGGATCGACAACATCAACCGAACCGCCTGCCGCACCAGGCTGAAGCGACGGCGCAGCAGGTCGCGCGTGGCACGTTGTTCGCGGGGATAGATGTAGCCCTCCGGCAACAGGCCCAGTCGCATCAGCTGGGCCAGGTGTAGCGCATCGCTGTCGTCATCGCCGTGCTTGAGCCCGTCGTACTGCGGGATCGCCGTGGTGTTGACCAGATGCACGGCCTAGCCATGATCCATCAGACCATCGACCAACCAGTACCAGTTGTAGGTCGACTCCACCGCCACGCCGACCAGCTCGTCCCGGTACGGCGCCAGATCACTGAGCAGGCGCGGCAAGTCGTTGGGCCGTCGACACCGCAGCACCGGCTTGCCGTCGCCATCCATGACCGCCAACACGCTGTTGCTGGAATGCAAATCGATAGCTGCGTAAAGTGACATGGCTGCCTCCTGTCGCTGGGCGATGTCCGAAACTGTGGTGGTCTCGAACGTACCGCCACGCGCGGGAGGCGGCGACATGAGTTTTCAGAGTGCACTTTCTTGAAGGTTTCGTGTTTTGCGTGGGCGCCCGATAACGCCTGGACCGGCACGGCGCCCCAGCTGAGCTTCGATGGCTACCCTGAAGTGGTTCGAGCCCGAGGCATGCTGGCGTTGCAAATGGAGTCGAATGGCCTGCAGATCGTCATCGGAAAGAGCCCGGCTGACCCGTACCCGATAGTTTTCTTGTCGTGCCACATCGGTGACTCCTAGCGCGATGTAGTTCGGATGCGGATGAACCAGCGGATCAGGGTTGCCATGGGTATTGGCCGCGTAGCTCTACCATCGGTAGTTTTCCGGCGCCACCGTCATGCGGGTCCGCACGAGGTTGATTTCGATGCAGCGGTAGCAATGCAGAAGATAGCTGTCGCGATCGACCAGGCATGCCTTGTATCGGCCTTCCCACAAGGTGCCGGTGCGTTGATGACCCGCTCCCGTAGTGCCGCCTCACGCAAGGCCGGGTAAAGTTCGCCCAAAGAAAAAAACGCTAGGGAGAATTTCACTCCCATCGCCACGCTCGCTGCGGAAGCAAGGTCCGCACGATCAGAAGCCCCAGCAGCGGAATGGCGACCGCGTAAACGTACTGCGTCCGCGATACGCCGATGCCGAACGGAAACCAGATGCCCGGCACGCCGATCGGATCGAGCAGCTCGCCGCCGAACAGGGCGGCCACGACCGCGGCCAGCGTGACCAGCGCCAACGTCCGTAATGGGCCGCCGCGCAGCATGCGCACACCGATCACCACGAACAGCGCGATCGATCCCATCCGGCTGGCGCCGGTCCAGGCCGCCGAATGGATCGTGGCGCCGACAGACGCGGCGATCGCCAGCGCCAGTGCCGCCACATCGATGCTTCGCCACGGGCGCGGACACCAGCGGTTCCATGCCATTGTCCAGGCGGCTACCGTCGGTACCCACATCACCGACGCCAGCCACGTATAGGTGGCCAGGCTTTGCAGGTCGGTCCATGCGGTGATGGCGTTGTTGAGGCGCCGGGCGGCCATGAGCGCGAGCCCGACGCTGGCGAAGGCCAGGAAGCCCTTGCGGCCGCTGCGCGACCGGCACACCAGCGCCAGGCCGACGAGCGCCAGCATGGCGAGCGGCTCGACCACCTCGACGATGTAGCCGGCGATGGTGCGCTGCCATTGCACGCGGTGCAGCGCGTCGCTGGTCGGCCGCGGCGCCAGGATGGGCACGGCGTGCATGCCGCCGCCGTCGGCGCTGCCCGCCGAACCTGGATCCATGTAGGTGCGCACGGCGAGCATGCCGCGGGTACCCGCCGCATCGGCGGGAAGGGCGAACTGCAGCGGACGCGTGCCGACGAGGCGCGGGTGAGTGCCGAGCCGGCCGGAGCCGCCCAGCAAGCGCCCATTCCAGTACAGCTCGTAGCCGTCCTCGACAAGGGTGGGCCCCAGGATGTCCCAGGACGCGTGCCCGCCCGGCACCGTCACCGCGCGCCGGTACCAGGCGTAGCCGTGGTAGCCGGGATGGCCGTGCGCCATCCAGCCGCCCACGTAGTCGGGCAGGCCCACGTCGCCGTCGTGGCTGCCCGGCGGGGCGGTCATGCTGACAGTCTCCCAGCCGCTGTCGTCCGCATCGGCGTTCGCCCAGCGCGGATCGTCGCCGACGTGGAATCGCCAGGTGCCATCGAGCAGGGTGGCGGCGGCGCGCAGCGGCTGCGGATCGGGACGGCCGCCGCTCGCCAGGTCGGCGATCACGACGGCCAGGGCCAGCAGCGTCGCCGCGAAGATGCCGATGAACAGCTTGCGTTGTGTCGAGTCGATCGGCTGCATGGCCGGAGGTGTCGATCCGGATGTCTTGCGCAACGGTGGCAGGTTCACTTGTCCAGTCCGCGCCAGCGCATCCCGCGATACGAGTCCGCCACTACCCAGGCCGCCGCCGTCAGCACCCAGGTCGCATACGTCTCGCCCCAGTTGAAGGCGCTGATATGGCCGGCGGCGACCATGGGCAGCCAGATCAGCAGCAGGAACAGGCCCATCATCAGGGCCGAGAGGGCGGTGGCCAGCCGGGCGAGCACGTTGGAGAGGATCGCCACGCCGGCGGCAAGGTAGGCGGCGCCGGTGAAGTAAGCCCAGAACACCGGTGCGTGCAGCCAATGGGGAATCAGCGGGGCGGTGAGGTTGAGATAGAAGTAGTGCGAGAAGCCGAAGGCGATCAACGCCAGGCCGTAGAGCACGCGTGCCATGCGCAGGCCCCGGTCGCCGACGGCGAAACCGAGCCGGCGCCGGTCTGCGTCGGTGGCGAACCATGCATGCAGTACCCATGCGCCCGCCACGATCACCGCCATCTCGCCGCAATACTGGTACGAGCCCTCCGTGAGAGGCGCCTGCGCGATCAGCGGCAGCTTGAACACCAGCAGCCACAGCAGCGCGTAGAAAAACAGCACGCGTGCGGCCAGCGGAGTCGAGCGCGGCCAGAACAGGCCGAGGCCGCACGCCAGCGAAACCACGGCGCAGAGACAGGCCAGGGGCCTTGCGGCCGGCACGTGATCGAACACCGGCTGCCATATCACGGTGAATCCGCCCTCGATCAGGCCCAGGATGCCGAGGGCGACCAGGGTCGCCGCAAACACGGCATGCCCTATGCTGGCGATACGCATGGCTTGATCCTCTCGGAAGATAAAGGATGTCAGGGGCAATTCTGGTCCACCGGACAGTACGACATCTCGGCCTGGCTTTTCTTGTGGCAGGCCTGCTGGCCCTGGGCGGCTGCGCCACCGCGCCGCCGCGCAACAGCCAGAACATCTGCCAGGTCTTCGAGCAGTACCCGGGCTGGTACCGCGATGCCCGTGCGGCGCAGAAGCGCTGGGGTACCCCGGCCAATGTGCTGATGGCGTTCGTGCGGCGGGAATCCGGCTTCCGCGAGAAGGTTCGTCCGGATCGGCCGCGGTTCCTGTTCATCCCGCTGCCGCGCCGGTCCAGCGCCTATGGCTACGCGCAGGCGCAGGACCCGGTGTGGCGGGAGTACCTGAAGGAGAACGGCCACTGGTTCAAGAGCCGCAAGAGCATGGACGACTCGCTCGATTTCCTGGGCTGGTACACCGACCGCATCCATCGCGAGCTGGGCATCTCCAAGTGGGATCCGAAGCACCTGTACCTGGCCTACCACGAAGGCATCGGCGGCTACCGCAGCGGTCAGTGGCGGCACGACCGCCACCTGTTGCAGACCGCCGATGGCGTCGACCATCTCGCCCGCGAGTACGGTGCGCAGCTGCAGCGCTGCAGGTAGCGGAAACAGGGCAGGTCAGAATGGCACTTGCCCGGAAATCAGGGGGGGAATGCACTTTCCGCCGCTGTGAGCTCGACTGTGCAAGAACCGGTCGGGCTCGCTTGCCAGGCACCCGCACCTGACTCTCCCTAGTGCCTAGTGCGCCAGCGCTTCCTCCACCGCGCTGAACGCCGACTTCCCGCCCAGCCGCTGGTCCGGCATCCCGGTGGCGAACCACACCACGCCCGTGCCGCGCTTGCGGTCCACCCACAACCCCGCCTGCAGCCCGTAGGCGGAACCGGAATGGCCCACGCGCGCCACGCCGTCGCCGAACGGGTCGTCGCGGCAGCCTTGTACCGGCGTGGCCAATGTCTGCACGGCGAGACCGTAGCGGCAGAAGAAACCGGCATCGGCGTCGCCAGTGTCTTGCTCCCAGGTCAGGCCGTTGCCGGGGCGGTATTGCCACTCGGGGGTGATCATCGCCTGGATGGAGCTGGGCTTGAGCAGGCGTTTGCCGTCGATGCTGCCGTTGCCGAGCAGCAGCTCGCCGATGCGCGCCAGGTCCTTGGCGGAGATGCGCAGGCCGCCCTGCGGCGAGAACAGCGCGCCGTTTTCGCCGGGGCGCCAGCGCGACAGGTCGCAGCTGCCATCGCTGGCCGGCGTCACCGGGCAGGCAGGCTTGCGGCCGTGGTTGTCGTCCTTCACCGGCTTGCCGTCGGCGTCGTACAGCACCACCGCGCGGGCGGCGGTGGCGTCGCTGCACAGCGCCCAGTTGAAGCAGGCGGCTATGCCCAGCGGGCGCAGCACCAGCCGTGCCATCAGCTTGTCGAAGCGTTCGCCGGTGGCGCGCTCCATGATCTGCGCCACCAGCGGGAAGTTGAGGTTGGTGTAGTGGAAGTAGCTGCCCGGTGCGTGCTTCGCGTCCCAGGCGCGCGGGTCCGCCACGATGTCGCGCAGCGCGCCGCCCAGTGGCGTCTGCCAGTAGCCGGCGGCATCGGTGAGGCTGGAGCGGTGCGACAGCAGCATGCGCAGGGTGATCGGCACCTGCGGGAAGGCCGGGTTGCGCAGGCGCCAGCCGAGCAGGGTGGACGCGTCGGCGTCCAGGTCGAGCTTGCCCGCCTCGACCAGCCGCATCGCGCCCAGCGTGGTGACCAGCTTGGAGATCGAGGCGATGCGCACCGGGTCGTCCGCGGTGACCTTGCGGCCGGTGGCCAGGTCGGCATAGCCGTGCACGCGGACGGCGGTGATGCCGTGGCGGTCGAAGGCGACGCGCACGGTGGCGACGGGGCCGCCGGCCCAGGCATCGGCGCTCAGCAGCAGCAACAGGCAGGCGATCCAGCGCAGGGCCATGGTCCGCTCCGCTCGTCGACAGGGAAGGAAGGGGATTAAGGCATACCGGGGCGGCGATAGGAACCCGGGGGCGGAGCCACGGGCGGAAGGCATCAGGAGGCACCGCCATCCCCGGAAGCGGGGCGGGCGCGCTGGAGCGGGCGACGAAGCGGGCCTCGTGCCGCCCGGGGCAGACCCCTCCACCCCGACAGCCATCCAGCAGACAGCTGGCTGCGGGTATGCTGGCGTTCCGCCGTGGGCCGCCGTGGCTCGCGGAACCTCCCAGCCCAGCCACCGGATAACTTCACATGAACATCCATCGTCCCCTGCTTGTCGCTGCCTTGTCCGCCGCTGCCGGCCTTTCCATCGCCCCCGTGGCGCCGGCGCATGCCGCCACCGCGCCTGCCGCCAGCACGCTGGGCGGCAACCCGGTGCCAGGCGTGTGCATGCTCTCGCGCGAGGCGGTGTTCGCGCAGTCGAAGGTGGGGCAGTCGGCGAGCGATCGCCTGAAGCAGCTGGCGCAGCAGCAGCAGTTGCAGCTGGAGAGCCAGCGCAAGCCGCTGGATGCCGAGGTCCAGGCCTTCCAGCAGAAGGAGGCATCGCTCACCGAGGCCCAGCGCCAGCAGCAGGGCAAGGCCCTGCAACAGCGCATGCAGGGGTTCCAGGAGCAGGTGAACCAGCTCGACCAGCGCATCCAGCTGACGCGCGGCAAGGTCATGCAGCAGATCGGCGAACAGGCCCAGCCCATCGTCAACAGTTCCTACAACAGCCACCACTGTGGCCTGCTGCTGAACCGCGATGCGGTGCTCGGCGGCAACACCGCCAACGACCTCACCGGCGACGTGGTGCGCGGCCTGGACGGCAAGATCACCAGCCTCAGCTTCACCCTGGAACCGCTGCCGGCGAACACCGGCAAGTAAGCACGCCGACGCTGGCGGGCAGCGCGACCCCGGCGGGCACGTCCGTGCTCGTGCTGCCCGGCATCGGCGGCTCCGGACCGCAGCATTGGCAAACCCTGTGGGAAGCGCGAAACCCCGCCTTCCGCAGGGTGATCCAGCGCGATTGGGAGCGCCCGGTGTGCGCCGAATGGGCGGGCACGCTCGAACGGGCCGTGGCCGCGTCCGGTACCGACACCGTGCTGGTGGCGCACAGCCTGGGCAGCCTGCTGGCAGCGCACTGGGCGACCGGCACGAAGCTGCGCATCAAGGCCGCCTTGCTGGTGGCCGTGCCGGATCCTGCGGGGCCGGCCTTCCCCGCGGAAGCCGAGGGCTTCGCCGTCACGCGACAGCCGTTGCCGTTCCGCAGCATCGTGGTGACGAGCCGCAACGACCCCTATGCCGGGATCGCCTGGTCGCAGGCCTGCGCCCGCCGCCTGGGGCAGCGAACGGGTCGACATCGGCGACGCCGGCCACGTCAACGCCGCCAGCGGACTGGGCGAGTGGCCGCAGGGCCTGGCCCTGCTGCAAGGCTTGATCGCCGCGGCGTGACGGCGTGCCGCTGCGGCACGCGGCAGCTCGCCTGGCCCGGTCGCCAGATACGGCGCGGGCGGCCGTATCGCGCGCCATACGGGCGGGCGCCGTTCCGGAAACCCCGGCATGGCTTGCGCGTGGCGCCGGTGGATCGAACCCGGCCGCCTCGTCATGGCTGCGGCCGACGTAACCCGAAGGGCCCTTTCCTCGAAGTAAGCACAGGCCGATGCGCACGGCCGCTGGCAGCACCTGTCGCGGCAACCCCTGTCGCCGCCTTCATCCATGCTCATCCGAGGAAGAACCATGAAAAAGACAGTCTACGGAGCGGCGCTGCTCGCGCTGCTGGCAACCGCCGCCGCCCATGCACAGGCCGGCTTCCACTGGAACGATGGAGACTTCATCGTCACCTCTACGAACACGTTCGACAATGAGCTGCTCGTCTACAACACGCAGGGCGCCCTGGTCGAGCAGTCCCGCACCGGCGGCTCCGGCGGCGTGACGGGCAATGCGGGCGGCATCGCCCAGGACCGCGGCCTTCTGGCCGTCGTCAATTTCGGATCCGGCAACGTTTCGGTCTTCAGGAAGGGCGGCGGCCGCGTTCCGCTGCAGCTGGAGAAGATCGTTCCCGCCCTGAACAATCCGGTGAGCGTCGCCTTCGGCCGGCATCATCTCTACATCCTGACCACGACCTACATCGAGTCGCATCCGATCGGCCCCTACGGCATAGGCGCCATCCCCGATGGCAAGGCCAGGCTCGCCGTGGCCGACGGCTCCGCGGCCCAGGTGGGCGTGCTGGACGGACAGCTGGTCATCTCCGAAAAAAGCAATGCGATCGAGACGGTCGACCTGGATTACCGGGGCGCCATTTCGGGTTCGCCCCGCGTGGTGGCGAACATCCCGGCCAACGTCAACGCGCCGTTTGGCCTGGCCACCCGCGGCGACGATGCCTACGTGACCATCGCGCACGCCAACGAGATCAGCCTGGTGCGCAACCATGCCGTGCTGACGGTCACGGCTTCCGGCACGCAGATGGCGCCGTGCTGGGCCGCCCTCGACGGGCCGTTCCTGTTCACGGCCAATTCGCCCAGCCATTCCGTCTCCCGCTATGCGGTCTACGGCCAGAAGATCATCCAGGACGCGGCCGTCGTGGCGAGCCTCGACGGTGCCCCGACGGATATCGCTTATGGCGACGGCCTCGCGGCGGTGGTCGATGCCAACGGCCCGGTGTCGCACGTGTCCATTTTCGGCGTGGATGGCGACGGCGACTTCAAGCTGAAGAGCAGCATCACCTTGAACAACGCCGCCACCAATGGCATCGCGGTCGTGCGCAACGACTACGGCTTCGACCACTGATTGCCGGCCTGCCCGCAACGGGGAGTGTGGCTGCTCCCCGCTGCGTCCCTTCCTCGCCATGCTCGCGCCGCCTGCCCGGCGTGAGAGCAGCCGGGCGGCGTTCGACGCAACGACGGGCCGGCCCGCGCGGAATGGGCGAGGGGGCAGTGCTAGAGTGACGGGCCGTCCCCCGTGGAGTCTCCGCTCATGACCAGCAGCAGCTTCTACCCCATCGGCACTCCCGGCACGCCCTGGGGCCCGGTCGAGGTGGTCGCATGGCGCGCACGGCAGAGCCGCAAGCGCAGCTACGCGGACGAGGTGCTGGGCCGCGTCGACGCATTGCGCGCGCATTTCGACATCGCCGAGTACGGCCGGCTGGACTATGCGCCGGAGAGCTACCCGCTCTACGCGGTGCGCAGCCGCGACTGGAACGATACGCTGCCCACCATGCTGGTGACCGGCGGCGTGCACGGCTACGAGACCAGTGGCGTGCACGGCGCGCTGCAGTTCCTCGAACGCGACGCGTCGCGCTACGCCGGCCGCATCAACCTGCTCTGCGTGCCCTGCGTGAGTCCGTGGGGCTACGAGCGCATCCATCGCTGGAATCCGGACGCGCTCGATCCCAACCGCAACTTCCGCGAACACAGCCCGGCGCAGGAATCGGCGGCGCTGTGGGGCCTGCTGGCGCCGCTGCGCGGGCAGGTGCGCATGCACATCGACCTGCACGAGACCACCGACAGCGACGAGAGCGAGTTCCGCCCCGCGCTGGCGGCGCGCGACGGCAAGCCGTTCGAGCCGGGCACCATCCCGGACGGCTTCTACCTGTGCGCGGACAGCGCGCGGCCGGAGCCTGACTTCCAGCAGGCGGTGATCGCGGCCGTGGCCAGGGTCACCCACATCGCGCCGGCCGATCCCGACGGCACCATCATCGGCTCGCCGGTGGTGGCGCATGGTGTGATCGAATACGACTGCCGCAGGCTCGGCCTGTGCGCCGGCATCACCGACGCGCACTACCGCACCACCACCGAGGTCTATCCCGACAGCCCGCGCGCCACGCCCGCGCAATGCAACGACGCACAGGCGGCGGCGGTGTGCGCCGCGATCGACTACGCGCTGGCGCATCCCTGACGCAGCGCCCTCAGCCACCGGCGCGGGATCTGTGCGAGCATCACGCTTCCCCGCCACAGCGACGCGAGCCCGCCATGAAATTCCTGCTGATGGTCTACAGCGACGACGCCTTGCTGGACGCCCTGCCGCCGGGTGAATTCGACACGCGCATGCATGCCTGCATCACGCACGCGGACGAGCTGCGCGCCGAAGGACGGCTGCTCGACGCCCAGCAGCTGGAGGCGCCGGCCACCGCGAAGTCGGTGCGCACCCGGCTGGGCAAGACCGTGGTGCTGGACGGCCCGTTCGCGGAAACCAAGGAGTACCTCGCCGGCTTCAACCTGGTCGAGGCGGACAGCATGGAAGAGGCCGTGCGCATGGCCGCCGAGCTGCCGTGGGCGCAGACCGGATGCATCGAGGTGCGGCCGCTGCGCGACTTCGACGCGGTGCGCCGGCGCGTGGGCGCCTGATCGCCGTGGCCGGGTTGCCTTGCCGTGGCCGCCATGCGGCAGCGCGCGGCTTGGCCTGACAGCCAGCCAGGCCGGCGCCACGCACTCCCACCTGACGGTCACGGCAAGGCAACGCGGGCCACGCGGAGATATGGAACAGGCTCTCAGTGCCCGGCGGTGGCCGACTCGACCACCATGTCCAGCACGTAGGCGACCGCCGGCGCATCGGCCGGCGGGTTCTTCACCGTGTAGCGTTTCACCCGCAGCACGTTGCGCACGCCGGGCTGGTGCGTGTAATCCTCGATCCCCTGCGCCAGCACGTGCCAGTCGCCGGGCGTGCCGGTCTTGAGGCCGTTCGCGTCGAAATGGACCTCGCGCACGTCGAGGCACTGCGAGCTCGGCATCAGCGGATGGTTGCACGGCACGGTCTGCGGCGACACTTCCAGGAACTCGGTGACGCCGGGGCCGCCGTAGCGGGTCTCGGGCGTGGGTATGCCGGTGAAGACCAGGGTATCGCCGGCCTTGGTGTGCAATTGCAGCAGCAGGGTGCCGCCGCTGCGCGTGACGGTGATCGTGGGCCGGATGCCCAGGCGTACGCTGATCAGGCTGTCCAGCCGGTTCAGCATGAAATTGGCGCAGGCCATCATGGTGTGCATCATCGGGCCGACCACGAGCTGCCCGTTCACGATGCGGTAGTTGCCGCCCATGCCGTTGCAGCTGTTGCGCACGCTGACGCGGCCATGGTCGAAGTCCAGCTGCAGCGGCTTTTCCGAGCGGACGAACATCGCGGCTATGCGCTGGCCGTAGCGATTGGTGGCCTTCGCCAGCTGCCAGTGGTAGCCGCCGAGCAGGGCGGCGTCCGGCGTGGTGGCCTTCGATCCCGCGCTGCGCGGAGGCGTCGCCGGGGCGCCGTTGGCGGTCGCCAGGGTGGCGCAGGCGGCGAGGGCCAGCGGCAGCAGCAACAGGTGGACGCGCATGGCGTGTTCTCCATGAGGGGTGCGGCATCACGAGCATATGCCATGCGCTGCGTTACGGCGATGTCGCGGCCATGCGCCCGTTGGCGGACAATGCCGCCCCTGTCCGCGATGCGAAGCTTGCGAGGTGTCCATGCTGAAGATGGTCGGTTTCGACGGCGACGACACGTTGTGGCGCAGCGAGGACTATTACCGCGAGGCCAGCGCCGGGTTCGCCGCCATCGTGGGTGCCTACGCCGACCTCGCCGACAGCGCGGTGCACGAGCGCATGCTCGCCACCGAACGCAGCAACCTCGCGCTGTTCGGCTACGGCGCCAAGGGCATGACGCTGTCGATGGTGGAGACCGCGATCGCGCTCAGCGGGAGGCGCATCAGCGCGCAGGACATCCATCGCCTGGTGGCGATCGGCAAGCGCGTGCTGCAGCATCCGGTGGAATTGCTGCCCGGCATCCGCGAGGCGGTGGCGGCGGTGGCCGAGCGGCATGCCGTGGTGCTGATCACCAAGGGCGACCTGTTCCACCAGGAGAAGAAGGTGGCCGAATCGGGACTGGCCGCGCTGTTCCGCCGCATCGAGATCGTCTCGGAGAAGGACGGCGCCACCTATCGCCGCCTGCTCGACGAGTTCGGCATCGCGGCGCACGAGTTCGCGATGGTGGGCAACTCGCTGCGCTCGGACATCGAGCCGGTGTTGCGCCTCGGCGGCTGGGGCGTGCACATGCCTTACCACGTGACCTGGGCGCACGAGCTGGAGAACGGCCTGGGCGCCAGCGACGCACCGCGCATGTGCACGGTGGCGGACGCGGCGGAGATCCCCGCCGCGCTGGCGCAGCTGGACGCACTGGCGGCGGCCTGATGGCGACACCACTACGCCTGGTGCTGGACACCAACGTCTGCCTCGACCTGTTCGTGTTCGGCGACGCGCAGTGCGCGGCCCTGCGCGAGGCCTTGCGCACGGGCGCGGTGCAGGCGGTGACCGACGAAGCCTGTCGTGCCGAATGGCTGGCGGTGCTGGATTATCCGCAACTGGCGCTGGATGCGGCACGGCAAGCGGAGGCTGCGGCCACCTATGATGCGCTGCTGCATCTGCCGCCCGTCGACCGGCATGGGCCGCTCCCGTCACCCCAGCGCAAGCCGGGGTCCAGTGACTTCGATGCGTCGATGCATGAGTCGCCGGGCTCCTCCCTGCGCAGCAGCGACGAAGAAGCAGGCACGGCGAGTGCGCCGCGCCTGCCGCGCTGCCGCGATCCTGACGACCAGAAGTTCCTCGAACTGGCCCGCGCCTGCGGCGCGCAGTGGCTGCTCAGCCGCGACCGCGAGCTGCTCAGGCTCGCACGGCGCACGCGACGCGAGCACGGCTTCGACATCGTCACGCCGCAGGCGTGGGCGCAGGCTCAGGCCGGATCGGCCGGCGCCGCGTCGGCGAAGCCGGTGTAGTTGTCGGGAAACACCGGCGTGCCGTCCTCCTCCAGCGCCAGCACCGCGGCCAGCGCGTCGTCGGCCGCGCGTTCGGCCACGTCCTGCTGGCGGAAGCTGCGGTTCTCGCAGATCGCGTAGTACACCGGGAAGCCGTGGCCGTGCGGCACCACGGCCAGCCACGCGGCGTAGCGCGAGCCCTCGAGGCTGGCGCCGGAGCGCACGGTGTAATCCTGAAATTCGCGTTCGGCCATCGTCGTGGTCCGGGCAGTGGCGGGGGAGCGGGACGGACAGTGTACGCGTTGCGTCCACACCGGTTGTGCCAGGTTCGGTGCATCGCGGTTGCCGGAGGGTGCCATGCCCGTGCCGTATCGCATCGATTGTCCGTACTGCGGCGAGATCATCGAGTTGCTGCTGGACGATTCGGTGGCGGACCAGTGCTACATCGAGGACTGCGTCGTGTGCTGCCGGCCCATCGCGCTGGCGGTGGCGTTCGATGCGGACGGCGTGCCGCGGGTGCAGGCGGCGCGCGAGGACGACACCTGACGAAACTCAGTCGCCGAGATCGACCAGCGCGATGCCCTGCGCCGCCAGCGCGGCGCGGGTGGGCTCGTCGCCGGCGGGCGTCACCGGGCGGCTCAGCTCCCACAGCAGTCCGGCCCGGAAGCCCGCGGCCACGGCATCCTGCGCGGTCCACAGCACGCAGACGTCGCGCGCCAGGCCGCATACCAGCACTTCCTCCACGCCGCGCTCGCGCAGCCAGCCGGCGAGGCCGGTGGCGGGGCGCGTGCCGTGCGGGCCATGGTTCTCGCGGAAGGCGCTGTAGGAATCCACCTGCGGGTCGCTGCCCTTGCGCAGCACCAGGTCGGCCGCCGACCAGTCGATGCCGGCATGCAGCGCCGCGCCCGGCGTGCCCTGCACGCAGTGGTCCGGCCACAGCGTCTGCGGCTGGCCGTGCAGCGCGATCTGCTGGAACGGCTGCGTGCCGGGATGCGTGCTGGCGAAGGAAACGTGGCCCGCCGGATGCCAGTCCTGGGTGGCCACCACGTGGCGGAAGCGGCGCGCGCGCAACAGGCGGTCGATGCCGGGCACGATCGCCTCGCCCTCGTGGCAGGCCAGCGCGCCGCCGGGCATGAAATCCGGCTGCATGTCGACCACGATCAGGGCCGTGCGTTCACTGACGATGGAAGACATGGCGCGCCTGCATGCAATGGGAAGGCAGGAGTCTAGCGCGCAGGCATAATGCAGGCAGAGGCAGGCGGGAACAGGATGCGATGAACTACGACCAAGCGTGGATGGGCTATGGCTGGATCGGCGGCGTGGAGGCCGGCGCGATCAGCCTCGCGGTCGGCTTCGTGCTGTACCTGCTGTTCCATGGGCTGGGGCGCCGCAACGGTTGGAGCGATGCGCGGCAGATCGGCTGGGCGTATCTCCTCGCGCTGGTGCTCACCGCGCGCGTCGACGCGTGGAACCTGTTCTATTTCAACTATGCGCGGCTGCAGTCGCTGCAGCTGCTGCGGGCCAAGCTGGCCGAAGTGCACGACCCCGACGGCATCGGTACACGCGTGCTGTGCGAGCTGCTCGGCGCCGCGCTCGGCGTGTTCGTGGCCTGGGTGTTGTGCGGCAGGCATTGGCGCCGGCAACCGCCGGACCGGCCGTCGGAGCGGCCATAGGACCGGCCGTAGGAGCGGCTTCAGCCGCGATTCCTTGAACGGTCGCGGCTGAAGCCGCTCCTACAGCAGCGGATCGAACAACCGCGCCACGTGCATCGCCACCCGGCGCAGGTAGGGCGCATCGAGGTATTCGTGCTCGTCCACTTCGCGGGCGCGGTCGAAGTCGGCGTGCAGCATCGCTTCCACCTCGGCGGCGAAACCGCGGTCCAGCACCAGCGCGCTGGCCTCGAAGTTGAGCCGGAACGAACGGCTGTCGAGGTTGATGCTGCCCACGGCGGCGCAGTCATCGTCGACCAGCAGCACCTTCTGGTGCACGAAGCCGGGCTGGTAGCGGAACAGGCGCACGCCGGCGCGCAGCGCGTGGTGGGCGTGCAGGGTGGAGGCGAGGAACACGGTGCGATGGTCCGGCCGCGCGGGGATCAGCACGCGCACGTCGACGCCGCGCAGCACGGCGAGGCGCAGCGCGGCGCGTACCGCGCTGTCGGGCACGAAATAGGGCGTGGTGAGCCAGATGCGCCGGTGCGCCGCGTTGATCGCGGCCACGAAGAACAGCGAGCCGGTTTCCTGCGCGTCGGCCGGGCTGCTGGCGATGGCCAGCACGCGGGCGTCACCGTCGGCGGCGGGCGCCGGGTGCAGCGGCGGCGGCGCGCCGGTGATCCATTGCCAGTCGTCGGCGAACAGCTGCTGCAGGTCGGCCACCGCGGGGCCGCGGATTTCCAGGTGGGTGTCACGCCACGGCGCCAGCGGCGGTTTCAGGCCCAGGTATTCGTCGCCCACGTTGAGGCCGCCGATGAAGGCGCGTGCGCCGTCCACCACCACGATCTTGCGGTGGTTGCGGAAGTTGAGCTGGAAGCGGTTGCGCCAGCGGTGGGTGGCGAAGGGGTGGATCGCCACGCCGCCCGCGCGCAGCGTCTCCACGTAGTGGCGCGGCAGGTCGTGGCTGCCCACGCCGTCATACAGCACGCACACGCGCACGCCGGCCGCCGCGCGTTCCAGCAGCGCCTGCTGCATGCGCCGGCCCAGGCCGTCGTCGTGGAAGATGAAGAACTGCACCAGCAGGGTGTGCCGCGCCTCGGCGATCGCGGCGAAGATCGCCGCGAAGGTGGCATCGCCGTCGATCAGCAGGCGCAGCCGGTGGCCGGTGCGGAATGGCCGGCCCTGCATCGCCACCAGCGCCGCGTAGCGTCCTTCGCCGTCGTCCGCCGCGGGGAGGGGCCGTCCGTGCGGCGCGGCGCGGCGATGGATGTTGAGGTAGCCGCGGAAGCGGCTGGCGCCCAGGAACAGGTAGGGCACCAGGGTGAGTTCCGGCAGCAGCAGCAGGCCAAGCACCCAGCCGATCGTGCCCTGCGGCGTGCGCGTGTGCATCAGCGCGTGTGCGGCGGCGAGGACGCCGAGCACGTGCAGCAGCAGTACGACGGCGCCGATCAGGCTGAGGCTCATGTGGACTGGACGCGCGACTCTATCCCGCCAGCAACTGGTCGGCCACGGCGCGCGCCTGCTGGCGGATTTCCGGCATCGCGGTGGACTCCCACAGCGTACCGCGCAACAGGCTGCCGATGGCGAACAGCCGCGGCCAGGTGCCGCCCTCGTGCAGCAGCCGTCCCTGCGGCGTGGCCTGGCAGCCCAGGCCCAGCGGATCGGGCAGCACGTGCCGGTTGACCACCAGCTGGCGCATCAGCGGATGCGGCGTGCGCGTCACGTCGAAATCCATGCCGGCCGACTGCACCACCAGTCCCGCCTGCAGCACCTGCGGCGTGCCGCCGCCGTACGGGCGCAGCGTGAGGCGCAGGCTGTCGGCGTCGACATCGGCATCCTGCAGATGGCCGCGCAGGCGATGCAGGCGGCCTGCGCGCTCCAGCGCGGCGAGGCTCTCGTGCACCGGCGGCGGCATGCGGTGGCGCGCGCGTTCCCAGGCCCAGCGTGCATGGCGCTGGAAGCGCGCGCGCTGCTCGATGGACAGTGTGGCCCACAGCGCCGGCGTGTGCGGGCGCAGGCTGTCGATCACGCTGCGCCAGTCCTCTTCCTGCGCGATCGCCTCGCGCAGCAGGTGCAGCCAGCGGCGCACTTCGGGGGCATCCTGCATCGCCTCGATCAGTTCCGCGCTGTCGCCACTGGGCAAGGCGGCGGCACGCAGGTGCGGCTCGGGCAGCCGGCCATGGCGCGAGATCGCCGTGAAGCGGGTGCCGGGCCAGCGCGCGGCCAGTTCCAGCAGCACATCGACGGCGGTGAGGCCCAGGCCGATCACCGCCACATGGTCGGGCGCCGCGGCGGGCGGCGCGGCCAGCAGCGGCCAGGGATCGACCACGTAGCGGCCGCTGCCCAGCGCTGCCGCGCTGACGCCGGCCAGGGGTTGCGGCGGCAGGGCGCCGAGCGCCAGCACCGCGGCATCCACCCGGCGGCCCTCCTCGTTGCGGAACACGGTGACGCCGTCGACCTCGGGCACCACCGCGTCGGCGGCGAACGGCACGATCTGCACGTCGTGGCCTTGCGCCTTGCCCAGCGCCAGCGCGCGTGCCACCTCGGCCTCGAGGTAGTCGCCGTAGCGCCGGCGCGGCAGGAAGTCGGTGCCGGCGATGGCGGGATCCTCGCGCTGCAGGAAGTCGAGGAAGCCCTGCGGCTTGCCGGCGAACATGCCCATCGAGGCCGCGCGCACGTTGAGCAGGTGGCGATCGGAACGGGTGCCGTAGGCCACGCCGCGCGCCGGCGTGCCGCCGCCGGTGTACCAGTCCAGGTGCAGCGCTTGCGGCGGCTGGCGTTCCAGCAACTCGCCGAGCAGCGCGGCGGCCGCGGCGCCGCCGCCGATGATGGCGACACGTCGATGCATGCGTTGCTCCGAAACGGTGGGTCAGGGTGTCAGCTGGCCGGCGAGCGCGCCGCGTTGCGCACGCGCGATCCATGCGGACACATCCTCGCATGGTTCCCCGACGCCTTGGTCCGGCAGCTCGCCGCCGTAGACGTGCAGCGTGTACGCGGTGTCGTGCCGCGACAGGTTGCGGCAACGATGCGCGCGGCCCGCGTCGCGCTCGAACCAGTTCGCGTCACCCGGGCCCAGCCAGTTGCGCCCCTGTGCATTCAGTTCGCCGTTGTGCGGATCGCGCCGGTACGACTGCCATTCCAGTGCGCCGTGCAGGGGCAGCTCCAGGCCCCAGCGGTCGGCGTGGTCGAGCAGCGGCATGCGCTGGCCGGGTGGCCACGCACGCACCAGCACGCACAACGCCGGCTGCCTGCGCTCGGCCAGCAGCCAGCGGCTGCTGTCGCGCCGACGGCGATGCATCGTGGCCAGGCGGGCGGACAGCGCGGGCGCATCCTGGTGCACCGCGCGGCCGAGTTCGCGCGCCATCGAAGCCAGGTCGGGGTGCTCGACGCGACCGTATTCGAGCGCGATGTCGCGCAAGGTGTTCAAGCTGTGCACGTACTTGCCCATGCGGAGCTCGGCGTCTGGAACGGCGGCCAAGTGGAGCATGCGCGTCGTTAAACGGCCGTAAGAGCCTGTTCAATATCTCCGCGTGGCCCGTGCCGGGAACTGTTCGCGCGCGGGCCATGGCATGACTTCCGCAACATGCGTGCAAGGTGCGTACCGGCGATGCCGCGCACGATTGCCGTGGAAGGGCCCGGTCGACATCCGTGTCGCCGGGCCTTCCGCTTCACCGCGGATCTTCCGCTACAGGTTCCGCAGCACGAAGTTCACCGGCACCCGCGCCCACGCGCGCACCGCGTGGCCATTCACCATCGCGGGCTGGAAGCGCCAGTGCGCCAGCACCTGTTCGCGCGCGCTGCGGTCGAGCAGGAGGTGGCCGCTGCCTTGCTCGACCTCCACCTGCACCGGCTTGCCGGTCTCGTCCACCAGCACGCGCAGCAGCACGGTGCCCTGCAGGTGCTGGCGCAGGGCCTGCAGCGGGAACTGCAGCGGCGCCGAACGGTAGGCCAGGGTGGCCTCGACCGGTGCCGCGGTGCCGGTGTCGCCCGGCGTCGCGCTGCGTGGCGTCACCACCGGCATCGGTTGCGTGCCCTCGGTGCTGGGCGTCGCCACCGGTGGCGTGACGTCGGGATGCGGCTGCACGCGCACCGGCATGGGCGGCGGATGCGGCAGCGGCTTCAGTTCGATGGGCGGTGGTTGCGGCACGGGTGGCGGCGGTTCGATCAACACCACCTGCGGCACCGTGGTCAGCCTGTGCACCAGCGCCAGTGCCTGCGGCGCCAGCGGGCGGGTGAGGATCAGCAACGCCGCGAGGTTGAGGGCGATGGCCGCACTGAGCGCGGCGACGCGCGCGGCATCGGGGTGGGGACGAGCGGCAACAGCCAGGCTAGCGGACGACATGGGCGACCTCCTGACGGCTCTTTCGGGTTGTGGCGCCAGCGACGCTGCACGCAATGCAGTGGGGACCGCCGCGGACGCGGCTGCAGCGTATGCCTGCGCCCATGCCCGCGCAAGTGGACGGCTGGACGTCCGCAAGCCGCGTATCCGGGCGTGGCCGTGGAGACAAGAAATCGCCGGTAGCGACATGACATCGCGTCAGCGATGGCCCGAAGGGCGACCGCCAGGGTTGGGTCGCAAAAAATCGCCCGGAGCGATTTTTGACATCGCGTCAGCGATGGCCCGAAGGGCGACCGCCATGGATGGTGGTCGCAAAAAAAGCCCCGCGGGAGGCGGGGCGGAACGCGGATGACAGGGGGATGGGGAGGCATCCGCCCGCGCAGCTTGGTCGCGTCGGCATGGTGGCGGCGTGCAGGCCTGGTGAAGGCCGGATTCACGCCGCCACGGCCGGGGGGTGATCGGCTGCGCATCCATGCCGCGGTAGGCAAGCGCACGTGCTCCCGCTATGGTGCGGGATGGGCGTTTTCCAACCTGCCGGAGTTGCCATGCCCACCGCCACTGCTGCCCTCCCGCGCTACCGCCGCGGCGACGAATTCGCCAGCAGCCTGCTGCACGGCGCGGGCATCGTGCTGAGTATCGGCGGCCTCGCCATCCTGGTGGCGTTCGCGGCCCGGCGCGGCGATGCGCGCGCGGTGACGGCGAGCGCGGTGTACGGCGTCACCCTGGTCCTGCTGTACACCGCTTCCACGCTGTACCACGCGGTGCACGTGCCTGCGGCCAGGCCGCTGCTGCGCACGCTGGACCATATCGCGATCTACCTGCTGATCGCCGGCACCTACACGCCGTTCACCCTGATTGCGCTGCCGGGCGCCTGGGGCTGGAGCCTGTTCGCCACGGTGTGGGCCTTGGCGCTGGCAGGCAGCGCGCTGGAGTTCGGCTGGTTCCGCCGCTGGCGCAGGCTCGCCGTGCTGCTGTACGTGGGCATGGGCTGGATCGGCATGCTGGCGTTCAAGCCGCTCGCCGCGCACCTGCAGACGGGCGGCATGGCGCTGCTGATCGGCGGCGGCGTGGCCTATACGCTGGGCGTGCCGTTCTACCTGTGGCGCAAGCTGCCATACCAGCACACGCTGTGGCACGCCTTCGTGCTTGCCGGCAGCGTGCTGCATTACTTCGCGGTGCTGCTGTACGTGTTGCCCGAGGCGTGACGCGCCGCAGACGTCGCGCGCCACGGATGTCCGTCGATCCCGCCGATCCAGCGCTTGCGTGCTTGCCGCGGCGGCCCGTTCCAGGCCCGCGGGGCGCCCCCTTTCCCCTTCGTAGCGCCGGTCGCCAATGAAAGGCATCGGGAGTCGGCGCCGGCGCGGCCGACGCCGGGGGACAGCCACGTCCGGAGTTTGATATAAAAATATCATTGACACGTAAATGTTAATGATATATCAACGTGGCCGTGGGCCGTCCATGTGGTTTCTCGGGGGAGAACGTCATGCAATCTCATCAGCTGCAGTGCGGGCGCCATGGCCTCGGCCTGGCCATCGCCATCGCCTTGCTTGCTTCCTTCGGTGCAACGGCGCAGCCATCGGCTTCCGGCAGCGGCGATTCCGCGACAGGTACCGCCGCGGGAGGCGAATCAGCGCAGAGCAATGCGCCCGTGACGGATGCCGCGACGAAGCGCGGCCAGGATGGGCGGCGCGCGTCCGGCAGCACGGCGCCGATCGACCTGGGCACCGTGGTGGTCACCGCGAACAAGCGCAGCGAGCTGCTGCAGAGCGTGCCGATGGCGGTGTCGGCGGTTTCCGGCGACGACCTGCGGCGCGAGGGCGCCAACAGTTTCGCCGACTACGCCACCCGGATACCCGGGCTCAACGTGATCTCCACTTCGGTGGGGCAGACCCAGCTGGTATTGCGCGGCATCACGTCGGGAAGCACCCAGTCCAACTCCAGCGTCAGCACCTACATCGACGATGCGCCCTACGGCTCCAGCACGGTGTATGCCGAGGGCAGCCTGCTGACGCCGGACATCGATCCGTCCGACATCGAGCGCATCGAGGTGCTGCGCGGCCCGCAGGGCACGCTCTACGGCTCGAATTCGCTGGGCGGACTGGTGAAATTCGTCACCGCGCCGCCGGACGCCACGAACGCCTACGGTCGCGTCTCGGTCGGCTACACCAGCGTGGACGGCGGCGGCAGCGGCCTCACCGAACGCGCCATGTTCAATGTCCCGCTGGTCCAGGACCAGCTGGCGCTGCGGGTCAATGCCTACGACCGCGACGATCCCGGTTACATCGACAACGTGGCCACCGGCAAGCCGGAGGTCAACGCGGACAAGGCCCGCGGCGGACGTGCGCAATTGCTGTGGACGCCCACCAGCAAGGTGTCGGTGCGCCTGTCGGCGCTGGCGCAGAACCTCGGCAGCGACGGCCTGGCCAATGCCGGCGTGGAAGTGGACCCGGCCACGCTCGAACCCATCTACGGCTACCAGAAGCAGAGTCGCGCGGCGGGCACCGGCCTGCTCAAGATCCGCTACCGCCTCTACGACCTCTCGGTCAACGCCGACCTCGGCTGGGCCACGCTGGTGTCGTCGAGCAGCTACGGCACGCAGAAAGTCACCCAGGTGGGGGACGTCACCACCGCGTATGGCCCGCTGCTCAACCCCGTCTTCGGCCTGGACAATGGCGGGTATTCGGTCAGCCAGCCGGTTTCCCTCGGGAAATTCACCCAGGAGCTGCGGCTGCAGTCGTCGGCCAAGCAGGCGATCGAGTGGCGCGTGGGCCTGTTCTACACGCGCGAGAACACCACGAATCACCAGACCATCAACGTCTTCGACGCGACCACCGGGGCGCCGATCGACCTGCCCAACCTGGCCGACCTGTCCATCGGTCCCGGCCTCTTCAAGGAATGGGCCGGCTACGCCGACGCGACCTGGCACGCCACCTCCCAGCTGAGCGTGCTGGTCGGAGCCCGCTACACCCACGACAGCACCTCGTACACGCAAGTGGGCAGCGGCCTGCTGGCGGGGGACAGCGATTTCACGATACGCAGCAAAGACACGCCCACCACCTACCTGTTCAATCCCAGCTTCAAGTTCAACGACAACCTGATGGCCTATGCGCGCGTGGCTTCGGGTTTCCGTCCCGGCGGCGCCAACGTGGGCGTGCCGCCCGGCCTGGGTGCCCCGGTGAGCTTCGCGCCGGACAAGCTGACCAGCTACGAGCTCGGCTTCAAGTCCACCCTGCTGGACCGGAGCATGGTCTTCGACGCCGACGTGTTCTACATCGACTGGAGCCAGATCCAGCTCACGACCACCGCCGACAATTTCGTGTTCCTCAGCAACGGCGGCAAGGCCAGGAGCCAGGGCGTGGAGGCCAACTGGCAGTACGAGCCCGCACGCGGCCTGGTGCTGTCGGCCAACGCCAGCTGGACCGACGCGGAACTGACGGCGGATACGCCGCCCGGCTTGTACGGCTACAAGGGTGATCGCCTGCCGTGGGTGCCGAAATGGAACGCCAACGTGGGGGTGGATTACGACTTCCCGCTGGGCGGCGGCTGGTCGGGCTTCGTCGGCGGCAGCTACAGCTACGTGGGGGCCCGCATGACGGATTTCCTCTCCGTGCCCGGCCCGCGGATTTCGGTGCCCGCCTACCACGGCGTCGACCTGCACGCGGGAACCTATGTCGGCAACTGGACGATCAGGGCCTACGTCAAGAACCTCACCAACGCGCGCGGCATCACCTCGCTCTCGTCGGAAACCACCGATCCGCAGGGCAGCCCGTTCGCCGCGTCCTACGTGCCGCCGCGCACCGTGGGCGTGACCATCGGCCTGGACTTCTGACCATCGCATGCTGGCCCACCGGAGAACCGCTTCATGAATCGCTGCGTGAAATTCCTCGCATCATTGATCGCGACCTGCGCCACCGGCCTGGCGATGGCGCAGGTGCCGCCGTCGGCGAATCCGGCAGCGGCCGCATCGGCGCCCGCGCCTGCGACGACCGTCGCCGGTTCAAGCGCGAATGCAGGCGGCCAGGCGCATGCACTCACCGCGGAGGACCTGTCGAGCTTCCTCGACGGCCTGGTGCCGTTCGCGCTGCAGCGCGGCGACGTGGCCGGCGGCGTGGTCGCGGTGGTCAAGGACGGCAAGCTGATCTTCGCCAGGGGCTACGGCCACGACGACCTGAAGAAGGGCACGGTGCCGTCTCCGGCCACGACGCTGTTCCGCATCGGCTCCACCTCCAAGCTGTTCGCCTGGACCGCGGTGATGCAGCTGGTGCAGGCGGGCAAGCTGGACCTGGACCGCGACATCAACGATTACCTGGACTTCAGGATTCCGCCGTTCCAGGGCAAACCGATCACGCTGCGCAACCTGATGACGCATACCCCGGGGTTCGAAGATACCGCGCGCGACCTCATCACCACCGACGGCAAGCCGGTCAACCTCGAGCATTACCTGAAGACCCACCTGCCGGCGCGGATCTACGCGCCGGGCGAGCTGGTGGCCTACTCCAATTACGGTTGCGGCCTGGCCGGCTACATCGTGCAGCGGGTGTCCGGGCAGGACTTCGACGACTACATCGAGCAGCACATCTTCAAGCCGCTGGACATGCAGCACTCCACGTTCCGCCAGCCGCTGCCGGCCGCGATGTCGCCGATGATGGCGGCCAGCTACAAGACCGCGTCCGACGGCAAGGTGCAGCCCTTCGAGATCGTCGACCCGGCGCCGGCCGGTGCGATGAGCACCACGGCGCTGGACATGACCCATTTCATGATCGCCCAGCTGCAGGGCGGCAGTTATGACGGCAACCAGATCCTGACGCCGGCCACGGTGGCCTTGATGCATACCCCGCAGCGCACCGACGCGCCGGGACTGAACGGCTATGCCCTGGGCTTCTACCAGGAGAACCGCAACGGCCAGACCATCATCGGCCACGCCGGCGACACGGACTACTTCCACACCGACCTGCACCTGATGCTGGATGCGGACGTCGGCGTGTTCATGTCGTTCAACAGCGCCGGCAACGAGGGCGGCGCCGAGGTGATCCGCGCCGCGATCTTCGACGCCTTCCTCGACCGCTACTTCCCGGTCGCGGCGCCGCAGCTGCCCACCGCGGCCACCGCCAAGGCCGATGCCGCGCGGGTGGCGGGCTGGTACCTGGCCAGCCGCCGCAACGACAGCGCCCTGCGCATGCTGTACGCGCTGACCCAGACCAAGGTGTCGGCCCTGCCCGACGGCACGATCCTGACCGCGGCGTTCATGCATCCCTCCGGCGCCCCGATGCATTGGCGCGAGGTGGGCCCGCTGAAGTACCGGCAGGTGGACGGCCCCTACCACCTGGAATTCGTCGCGGCCGCGAATGGCGACATCCGCTACTGGGCCACCGACTCCCTGCCGCCGGTCATGATCTTCCAGGCGGTGACGGGGCTGCACGCGCTCGGCAGCATCGAACTGTGGGGCACGCTGTCGCTGCTGTTCCTGCTGGCCACCCTGCTGAGCTGGCTGTGCGGCTGGCTGGTGCGCCGCCACTATCGCCGCCCGCTCGGCCTCGATGCCGCGCAGCGTCGTTCGCGCCTGCTGTCGCGGCTGGGCGTGCTGGCGCTGTTCGTCGATCTCGTCGGCTGGCTGGCGCTGCTGGTCGCCGCCTCGGCCGACCAGGAGATCCTGCTGCACGGCGCGCTGACGCCGTGGCTGTACGTGCAGTACGTGCTCGGCGTGCTGGGCCTGCTCGGCGCCGTGGCGGTGGTGGTGCATGCCGTGCGCAGCTGGATGGCCCCGCGCCGCGGACGCTGGGTGCTGGCCGGCGAAACCCTGCTGGCGCTGGCGGCCATCTACCTGGCGTGGCTGATCGTCGCATTCGGCATGGTCAGCTTCAGCGTCCGCTACTGATTCCATCCGCGCGGCGGCGCACCGCCGCCGCGCGCTCCATCCAGGGAAGCAAGCATGAACACCCATGATGGCGGGCGGCTGCGCCTGCAGGCGACGCTCAAGAGCTGGGCGATCAACGCCCCGTTCCACATCACCGGCTATACCTTCACCGCGTTCGACGCGCTGATCGTCGAACTGACCGACGCGCAGGGCCACGTCGGCCGCGGCGAGGCCCAGGGTGTCTATTACCGCCAGGACACGCCGTCCGCGATGCTGGCCCAGGTGGAAGCGCTGCGCGCCCAGGTCGAGGCGGGCATCACGCGCGAAGCGCTGCAACACTTGCTGCCGGCCGGCGGCGCGCGCAACGTGCTGGACTGCGCGCTGTGGGACCTCGAAGCCAGGCGCGCCGGCAAGCCCGTCTGGCAGCTGGCCGGGCAGGCCGCGCCGAAACCGCTGCTCACCACCTACACGCTGGGCGCGGGTGCGCCGGACGCGATGGCCAGAGGCGCGCTCGCCTACACGCAGGCAAGGGCGATCAAGCTCAAGCTCACGGACGATGAGCGCAACGCCGAGCGCGTGCTTGCCGTGCGCAAGGCGCGTCCCGACGTGTGGCTGATGGTGGACGCCAACCAGGGCTTCACGCGCGAGTCGTTCGCGCGGCTGCTGCCCACGCTGGTGCAAGCCCGCGTGGACGTGGTGGAGCAGCCGTTCCCGGTGGGCAACGAGGCGTGGCTGGACGGCCTGGAGCGACCGATCCGCATCGCCGCGGACGAGAGCGTGCAGGATCGCGGCGACCTCGCGAAAATGATCGGCCGCGTCGACGTCGTCAACATCAAGCTGGACAAGTGCGGCGGACTCACCGAGGCGCTGGCCCTTGCCGACGAGGCGCGCAGGCTGGGTTTCGAGCTGATGGTCGGCAACATGGGCGGTTCGTCGCTGGCGATGGCGCCGTCGTTCGTGGTGGGCCAGTCGTGCGACGTGGTGGACCTCGACGGCCCGCTCAGCCTGGTCGCCGACTACTCGCCGTCGGTGGTGTACGAGCACGGCGCCATCTGGTGCCCCGAGGCCCTCTGGGGCAGTCCGTTGCCGGTTTCGGCATGATGCGCGTGTGCGATCAGCGGGGAGTACCGTTCGCGTGACGTCCTTCGCGGCAGGCCCGTCCATCGGGAAAAGCTGGTTCGGCCATCCACGCGGCCTGACCATCCTGTTCCTGACCGAAATGTGGGAGATGTTCTCCTTCTTCGGCATGCGCGCGATCCTGGTCTATTACATGACCATGCACCTGGACATGGGCCAGGAGTACGCGTCGCTGGTGTACGGCACGTACGCGGCCTTCGTCTACTTCACGCCGGTGTTCGGCGGCATGCTCGCCGACCGCTGGCTGGGCAAGGACCGCGCGGTGGTGATCGGCGGCGCGGCGATGGCGCTCGGCCACTTCATGATGTCGTTCGATGCGCTGTTCTATCCGGCGCTGTGCATGATCGCGCTGGGCAACGGCCTGTTCCTGCCCAGCCTGGCCAGCCAGGTCGAAGGGCTGTACCGCGACGGCGACGCACGCAGCAAGAGCGCGTACAACATCTACTACGTGGGCATCAACCTCGGCGGTTTCCTGTCGCCGCTGGTGTGCGGCACGCTGGGCGAGGCCTACGGCTGGCACTGGGGCTTTGCCGCGGCCGGCATCGGCATGCTGCTGTCGCTGGTGATCTACCTGGCCGGGCGCCGCTACCTGCCGCCGGAGCCGGCGCGCGGCGCCGCGGCGCGCGCGGCGCGGCCGCCGCTGGACCGGGCCGCGCGCGACCGCTTCGCGCTGCTGATCGGCATCGCCGCCATCGTGGTGATCTTCCGCGGTGCCTACGAGCAGAACGGCAACACCATCGCGCTGTGGGCCGATACCGGCATCGACCGGCAGCTGGCGTCGGGTTGGGTGATACCGATGACCTGGTTCCAGTCGATCAACTCGCTGGCGGTGTTCGTCTTCACGCCGTTCCTGGTGGCGCGCTGGGCGCGGCTGGCCCGGCGTGGCGTCGACACGCCGCTGCTGGCGCGCATGGCGTTCGGCGCGACGATCGTCGGCGCCTCGTACGTGGCCCTCGGCCTGGTCGCCGCCTGGAGCGAGGCGCACGGCACGCGCGCCAGCTGGGTGTGGCTGTTCGTCTGGTTCGTGGTGTTCACCATCGGCGAGCTGTACATCCTGCCGGTCGGCCTGGCCCTGTTCGGACGCATGGCGCCGGAAGGGTTCCGCGCCACCAGCATCGCCACCTGGTTTTTCGCCGGCTTCTTCGGCAACCTGCTGGCAGGCGCGCTGGGCACGCTGTGGAGCCGGATGGAGCACGGCCTGTTCTTCGTGCTGATCGGCGCGGTTTCGGGCGTGTCCGCCGTGCTTTTGTATATGCTCGGCCGGCGCCATCGCGGCGTGGGACAACAGGGAGAAGTCGGCGGCACCGCGGTGCCGGCCCGATGAGCGTGCGCCGATGATCAAAGACCTGCAGAAAAAGCTGAAGAGCCGCTGGGACACGTTCACCCCGTCCGAGCAGAAGATCGCCACCCACCTGTTGCAGAACCCCGGCGGCATTCCGTTCGAGACCGCCGCCTCGCTCGGCCAGCGCGTGGGCGTCAGCGCGATGACGGTGGGGCGGTTCCTGCGCAATCTCGGCTACGCCGGCCTCAATGAATTGAAAGAGGAGCTGCGCGGCGACGCGCCGTGGCTGCAGCTGTACCGGAACCCCGACCTGGCGGGCGATCCCGCGACGATGTCGGAAAGCCTGAAGGCGGAGATCCGCGGCATCACGACCGTGCATGCACTGGCCAGCACGGCGGAGTGGAAGGCCGTGGTCAGGTTGCTGGTGGACGCCGACCGCGTCTCGGTCGCCAGTTTCCATCAAGGCCGCTTTCTCGGGCTGGGCTTCGCCACCCTGATGCAGAGCATCAAGCCGCGCACGCGGTTCGACGAGGGCCTGGATGGCGCCTATACCGACCTGTTGCTGGACTCCACCGGGAAAAGCTGCGTGCTGCTGATCGACTTCCGGCGCTACTCGCGGCATTTCCGCATCCTCGCCGAGGAGTGCGCGGCACGCGGCATCCCGCTGGCCATCATCACCGACAGCCAGTGCTACTGGGCCCGCCAGCTCACCGAACACGTGCTGATGCTGCCGGCCGAGATGGAGCGGCCGTGGCACAACTTCACCGCGACCACCAGCCTGCTGAGCCTGCTGATCGGTGCGGTCGCCCGCGAGCAGGGCGACATGTTCGACCGCATCGGCGACATCACCCAGCTGCGGCAGAAACTGGTGGGTTACGTCGAGGCGCCGGTCGTCGAGAAGCGGGCGTCGGGTGTGCCCGCGAAAGGTCGGCGTGCAACCGCCACGAAAGCCGGCGGCACGCCGCGCGAGCGCAAAGGCAAACCGGCAGGCTGACGGCATCCGCATGCCGACGGTGCGCCCGCCGGCAACGGGCCATCCCATCGAAAAGGGGAGTGCTGATGATAGATCGATCCCACGGGAATGCGCTGGCGCGCGTAGCCGCGGTCCGCCGGCGGGTCGCGGTCCTGTTCGCGCTGGCCGTGCTGTCGTGCTGGGGCCTGTGCCAGGCGACACCGGTCCTCGCCGCGGCGCCGCAGGCGCTCGATGCCTATGCCGCCCGGGCCATGCGGACCTTCGATACCCCGGGCATGGCGGTGGTGATCGTCGATGGCGACAAGACCACCACGCATGCCTGGGGCGTGCGCAAGCTGGGTGCCGGCGCCAGGGTGGACGAGCATACGATCTTCCCGATCGGCTCCAACACCAAGGCCTTCACGGCCGCCGCACTGGCGATCCTGGTCGACGAGGGCAAGCTGCACTGGGACGACCGCGTGGTCGACAGGCTGCCGGGATTCCGCATGTACGACGCCTACGCGTCGAGCGAGATGACCGTCACCGACCTGCTCGTGCATCGCAGCGGGCTGGGCCTGGGCGAGGGCGACCTGATGATGTTCCCGACCACCGACCGCAGCCGTGCGGAACTGGTGCACGACATCCGCTACCTGAAACCCGCGCATTCGTTCCGCAGCGGCTACGACTACGACAACGTGCTGTACATCGTGGCCGGCCAGCTGGTCGAGGCCGTCTCCGGCCAGCGCTGGGAGGATTTCGTGCAGCAGCACATCCTCGACCCGCTGCGGATGCACGACACGCGGACCAGCATCGACGCGCATCCCGCCGACCGGGTGGCGCTGCATGCCAGGAACACCACGCCGGTGCGCGGCGTCGGCAGGCAGGCGGTGCTCTCCACGGTGATGACCGGCGACGTGTTCGCGCCGGCCGGCGCGCTGCAGGTCAGCGCGGCGGACATGGGGCGCTGGCTGCGGCTGCAACTGGACCGCGGACGGCTGGACGACGGCAAGCGGCTGTTCAGCGCCGCGGCGGCGCAGATGCTGTGGACGCCACAGACGCTGATCCCGATCACGCCGCTGCCGCCCGAGGTCGCGCTGGCGCAGCCGCAGTTCGATGCCTATGCGCTGGGCCTGGAAGTGCAGGACTACCGTGGCCACAGGATCATCACCCATCTCGGTGGCGTGCTGGGCGGCGTGTCGGCGGTGGTGATCATTCCGGAAAAGCATGCCGCCTTCGCCATCATGCTCAACTCCGAGGACGTCGGCGCCCTGTTCGCGATGCGCGAACATCTCCTCGACACCCTGCTGGGCCTGCCTTCGCCGGACTGGATCGCCGGCTACCAGCAGATGTTCGACGGCATCCACGCCAGCGCCATCGCCGCGCTACGCGCGCATGGCGCGGCCACGCATCCGGAACGCGGCCCCTCGCTGCCCTTGTCCGGCTACGTCGGCGTCTACCGCGATCCCTGGTACGGCACCGCCACGATCAGCCAGGACAAGCGCCGCGGCGGCACGCTGGAGATCAGCTTCGACCGCTCGCCCGGCATGCACGGCACGCTGGAGCACGTGCAGTACGACACCTTCCGCACGCACTGGGCGATGCCCGACGTCGAGGATGCCTATGTCACCTTCGCGCTCAAGCCGGACGGCGGCATCGAGCGGATGACGATGCAGGCCGTCTCGCCGGTGGCCGATTTCAGCTGGGACTACCAGGACCTGCGCTTCGTCCCGGTGACCGGGCACTAGGCATGCTCTGATCAAATCTACGTAGATTTGGTCAGAACATCCCTAGCCAACCAGCATCGCCACCCCGAACAGCCCCACCATCACCAGCGAGACCACCAGCTTCACCAGGGTGCCGCACAGCAGGCCGATCCAGGTGCCGATGCCGACGTGGGTGGAGCGCAGCACGCTGGTGCCGGAGGAGAGTTCGCCGAGCAGCGCGCCGATGAACGGGCCGAGCAGGATGCCGGGGATGCCGAAGAACATGCCGGCGAAGGTGCCCAGCGAGGCGCCCCAGAGCGCGCGCCTGCTGGCGCCGACGCGCCTGGCGCCCAGCGTGCCGGCGATGAAGTCCACGATCACCGCCACGGCGCCCAGCGCGCCGATCAGCAGCAGCCACCACGGACCCAGGTGGCGGTAGCCGTCCACCGCGGCGATGAGCCAGATGCCGCCGAAGATCATCGGCACGCCGGGCAGGCTGGGCAGGATCGCACCGGCCAGGCCGCCGATGATCAGCGCGGCGCCGAGTGTGCAGAACACGATGTCGAACAGCATGCCTGGGTCCCGGTTTTTGCAATCGTCCGTGATTGCAGAATCAAACGGGCGGCCATCCATGGGCGCACTCCTCATGGTCTTTGCGATCGTCCTTGATCGCGAGAGTCAAACGGGCGGCCATCCGTGGGCGCACTCCTCATGGTCTTTGCGATCGTCCTTGATCGCGAGAATCAAACGGGCGGCCATCCATGGCCGCACTCCTCAACCTTCAATGGCGCAGGCGCTGGGTGAGGCCGCGCAGGAAGTGGCGCAGCAGCTGGTCGCCGCAGGGACGGTAGTTGGCGTGCTCGGGCTTGCGGAACAGCGCGCTGAGCTCGGACTTCGACAATGGGAAGCCCGCGGCGGCAAGGATGGCGTGCAGGTCGTCGTCGCGCAGCTCGAAGGCCACGCGCAGCTTCTTCAGCACGAGGTTGTTGGTGACGCGCTTGGCCACCGGCAGCGGAGCGCGGCTCTCGTCGCGGCCGCGCAGGTGCACCACCAGGCCGTCGAGGAAATGCGCCATCACCTTGTCGGGGCAGTCGCGGTAGCCGGGCTCGTCGTCCTTCCGCAGGAAGGCGTCGAAGTCCGCCTGCGGCACTTCCAGCCCGGCCAGCGCGGCGATGGACGCGAGCTTGCCGTCGGGCAGGTCCAGCATGTAGCGCACGCTGCGCAGTACGTCGTTGTTGATCATGCGGGCATTCTATCGGGTGCCTCCGGACTCCGTTCGCACCGAGCGCAGCTTGCATCGGCAAGCGCAGTCGAAGCGCCGCCGGCGGACGTCCTTCGACTTCGCCGCTTCGCAGCTGCGCGCAGGATGAACGGGGATGATGGGGCGGCAGAAACGAACGGGGCGCCATGTGGCGCCCCGTGTTTGCGATCCGGCACATGCCTCAGTTCGGCAGGGCCAGGTCGTCCAGCAACGCCTTGAGGAAGCGCGCGGCCTCGCCGCCGGTGGCGGCGCGGTGGTCGAAGGTGAGGCTGATCGGCATGCGGCGATGCACCTCGATGCCGCCCATCACCGCCACCACGTCGTGGCACAGCTTGCCGGCGCCGACGATGGCGACGGTCGGCGGCACCACCACCGGGGTGGCGTAGCGGCCGGCGAACATGCCGAAATTGGACAGGCTGATGGTGTAGCCGCTCAGCTCCGACGCGGGGATCGAGCGGTCCTCCACCTGCGAGCGCAGGCGCTTGATCGCGGCGCGGATGCCGGCGCCGTCCAGCACGTCGGCGTTGCGCAGCGCCGGCACGAACAGGCCATCCTCGGTGTCCACGGCGATGCCGATGTCCACGTGCGGGTGCAGGGTGCGGGTGAGGTTCTTGCCGTCGAACCAGGCATTCAGCGCCGGCACGGCCTTGCAGGCGGCGACGATGGAGCGGATCAGGCGCGCGGTGATGTCCTGCTTGCCGATCCAGGCATGCAGGTCGGCATCGTCGACCAGGGTGGTGGGGACCACGTTGGCATGGGCTTCGGCCATCACCCGCGCCATGTTGCGGCGCACGCCCTTGAGCTGCTCGGGCTGGCCGCTGGCCTGCACCGACGGCGGCGCGGTGCGCACGGCCTTGCCGGCCAGCGACACGGCGGTTCTTCCCTCTCCCTCCGGGAGAGGGTGGCGCGCAGCGTCGGGAGAGGGTCCGGGCGAAGCGTAGCGCTGCGCTCCGGCCGTACCCTCACCCCCGGCCCCTCTCCCGGGGGGGAAGGGGAGCAAGGGCGCGCTGCCGTTGGCGGCGGCATCCTTCACGTCCTGCATGGTGACCACGCCGTCGGCGCCGCTGGGACGCACGCGGGCGAGGTCGACCTTGAGCTTCTTCGCCAGCGCGCGCACCGCGGGCACCGCCTTCACGCCGCCGATGCTGGCGGCCTGTTCGACGTGCACGGTGTTGCCGCTGACCATCGCGCCGACCACGGTGCCTTCGTCCTCGCGGTCGGCGGTGGCGGCCTTGGCCGGCGCGGGAGCAGGTGCGGGCGCCTCGGCCTTCTTCGGGCCGTGGTGGTGGCCGGTGGATTCGGCCTCGGCGCGCTGCTTGGCGTTCGCGTCCGGCTCGAAGTCGGCCAGCGCGGCGCCGGTCTCGATGATGTCGCCGGGGGCGCCGTGCAGCTTCTTCACCGTGCCGGTGTAGGGCGACGGCACGTCGACCACCGCCTTGGCGGTTTCCATCGAGCACAGCGGCGCGTCGAGCTTGATGTAGTCGCCTTCCTTGACGTGCCACTCGACGATGGTGGCGTCGGGCAGGCCTTCGCCGAGGTCGGGCAGGTGGAATGTCTTGATGTCGGCCATGAGTGAGCTTCCAAGGTTTTGAGGTTTTCTCCCTCTCCCCTGCGGGGAGAGGGTTGGGGTGAGGGGCCGGGGCTTGCCTTGGACTCCATCGAAACCCGCTTCGATGCATTTTGCCGCAGGCCTGGTCCCCTCATCCGCCCCTCCGGGGCACCTTCTCCCCGGAGAGGAGAAGGAATTACGACACAGCCAGCGTGCGTTGCGCGGCCTCGATCACGCGCTCCATGCTGGGCAGGTACTTCATCTCCAGGCGGAACAGCGGGATGTGCGTGTCGGGGCCGGTGACGCGCTCGACCGGGGCCAGCAGGTCGTACAGGCATTCCTCGGCCACGCGCGCGGCGATCTCGGCGCCGAAGCCCGCGGTCTTGGGCGCTTCGTGCACGATCACGCAGCGGCCGGTCTTCTGCACCGATTCGGCGATGGTGTCGAAGTCCAGCGGGGTGAGCGTGGCGACGTCGATGACTTCGGCGCTGATGCCCTGCTTGGCGAGTTCGTCGGCGGCTTCCAGCGTTTCCTTCACCTGCGCGCCCCAGGTCACCAGGGTGACGTCGGTGCCGTCGCGCAGCACGAAGCACACGTCCAGCGGCAGCGCCTCGCCGTCGTCGGGCACCTCTTCCTTGTACTGGCGGTAGATGCGCTTGGGTTCGAGGAAGATCACCGGATCGGGATCGCGGATCGCCGCCAGCAGCAGGCCGTAGGCGCGCGCGGGCGAGGAAGGCAGCACCACGCGCAGGCCGGGGATGTTGGTGAACAGGTGCTCGTTCGCCTCGGAGTGGTGCTCCGGCGCGCGGATGCCGCCGCCCCACGGCGCACGCCACACGGCCGGCACGGTGAGGCGGCCGCGGGTGCGGTTGCGCATGCGCGCGGCGTGGCAGGCGATCTGCTCCATCATCGGGTAGATGAAGCCTTCGAACTGCGCCTCGGCCACCGGCTTCATGCCCTGCACGGCCAGGCCCACGGTGACGCCGGCGATGGTGGTCTCGTCCAGCGGCGTGTCCAGCACGCGCAGCTCGCCGAACTTTTCCTGCAGGCCCTGGGTGGCGCGGAACACGCCGCCGTTGACGCCCACGTCCTCGCCCAGCACCACGACGCTGTCGTCGTGCTTCATCTCGTAGGCCAGCGCCTGGGTGACGGCTTCGATGAGGGTGATCTGTGCCATGGCTCAGTGCGCCTTGTTTTCGTACGAGAGGACGAGATCGCGCTGCTTGGCGAGATCGGCGGGGATTTCGGCGAAGGTGTAGTCGAACATCGCCGTCACCGGCTGCGTCTTGGTCTCGAGGTAGGCATTCACCTCGTTGTCCATCCACTCGTCGCACTCGGCCTTCCAGGCCTCTTCCTTGGCGTCGTCCCACACGCCCTTGTCCACCAGCCAGGCGCGCAGGCGCTTCATCGGCTCCTTCGCCCAGGCGTCCTTCACTTCCTGCTCGCCGCGGTAGCGGCGCGCGTCGTCGGCGGTGGTGTGGTCGCCGAGGCGGTAGGTGACGGCTTCGATCACGCTGCCGCCCTCGCCGTTGCGGGCGCGCTCCAGCGCGTCCTCCATCGCCTTGCGCACGGCGATGATGTCGTTGCCGTCGACCTGGATGCAGTAGAGGCCCGCGGCGATGCCCTTCTGCGCCAGGGTGGGCGCGCCGGACTGGATCTTGCGCGGCACCGAGATCGCCCACTGGTTGTTGACGATCACCGCCACCAGCGGCAGGTTCTGCGCGCCGGCGATGTTGATGGCGCCGTAGAAGTCGCCCTTGGACGAGCCGCCGTCGCCGATGGTGCACACCGCCACGCGCTTCTCGCCGCGGATCTTGAACGCCAGCGCGCTGCCCGCGGCGTGCAGGCACTGCGTGGCGATCGGCACGCTCCAGGCGAAGTCGTGGCGCGCGGGTTCGTTCTGGTAGTCGTTGCCGCGCTCGTCGCCGCCCCAGTACATGTACACCTCGCGCGGCTGCACGCCGCGGTAGAGCTGTGCGCCGTATTCGCGGTAGCTCACCGCCAGCACGTCCTCGGGCTTCATCGCGCTGCCGATGCCGACGTGGGCGGCCTCGTGGCCGAGGCAACTGGCGTAGGTGCCCAGCTTGCCGGTACGCTGCAGCGCCACCGATTTCGCGTCGAACACACGGGTGGACATCATCAGCTTGTACAACTCGACCATGTGGTCGAGATCCTTGGCGAAGGCGGGCAGATCCTTGCGAACCTGCTTGCCCTCGGCATCGAGGTATTGCAGGTATTCGATTTCGAACTTGGCGGCGATGGACACGACTCGCTCCCGTTTGGACGGATGGGGATTGGGGGCGGCGGCCCATCCAGTGGGGCCTGACGCGCGAGGATCCCTTGCCGGACGACCGCCGTGGCGATCAAAACGGCCGGGAAAAGCCGTACATAGATAGCAGGCCGGCATGTTGCGTCGCAAGGCACGCCGCAGCATGCGGGCGGGTACGGGGCCCGCAAAAAGTGGCGCCGCGGCCGTGGCTTCGGTGTGCCGCGCGCAGCGGTTACCATGGCTGCTTTCGGCAGCCGCGATCGATCATGACGGACAACCAGCGCGAGCTCGAGGCGGGCATCGAACGCGACCTCTCGGGGCGCATGACCTACGCCGGCTACCTGCATCTGGACACCCTGCTGTCCGCGCAGCGGCCGGTGTCCGACCCGCCGTACCACGACGAGATGCTGTTCATCGTGCAGCACCATGTGGCGGAACTGTGGCTGAAGCTGCTGGTCCACGAGCTGCGCGCGGCGATGGCATTCATGCGCGGCGAGCGCATCGGTCCCGCGCTCAAGGTGCTGGCGCGGGTGAAGCAGATCCAGCGCCAGCTGTTCGAGCAGTGGGCGGTGCTGGAGACGATGACGCCGCACGAATACCTCGCCTTCCGCGACGCGCTGGGGCCGTCCTCCGGCTTCCAGTCGGCGCAGTACCGCACGGTGGAGTTCCTGCTCGGCAACAAGAACGCCGAGATGCTGGCGGTGTTCGCGCACGATCCGGCGGTCCAGGCCGGCCTGCGCGACACGCTGCATGCGCCCGGCCTGTACGACGAGGCGCTGCGCTGGCTGGCGCGGCGCGGCCACGCGGTGCCGGAGGACATCCTGGCGCGCGACGTCAGCCAGCCGTGGCAGCGCCACGACGGCTTGCTGCCGGTGTTCCGCGGCATCTACGAGGCGCCGGAAAGCTACTGGACCGAGTTCCACCTGTGCGAGACGCTGGTGGACATCGAGGAGAGCTTCCAGCTCTGGCGCTTCCGCCACATGAAGGCGGTGGAGCGCATCATCGGCCATCGCCGCGGCACCGGCGGTTCCTCCGGCGTGGGCTTCCTCAAGAAGGCGCTGGACCTCACTTTCTTCCCCGAGCTGCTGGAAGTGCGCACGGTGCTGGGCACTTGAGGATTTTGTCTTTGCGCTCATCCCTGATCGCGGGGATCCAACGGGCGGCCATTCATGGCCGCACTTTTCATAACATCCACTCACGCGCCACCGACTACTGGGGAACTTCATGAGCCAGACCATCGAGGCCGGCACCGACGCCGCGCCGGATTATCCGCAGCTGTTCGGCCATCCGCGCCCGCTGTGGATGCTGTTCATGACCGAGTTCTGGGAGCGCTTCGCGTTCTACAGCGTGAGCTGGGCGCTGGCGTTGTACATCGTGGCGCAGTTCTACCACGGCGACAGCTCGGGCCAGGCCTGGGCCAGCGCGATCTTCGGTTCGTACACCGCGCTGATCTACGGCACCGGCATCTTCGGCGGCTGGGTGGCGGACAAGCTTATCGGCTACCAGCGCACCATCCTGCTGGGCGCCGCGGTGATGGCGGCGGGGCTGTTCGCGCTGGCGGTGCCGTCGCGCCTGATGCTGCTGCTGGGCCTTGCACTGGTGATCGTGGGCGACGGCCTGTTCAAGCCGAACATCTCCTCGATGGTGGGCCAGCTCTACGGCCGCGACGATCCGCGCCGCGACCGCGGCTTCACCCTGTTCTACATGGGCATCAACGCGGGCGCGCTGGTGGCGCCGCTGCTCACCGGCTGGATGGCCGCGCAGTTCACCGACACGCCGCTTGAGCAGAACTACCGGCTGGTATTCATCGCCGCCGGCGTGGGCATGCTGCTGAGCCTGCTGTGGTTCTGGTTCGGCCGCCGCCAGCTGAAGGGCGTGGGCCGGCCGCTGCCCGGCGCGGAAAGCCGGCTGCGCGTGCTGTGGGTGTTCGCCGGCGTGATCGTGGCGGTGCCGGTGGTGTACTGGCTGCTCTCCGGCATCGGCGCCACCGGCCTGCAGTGGGTGCTGGGCCTGTTGTTCGTGGTGGTGGGCGCGATGCTGCTGGTGGAGGCGGCGCGGCACGGTCGCGTGCAGACGCACCGGGTGATCGCGATGCTGATCATCTTCGCGTTCAACGTGCTGTTCTGGATGTTCTATTACCAGCTCGGCACCACGTTCAATTTCCTTGCCGAGAACCTGGTGGACCGCAAGATGTTCGGCGGCTGGACCTTCCCGGTGGGCTGGTTCCAGTCGGTGAGCCCGCTGTCGATCATCGTGTTCGCGCCGCTGGTGGCGCTGGTCTGGGGCTGGCTGGATCGGTGCCGCCGCGAGCCGTCGATCCCGCGCAAGTTCGGCTTCGGCCTGGTCTTCAACGCGCTGGGCTTCCTGGTGCTGGTGTATGCGCTGTCGAAGCTGCTGGGCGCCAGCGGGCTGATCCCGTTCTGGCCGCTGGTGCTCTGCTACGTGATGCAGACGCTGGGCGAGCTGTGCCTGTCGCCGATCGGCCTGTCGATGGTGACCAAGCTGGCGCCGCCGCGGCTGGTGGGCTTCGCGATGGGCGGCTGGTTCCTGTCGCTGGCGGTGGGCGGCAACCTTTCGGGCCTGTTCGCCAGCCGCATCACCGGCGCGCACGGGCTCACCGCGGCTGCCGCATTGGGCGGGTTCACCTTCAGCTTCTGGCTGCTGCTGGGGGCGGGCGTGCTGCTGCTGCTGATCGCGCCGCTGGTGAACAAGCTCATGCACGGCGTGAAGTAACCCGGAGCCGACCACGGGCCATGGATGGCCCGACGCAGGGCGGGCGCAAGCGCCCACCCTGCGGAGCCTTGATCGGGCTGCGCCCGATCAAGGCGAGTCCCGGCAGGGCAGGAGCCCTGTCCGGGACATAGGCAAAGGCTTTGGGTTGGTGAGGCTCAGCGCTCCGCCTCGATCTCCCCCATCAGCTTGTCCAATATCCGCCGCAGCCAAGCCTGCTCTCCGGGTTCCAGCCGCGCCAGCAACTCCCGCTCCCGCTGCCGCGCCATCGGCGCCACCTCGTCGTGGATCTTCCAGCCGGCGGCGGTGAGGCCCAGCACCGAGCGGCGCTTGTCGCTGGCGTGGGTGTGGCGGCGCACGCGTCCGGCGGCGACCAGGCGCGCCAGCGCACGGCTCACCGCCACCTTGTCCATCGCGGTGCGCTCGGCCACTTCGCGGGCGGAGAGGCCGTCGAAGCGCGCCAGCACCGCCATCACCCGCCACTCGGTCACGCCGAGGTCGTGGCGCGCCTGGTAGTCGTCGGCGATCGCCTGGCTGACCGTGTTCGACACGATCGACAGCTGGTAGGGCACGAAGCGCTCCAGCTCCAGCGGCGCGTGATCGGGATGGCGTCCAGCGGGCATGCTGCGGTGTTCCTTGCAAATGGTTACAGATGAAACCATGATGGGTGCCTGGCCAGTGCGGTCGTCCGTGACCGCGAAGGTCACCCGGGCAGCCATCCATGGCTGCGGTGTGGTTCGTGCGGTCATCCATGACCGCGAAGATCACACGGGCAGCCATCCATGGCTGCACTTTTCACAAAAGCTTTCACATCGTAGCCCGTCGGAGATATCCCATGAACGCCCAGCCCAATCCCGGCATGCAGGTCACCACCTTCGAGAACCCGATGGGGATCAACGGCTTCGAGTTCGTCGAGTTCGCCGCCCCGGCCGGCCGTGCCGGCGAGCTGCATGCCCTGTTCAAGAGCATGGGCTTCAGCGCCGTGCTCAGGCACAAGGACCGTCCGATCACCGTGTACCGCCAGGGCGACGTGAACCTGCTGGTCAACGAGGATCCGGATTCCTACGCCGCAGGGTTCGCCAAGGTGCACGGACCCTGCGCCGCCGGCTTCGCCATCCGCTTCCGCAAGCCCGCCGGCGAAGTGCGCGCCACCGTGCTCGGCAACGGCGGCGAGGCGGTGAGCGAACTGGCCGAGCGTACCAGGGCGGTCGACGCGCCGGCGGTGAAGGGCATCGGCGACTGCACGCTGTACCTGGTCGATCGCTACGGCGACGCAGGCAGCATCTACGGCGACGACTACGCGCCGATTCCGGGCGCCGACCCGCATCCCAAGGGTTTCGGCCTCACCTTCATCGACCACCTCACGCACAACCTCTACTTCGGCAACATGCAGAAGTGGTCGGACTACTACGAGCGCCTGTTCAACTTCCGCGAGATCCGCTACTTCGACATCAAGGGCGCCAAGACCGGCCTGGTGTCGAAGGCGATGACCGCGCCGGACGGCATCGTGCGCATCCCGCTCAACGAGTCGAGCGATCCGAAGTCGCAGATCAACGAGTACCTCGACGCATACCATGGCGAAGGCATCCAGCACATCGCGCTGTTCACCGACAACATCTACGACACGGTGGAAGCGATGCGGGCGCAGGGCGTGGAATTCCTCGACACGCCGGCCACCTATTTCGACGTGATCGACCTGCGCATCCCGAACCACGGCGAGGACGTGCCGCGCCTGGCGAAGAACAAGATCCTGATCGACGCCGACCAGGAAACGAAGCAGCGCCTGCTGCTGCAGATCTTCACCCAGAACAACATCGGCCCGATCTTCTTCGAGATCATCCAGCGCAAGGGCAACGAGGGCTTCGGCGAGGGCAACTTCCAGGCGCTGTTCGAGAGCATCGAGCGCGACCAGATGAAGCGCGGCGTGCTTTGACGTTTTGAAGCCCCTCCCCCTGCGGGGGAGGGACTGGGGAGAGGTTCGGAAATGCCGGAACACATCAATCCACCATTGCCGACACGAACGCGCGAACAGTCGCGTGGGTTGCGCAAGTCGGGTACGGATGCGGAGCATAAGCTCTGGTATCACTTGCGTGCCGGCCGCTTGAACGGCCTGAAATTCCGCCGTCAGCACCCGGTTCCGCCCTACGTCGTGGATTTCTATTGCGAAGCGAAGAAACTGGTCGTGGAACTGGACGGCTCGCAACATGATGAAGTCGTCGACCAGGCACGCACGAAGTTTCTGGAGTCCCGCGGATTGAAGGTCTTGCGATACTGGGACAACGAAGTTCTGCAACAGATGGATGCGGTGCTCGAAGCGATCCTTCGCGCCGTGGAAAACCGAACCCTCACCCCAACCCCTCTCCCGGAGGGAGAGGGGCTTTGAAAGCGGAAGGCATGCTCATGTCGGTCGGCATCAACTATCAATCCGGCTTCGCCAACGAATTCGCCACCGAGGCCCTCCCCGGCACGCTGCCGGAAGGGCAGAACTCGCCGCAGCAGGCGCCGCACGGCCTGTACGCCGAGCAGCTGTCGGGCACCGCGTTCACCACGCCGCGCCACAGCAACCGGCGCAGCTGGCTGTACCGCATCCGCCCGGCGGCGATGCACCAGCCGTTCGAGGTGATGGCGCCCGGTCGCTTCCACAACCGTTTCAACGAGGTGCCGGCCAGCCCCAACCAGCTGCGCTGGAATCCGCTGCCGCTGCCCGCCGCGCCCACCGATTTCGTCGACGGCATCGTCACCATGGCCGGCAATGGCGGCGCGGCGGAGCAGTCGGGCATCGGCATCCACGTGTATGCGGCGAACCGCTCGATGCAGGGGCGCTACTTCTACGACGCCGACGGCGAGCTGCTGATCGTGCCGCAGCAGGGGCGCCTGCGCCTGGCCACCGAACTTGGCGTGATCGAGCTGGAGCCGCTGGAGGTCGCGGTGATCCCGCGCGGCGTGCGCTTCCGCGTGGAGCTGCTGGACGATGCCGCGCGCGGCTACATCGCCGAGAACTTCGGCGCGCTGCTGCGCCTGCCGGACCTTGGCCCGATCGGCAGCAACGGCCTGGCCAACCCGCGCGACTTCCTCACCCCGGTGGCGGCGTACGAGGACGTCGAGGGCGACTTCGAACTGGTGGCCAAGTTCCAGGGCCACCTGTGGCGCGCGAAGATCGACCACTCGCCGCTGGATGTGGTCGGCTGGCACGGCAACTACGCGCCGTACAAGTACGACCTGCGCCGCTTCAACACGATCGGCTCGATCAGCTACGACCACCCGGACCCGAGCATCTTCCTGGTGCTGCACTCGCCCAGCGACACGGCGGGCGTGAGCAACATGGATTTCGTGATCTTCCCGCCGCGCTGGCTGGTGGCGCAGCACACCTTCCGCCCGCCGTGGTTCCACCGCAACATCGCCAGCGAGTTCATGGGCCTGGTCACCGGCGCCTACGACGCCAAGGCGGAAGGCTTCGTGCCGGGCGGCGCCTCGCTGCACAATTGCATGAGCGGCCACGGCCCGGACGCGGCGACCTACGAGAAGGCCTCGACGCGCGACCTGTCCTGGCCCGACGTGATCACCGGCACCATGGCCTTCATGTTCGAGGCGCGCCGCGTGCTCCATCCGACCCGGCAGGCGCTGGAGTCGAAGGACCTGCAGGGCAACTACCACGAGTGCTGGCAGGGCATCCGCAAGCATTTCACCGGCAACAAGGAGCCTGCCGGACTTTGATTGGCCGGTCGGCGCATCAAAGCCCGACAGGCTCCTGGGCGCCGGGCACCCCATCAACCGAGAACGAATGGACCGACGCCATCGCGTGGTCCGCGGAGCGAAACATGAAACTGGGTTCCCTGAAGGAAGGCGGCCGCGACGGCACGCTGGTCGTGGTCAGCCGCGACCTCGGCATCGCGGTGAAGGCCGCCGGCATCGCCGCCACCCTGCAGGCGGCGCTGGACGACTGGTCGAACCTGGCGCCGCGCCTCAATGCGCTGTCCGACGAGTTGAACGCGGGCAGCGCCGCCGGTGCGTTCGCGCTGGACATGACGGCGCTGGCTTCGCCCCTGCCGCGCGCCTACGAGTTCGTCGACGGCAGCGCCTACCTGCCGCACGTGGAGCGCGTGCGCAAGGCGCGCGGCGCCGAGGTGCCGGCCTCGTTCTACACCGACCCGCTGATGTACCAGGCCACCAGCGCCGGCTTCCTCGGCCCGCGCGATCCGGTCGTCGTGCCCAGCGAGGACTACGGCATCGACCTGGAGGCCGAGGTCGTCGTGGTCACCGACGACGTGCCGATGGCGGCCACGCCCGCCGAGGCGGCCGCACACATCCAGCTCGTCGGCCTGGTCAACGACGTCTCGCTGCGCGGGCTGATCCCGGGCGAGCTGGCCAAGAGCTTCGGCTTCCTGCAGAGCAAGCCGCGTTCGGCGCTGTCGCCGGTGCTGGTCACGCCCGACGAACTGGGCGGGGCCTGGCAGGACGAGAAGCTGCACCTGCCGATGCGCACCTGGCTCAACGGCGCGTGGTTCGGCGAGGCCGAATGCGGCGTGGACATGCAGTTCAGCTTCGCCCAGCTGGTGGCGCACGCGGCGAAGACGCGCCCGCTCGCCGCCGGCACCATCGTCGGCTCCGGCACCATCGCGAACCAGGACACCTCCAAGGGCGCCTCCTGCCTCGCCGAGCAGCGCACGGTGGAGACGCTGCGCGACGGCAAGCCCGCGACGCCGTTCCTGAAGTACGGCGACACGCTGCGCATCGAGATCACCGACCAGGCGGGCGCCTCGATCTTCGGCGCGATCGAGCAGCGCATCGCGCCGCTGGCGCGCTGACCGCGGCACGACGGATGCGCCGGCCCGCGCGCCGGCGCACACTGGGCGTCTCTCCGTCCCGCCGCGAGGTGCCCCATGCATCACAGTCGCCTGTGCGCCCTGGTCCTGGACTGCAGGGTCGACGACCTGGCCGATGCCGCGAGATTCTGGAGCGCGGCGCTGGGCAAGCCCGTCGCCACGCCCGACCAGGATGGCGACGGCCGCTATGCCGAGCTGCGCACGGCCGACGACGAGCCGCTGATCCTGCTGCAGAAGGTCGAGCACGAGAGCCGCGTGCACCTGGACATCGAGACCGACGACCTCGAAGCCGAGGCGACGCGGCTGGAACAGTTGGGCGCGCGGCGCATCGCCTTCGTGCGCCAGCGCTGGTGGGTGATGGAGGCGCCCAGCGGGCAGCGTTTCTGCATCGTGCGCAAGCAGCGCACGGCCTTCGGCCCGCATCTCAACCGCTGGGATTGAATCCGCGCCGGTGGCGATTCAGCCGCGGCGGCGCCACAACCGTGCGCGCAGCGGCAAGGCCAGCACCAGCACGCCGGCAAAGGCGCCGTAGCCGCAGAGCGCGGGCAGCACCTGCTGCCAGATCGCGCCGCTGGCGCGCCGTCCGGCCTCGTCGGGCACGGGCAGCTGCACCGCGTCGAAACCGAGCAGGCCGGCGTACGCCGCGGCGGTGAACGCCAGCAGCAGCGCCAGTGCGTCGAACAGCCGTCGTGCCGGCGTGCGCGGCAGCGACTTCGGGTAGCTCGCGTAGGCCCAGCCGAGGATCAGCAGCCAGGGCGCGAGCAGCAGCAGGGCGAGGTAGCGCACCGGGGTCGCCTCGTCAGTCCTGCGCGGCCAGCTGTGCCAGCGCTTCGCGCAGGCGCGCGAGCAGCTCGTCGCCGGCCTGCGGGGTGCGGGCGACGGCCTCGCCGTCCAGTTCCAGCACCAGCGCATCGCCGTCTTCGCGCAGCACGGCGGCATGGCCCAGCTGGCGGATGCGCTGCTGCAGCGTGCCGGCCGCCTTGGGGTCGGCGAACGGCATCGAGAGCAGCAGCTCCTCGCCGTCGGCGGCGAACAGGCGGAAGCGGAAGCCGGCGGCGCCGTCGCGGAAGCTGGCGAAGCGCGGCGCCTTGCCGGCCTTCGCCGCGGCGGGCCTGTCCGACTTGGCGGCAGGTACGGCGCCCATGGCGCGCAGGCCGATGGCGTCGCGGATCGCGGCGAGCTTGGGCGTGGCAATGGCGCGCGCCTTGGCCGCGCCATCGCGCAGGATCGCCTCGATCTCGTCCGGCTTGGCGATCAGCGCCTCGTAGCGCTCGCGCATCGGCGCCACGTCGGTCTCGATGCGCTCGAACAGGCGCTGCTTGGCCTCGCCCCAGCCGATGCCGTCGAGCAGCGCCTGGCGGAATGCCGCGCTCTCGGCCGGGTCGGCGAAGGCGCGGAAGATCGTGTACAGCGCGGAGCTGTCCGGGTCTTTCGGTTCGCCCGGCGCGCGCGAGTCGGTGACGATGCGCATGACCGCCTCGCGCAGCGCCTTCGCGCCGCCGGCGAACAACGGGATGGTGTTGTCGTAGCTCTTGGACATCTTGCGGCCGTCCAGGCCCGGCAGCGTGGCCACCTCTTCCTCGATCTGCACCTCGGGCAGCACGAAGAAGTCGCGGCCGTGGAGGTGGTTGAAGCGTTGCGCGATGTCGCGCGCCATCTCCAGGTGCTGGATCTGGTCGCGGCCCACCGGCACCTTGTGCGCGTCGAAGGCGAGGATGTCGGCGGCCATCAGCACCGGGTACATGTACAGGCCCGCGGTGACGCCGGCGTCCGGGTCCTCGCCCGCTTCGACGTTCTTGTCCATCGCTGCCTTGTAGGCGTGCGCGCGGTTGAGCAGGCCCTTGGCGGTGACGCAGGTGAGGAACCAGGTCAGCTCGGGAATCTCGGGGATGTCCGATTGCCGGTAGAAGGTCACGCGCGCGGGATCCAGCCCGGCGGCCAGCCAGGTCGCCGCGATCTCCAGCCGCGAGCGCTCGATGCGCGCGGCGTCGTCGCTCTTGATCAGCGCGTGGTAGTCGGCGAGGAAGAAGAACGCGTCGACGTCGCCGCGCCGGCTGGCGGCGATCGCCGGGCGGATCGCGCCCGCGTAGTTGCCCAGGTGCGGGGTGCCGGTGGTGGTGATGCCGGTGAGGACTCGGGTCTGCATGTCTCGATTTCGCCAGGGGCCGCGCTCAGCGCAGCAGGGTGGATTTGCCGAACAGCGACTCGACCAGGTCCACCGCCAGTTTCGCGGTCTGGTTGCGCTTGTCGAACGCGGGGTTGAGTTCCACGATGTCGAGCGAGCGCAACCTGCCGCAGTCGGCGATCATTTCCATGCACAGCTGCGCCTCGCGGTAGTTCGGGCCGCCGCGCACCGTGGTGCCCACGCCGGGGGCGATGCCGGGGTCGAGGAAGTCCACGTCGAAACTCACGTGCAGATGGGTGTCGCCATCCATGTCGGCCAGCGCTTCCTCCATCGTGCGGCGCATGCCCACTTCGTCGATGCTGCGCATGTCGTGGACGGCCATCTTCGCCTCGCGCACCAGTTGCTTCTCGCCCTCGTCCACCGAGCGGATGCCGATCTGGCGGAACACCCCGGGCGCGGTCGCCGGCACGTGGCCGCCGATCCCCACCAGTTCGGCCGGGCCGTTGCCGCACAGGCAGGCCACCGGCATGCCGTGGATGTTGCCCGAGGGGGTGATCGTGGCGGTGTTGAAGTCGGCATGCGCATCCAGCCACAGCACGCGCAGCTTCCTGCCCTGTTCGCGGCAGTGCCGCGCGATCGCGCTGATCGAGCCGATCGCCAGGCAGTGGTCGCCGCCCAGCATGACCGGCAGGCGGTCATGCGCCAGTTCGTCGTGGATCGCCGCGTGCACCACCTGGTTCCACGCCACCACTTCGGCGAGGTGGCGGTAGCCGTTCACCGGCGGCAGCCACGGGTTGTGCGGGCCGTGCAGGTTGCCGCGGTCGACCACGTCCAGGCCGCGCGCGCGCAGCTTCTCCGCGATCTGCGCCACGCGCAGCGCCTCCGGCCCCATCGAGGCGCCGCGATGGCCGGCGCCGATGTCGGTGGGCACGCCCACCAGGGCGATGGTCTGCTTGCTCATGTTGCCGTATCCACGTCGATGACTTGCAGCCATCAAGTGTAACGGGTCGGCTGCAACGTGGCCGCAACGGTCGAACCGCGCGCATGGATGGTGCGCGGCGTACGGCGAAGGAGGGTGGTGCCGGCAGCAGGAATCGAACCCGCGACCTACTGATTACAAATCAGTTGCTCTACCAACTGAGCTATGCCGGCGTGGGGCGGGATTCTAGCAGGGGCGGCCTCAAAAGCAGCTGGTGCTGTGCGAGCCCACGCCGTCGGCGCGGATACGGCTGCGCCAGTCGAAGCCGCTGCGGTCGGCCACCAGGTCGAGCCAGTATTGCGGCACGCTCTCGGTGCGTTCGGTGATGCGGGCGGGGAAGCCGGCAGCGGTCACGTCGGCGCGGCGCTTGCGTGCGTTGTCCTGGTCCTTGAACAGGCCCAGCGAGATCGTGTTGGGCTGGTCGCCGCCGCCGACCACGAAGTAGTCCTTGATGCCGTGTGTGGCGAGCTGGCGGGTCAGCGCCAGCGCCTGCGCGCGACTGCCGGGCGCGGGCAGGTAGACCCACCAGCTGTGCGACTGGGCGACCTGTTCCTGGCGCGAGCGCATGCGCTGGGTCAGTGGTGCCAGCGCGCCGCGCGCCTGCTGCAGGTCGTGCGGCGTGGCGAACGGGCCCAGGGTGAGGCAGCGAAGCTCGTCGGGCGCATTCGCGTTCGTCGCGACGGGGGCGGAGGCGGCGACGCTGCCCGCGGCCGCCGTGGTGGCCGCCTGCGCGGGCAGCTCGGAAAGCAGGTGCAGCTCCGGCACGCCCGGGTCGGTGGCCGGGGGCACATGCGCATACGGCTGGCCCAGCAGCAGCCAGGCCGCAGCCACGATGTTGAGCATGACCAGCAGCACGAACAGCAATCGCAGAAACATCGATCCCCCGTCATCCACGTCCGCGGCCGACGGCATGTCGGGCCGCGCGCGCATCTATTGTGCCGCGGCCCATGCCGCCAGTCCGTGCAGCACGCTGTCGTGCGCGAGTTGCGCCGGCACGGCGAGCAGGGGCAGCAGCGCATCCGCATCGCCGCCGCCCAGGCGCAGCACGGGCGCGCCGCCCAGCGCGGGCGCCATGCGCGCGGCGAAGCGCTCGATCAGCGCCGCCGCCGCCAGCCAGCAGCCGGAAGCCACCGCGTCGGCGGTGTTGTCCGCCGCCTCCACGATCACACCCGCGCGCGCGGGGCGCACGCGCGCGGTGGCGTCCAGCAGGGACTGCTGCATCAGCCGCGGTCCCGGCGCGATCAGGCCGCCGAGATGGCGGCCATCGGCGGCCAGCGCGTCCAGCGTGAGCGCGGTGCCCACGCCGGCCAGCACGCAGGGCGCGAGGCCGTCGGCGCGGGCGGCGACCATGGCGAGGAAGCGGTCCACGCCCAGCCGTTGCGGTTCGGCATAGGCGTTGCGCACGCCGCAGGCCGCGGCGGGCGTGCGCAACCAGGCCACTTCGCGCATGAAGGTCGCGGCGGCGACTCGGGCGACGAGCTGTTCGCGCGTCGCGTCGACGACCGAGGCGCCGAACACGGCTTCGGGTGCGGGCAGCGACGACCAGGCCGCGGCCAGCGTCTCCGCCACGTCCCCGTCCCATGCCACCGCGCCGCCGGCGAGCGCCTCGCCGTCGCGGTGCAGCGCCCACTTCAGGCGCGTGTTGCCCAGATCCAGCAGGAGCCTGTTCATGCGCGGCGCACCGTGACGTCGGCGCTGTCGATGCGCTGCAGTTCGCCGTCGGGCAGGCGCAGCAACAGGGCGCCACGGCTGTCCACGCCGGCGCCGATGCCGTCGCGCTCGCCGCCCGCGCCGCTGAGCCGCAGCGGCTGGCCGCGCAACAGGTCGTGGCGGGCATAGTCGTCGGCGAAGGCGGCGAAGCCCTCGCGCTCGAACTGGCGCAGGCCCTCGACCAGCGTGGCGACCAGCGCGGCGGCCACGCGATTGCGGTCCGGCGGCGTGCCGCCGGCCAGGGTGGCGAGGTCGCAGGCGGGCTGGCCGGCCTGTGCGCGCAGCGCGTCGGTGAGCCGCAGGTTGAGGCCGATGCCGATCACCGCGGCGCACGGGCCCTGGTATTCGCCGCTGAGCTCGACCAGGATGCCGGCCAGCTTGCCGGGCGCCTGCCCGGGCGCGGCGGCCAGCACGTCGTTCGGCCATTTCAGGCCCGCGCCGGCGATGTCCAGTGATTCCAGCGTGCGCAGCACGACCACGCCGATCGCCAGCGACAGCCCCGACAACGCCGCGAAGCCGCTGTCGAAACGTTTCAGGCAGGACAGGTAGAGATTCAATCCGGGTGGCGACAGCCAGGTGCGGCCACGCCGGCCGCGTCCGGCGCTCTGCGTCTCGGCCAGCACCACGCCGAGATCCGGTGCCGTGGCGCCGCGGCGCTGCAGTTCGCTGGAGGTGGAGTCCAGCTCCCAGTGCACCTCCAGCGCGCCCAGCCGCCTGGCGACGGCGGCGGGCAGCGCGGCGCGGATGCGCGCGGCGTCCAGCAGCTGCAGCGGCCACGGCAGCCGGTAGCCGCGCGTGCCCTCGGCCTGGATCGGCACGCCGCGCGCGCGCAGCGCCTCGATCTGTTTCCATACGGCGGCGCGGGTCACGCCGGTCCGGGCGGCCAGTTCGACACCGGAAAGCGGGTTGCCCGTGGCCAGCTCGGCCAGCAATTCGGCCGGCTGCATCAGCAGCCCGCCCGGGAGTCTGCCGGGGCGGCGGTGCGCCTAGGCGCTACCGTGGCGAGGCGGCAGGAGAGGGTGGAGGTCGCAGGCATCCGGCGGATTCTAGCCGGGCGCGGCGGATCGGGCACGGCCCGGGCCGCGGCACTGGCATCGGCCGGGCGTTTCTGCGACGATCGAAGGCCTCGCTTGTGGATCAAGGGGTTGCATGCCATGAGTGCCAGACACTGGATGATCGGTTGCCTGATCGGCCTCGCCGGCATGGGCAGCGCCATGGCGACGGACATGGATGCCCACGACATCACCGCAGGCAGCCACAACACGGCCGACAGCAGCTCCCGCGACACCGGCAGCAGCAATGGCGGCGACGTGCTCGGGCTCAATCGCGACTGCCCCTCGTCGCGGCACGCCAACGATGCGGACGCCAGCGACTCCGACAGCCACGGCGGTGGCACGGCCGGCGGCAGCGAACACGGCGGTCGCATCTCCGCTCCCACCAGTGCGCGACCGGCCGCCCTGGGCTGGCAATCGCTGTTGCCCGGCTCGATCCAGTAGGAGCAACTGTCTTCACCCCGGGTTGGGCACTCTCCATTCGGTGCGGTCACGGGCCATGGCGTTGAGGCGGGTGAGGAGGACGCGCATGCAGGCGGTGATGGCGACCTTGGCGCACTTGC
>NZ_JBFOHL010000018.1:0-56421 GCF_040812275.1 Rhodanobacter geophilus | reverse complement strand
GCAAGTGCGCCAAGGTCGCCATCACCGCCTGCATGCGCGTCCTCCTCACCCGCCTCAACGCCATGGCCCGTGACCGCACCGAATGGAGAGTGCCCAACCCGGGGTGAAGACAGTTGCTCCTACAATCCGCCAGGCACCATCCTGTCGACACACCGGAATCGCCATGAGCAAGCAGAACCCGATCATCGCCCCTTCCATCCTCGCCGCCGACTTTGCCCGGCTGGGCGAGGACACCGCCGCGGCGCTGGCCGCAGGCGCCGACTGGGTGCATTTCGACGTGATGGACAACCATTACGTGCCCAACCTCACCATGGGCCCGATGGTGCTGCAGGCGCTGCGCAAGTACGGCATCAGCGCGCCGATCGACGTGCACCTGATGGTGAAGCCGGTGGACCGCATCGTGCCCGACTTCGCCAAGGCCGGCGCCACGCTGATCAGCTTCCACCCCGAGGCCAGCGAGCACATCGACCGCACCCTCGGGCTGATCAAGGATTCCGGCTGCCAGACCGGCCTGGTGTTCAACCCCGCCACATCGCTGGATTGCCTCGATTACGTGCTGGACAAGCTCGACCTGGTGCTGATCATGTCGGTGAACCCCGGTTTCGGCGGCCAGAAGTTCATCCCGATGGCGCTGGAAAAGCTGCGCCGCGTGCGCCGCATGATCGACGAGCGCGGTCTGGCGGTGCGGCTCGAAATCGACGGTGGCGTCACCGCCGGGAACATCGGCGCGATCGCGGCCGCGGGCGCCGACACCTTCGTGGCCGGCTCGGCGATCTTCCACGCCAGCGACTACCGCGCGGAAATCGCCGCGATGCGTGCGGCGATCGGCTGAGTCCCTGGGGCAAAAATCGCCTGGAGCGATCTTGACATCGCGCCAGCGGTGGCCCGAAGGGCGCCCGCCATGGATGGCCGGTGCAAAAAGTCCCGGCGTGACGATGGCCACGCCGGGACAAACGTCATTGCATGACGTGCGAGGAGACACCATCGACCGGCACCGTGGCGCGGATACGGTGGCCAGGGAGGGGAGGTCGGCAACCGTATCGGTGCCATCCACGGCAATGGATGTGGCGCCGGTCATTCAATCTGACCGGGCTCCCCCCGATTGGTTCCCGCAAAAATCGCCCGGGGCGACATGACATCGCGCCAGCGATGGCCCGAAGGGCGACCTTTCGCGGCCTCGGGTGAAGAACCTTTTTTTTGAAGAGTGCGGCCATGGATGGCCGCCAGTTTGATCTTCGCGTTCATGGACGAACGCACAGGCATCGCAAAAAAATCCCCTCGCGCGGAGGGGATGAAGGAACCACCATGTGGAGGATGGGATGGGTTCAGTCTCACCGTTGCCCTGGATTCGCCGTGTTGCGCCCCGCGGCAGGGACACTTCCCTGTGCCCCGGCCGCATCACGCTTTCCACGGCTGATGGTGTGGGCGCCGGTTCAGTGCAGACCCAGCAGCAGGCCCAGCAGCAGCGCGCCCAGCGCCAGCGTCACCCGCAGCGGCTCGAAGCTGCGCAGTTCGGCGTTGGGATCGCGGTCGGCGGCATCGTTGCGGGTCATGGCGGCATTCCGGTGGGCGTTGGATGCATCTCACGTCCCGGCGCGGCCGCCCGGGCGGCGGGGCTGGGGCCGCTTGCCGCCGGTTTGTGGCAAAACGCGGGCAGCGCGGATGCGCGGCTTGCGCCATCGGCGCGCACATAGCACGCTGCGCGCCATTGCAATGAGGAGCAGGTCATGGGCCGCAGCATCGCCATCGTCGAGGACGAACCGCTGATCCGCGCCAACTACGTCGAGGCGCTCAACCGCTTCGGCTACGACACCCGCGGCTACCGCTCGCGGCAGGAGGCGTCGAACGCGTTCGCGATCAGGTTGCCCGAGCTGGTGATCATCGACATCGGTCTCGGCGACGAGCCGGAAGGCGGCTTCGACCTGTGCCGCGAGCTGCGCGCGAAATCCGCCACGCTGCCGATCATCTTCCTCACCGCGCGCGATTCGGATTTCGACGTGATTTCCGGCCTGCGCCTGGGCGCCGACGACTACCTCAGCAAGGACACCAGCCTGCACCAACTCGCCGCGCGCATCGCCGCGCTGTTCCGCCGCATCGAGTCGCTGAAGGCGCCGGCGGCCAGCGAGACGGTGATCGAGCACGGTCCGCTGAAGATGGAGTCGGAGCGCATGCGCATCACCTGGAACGGGGCGGAGGTGCCGCTCACCGTCACCGAGTTCTGGATGGTGCACACCCTGATCCGCTTTCCGGGCCACGTGAAGAACCGCGACCAGCTGATGCGCGAGGCGGAACTGGTGGTGGACGACGCCACCATCACCTCGCACATCAAGCGCATCCGCAAGAAGTTCATCGCGGTGGCGCCGGAGTTCGACGCGATCGAGACCGTGCACGGCGTGGGCTACCGGTGGAAGCCGTGAGCCTGCGCGCGGTGCCGCGAGGTGTGTTGGCGCTGGCCCTGTTCCTGTCGTTCGCCGCAGCACGCGCCGCGACCAGCGGCGACGTGCTGGCCCACGGCGTGCGCGACGGCGCGGCGCCGGCCTGGGCGATCGCGGTGGCCAGCCCGCCCGGCTGGACGCGCGACTGCTGCACCTATGCACGGGCGATCGGCGTCGACGCCGTGCTCTACCAGGGTGAATGGACCGGCAAGCCCGCGCGGGTGATGGTGCTCAACGTGTGGCCGCGCAAGCTGGCCACGCTGGCGGACGAGCTGGCCGCCGACCGCAAGCAGTACCTGCAGCGCGATGAGGCGGGCAAGGCCACCGGCATCCGCATCCACAACCCGCACATGCCCTGCCAGGGCGTGATGTACGAGGGCAGCGACCGCATCGACGACGTGGTGGTGTTCTGCGACCCGGGCACGGCCAGCGGCATCCGGCTCAGCTGGTCGATGAGCTTCGCCGCGGCCGACACCACGCAGCGCGCCTTGCTCGATGCCTTCATGCGGGTGGCGACGGACGCGCGCTACCAGCGCTACGTGGCGCCACCCGCGGCCAAGAAGCCCTGACGACACGATGACCCTGCGCCGCAAGCTGCTGCTGGTCGCGCTGTGCACGCTGGCGCTGCCGGTGGCCGGCTGGCTGTACGTGCGGCAGATGGAGGCGCTGCTGCGCGAGGGGCAGGCGCAGGCGCTGCTCGCCTCGGCGCGCGCGGTGGCACGCAGCCTGGTGGTGACGCATGCGCCGCTGCCGCAGGGCGATGCGGCATGGTACGTGCAGCAGGCGGTCAACCCGATCACCGTGGACGGCTACGGCGACGACTGGGCGCCGCTGACGCCGTGGAGCCAGCCGTTCGGCGCACGCGGCAAGCTGCTGCTGGCCGAGGACGCGGGCGGGCTGTACCTGTACGTCGAGGTGCGCGACACCCGGCGCACCCGCGCCGACGCGCAGGATGGCGCGAACGCGCTGGCCGCCGATCATCTCAACCTGGTGCTGGGCAACGCGGCCGGCACGCAGCGTTACCTGCTGGAAAGCGACGCCCCCGGGGCGATCACGGCGCGGGCGTCGGGGCCGGCGGCGGCCGGCCTGCCCACGGAATTCCCCGCGCAGTGGCAGGAGGACGGCAGCGGTTTCCGCGTCGAGCTGCGCCTGCCGCGCAGCCTAGGCCTCGCCACGATCGGCGTGGGCGCCTACGTGGCCGTGGATGGCGGCGACCGCACGGCCGCGGAGATGCGGCCGCTGCTGGACTATTCGAGCGCGCTCTCCACCGAACTGGCCAGCCTCGCGCCCGACCGCGTGCAGGCGCGCGTGCTGTCGCCGCAGGGCTGGCTGCTGGCGCGCAGCGGCAAGCTGGACAGCGCGCCCGGCGCGCACGGCCAGCCCGGCTGGTTCGCCGCGCTGGTCTACCGTTCGCTGCTGGCCACCCGGCTGGAGGACGCGAACCTGTGGGCGCAGGACGTGCCGCGGCTGGACACGCCCGAGGTGCTGCGTGCCCGCGCCGGCCAGCCGGTGAGCGTGTGGCGCAGCGGCGAGGAGCGCGGCAGCGTGGTGCTTTCCGCGGCGGTGCCGATCGAGCAGGACGGCAAGCCGGTCGGCGTGTTGCTGCTGGAACAGGCCAGCCGCGCGGTGCCGCTGCTGGCCAATCGCGCGCTGTTCGGCCTGCTGCTCACCAGCTTCGGCGTGCTGCTGGTGGCCGGTGCGATCCTGCTGCTGTTCGCCACCCGGATCAGCCTGCGGCTGGGGCGGCTGCGCAACGCGGCCGAGCGCGCGCAGCTGTCCGATGGACGCCTGGACGGCCTGTTCGAGCGCGGCCGCTTCCCGATGACCGACGCGCCGGACGAGATCGGCGACCTCGCGCGCAGCTTCGAGCGGCTGTTCGAGGCGGTGGGCGGCTACACCGACTACCTGCGCACGCTGGCCTCCAAGCTCTCGCACGAGCTCAACACGCCGCTGGCGATCGTGAAGTCCTCGCTGGACAACCTCGAACATGCCGAGCTTCCTTCCGACGCCCAGCCCTACCTCGCCCGCGCCCGCGACGGCGTGGCGCGGCTGGGCGCCCTGGTGCGCGCGATGAGCGAGGCCAGCCGCATGGAGCGCGCGATCGCCGCCGCCGAACCGGAGGACGTGGACCTGCGCGAGGTGGTGCGCGGCTGCGCCGAGGCCTACCGTCCGCTGGCCGGCGCGCGGCGGCTGGACTGCGAACTGCCCGATGCGCCGCTGCACCTGCACTGCGCGCCCGAACCGATCGCGCAGGCGCTGGACAAGCTGTTCGACAACGCGCTCTCGTTCACCCCGCCCGACGGCTGGCTGCGGCTGAGCCTGCACGCCGTCGACGGCGGCGCCGAGATCGAGCTGGCCAACCAGGGGCCGCCATTGCCCGCGGCGATGCAGGGCCGCCTGTTCGATTCGCTGGTGAGCCTGCGCGAAAAGGCCACGCCCGGCGATGCGCCGCATCTGGGCCTGGGCCTGTACGTGGTGCGCCTGGTGGCCGAGCGCCACGGCGGCGTCGCCGTGGCACGCAATCTCGACGACGGCAGCGGCGTGGCTTTCAGCCTGCGCCTGCACGGCATGCCGCGGCAACGGCTCTGACCGCTTCGCCTGCGGACGTCCATACGCCGGCCGGGTCGCCCTGCTATTGTCTGCCATTCATCCCCGCTGGATCGTTCCCCCGTGATCTCCCGTAGCGATTTCGACGCGCTGGCCGCGCAAGGCCACACCCGCATCCCGCTGGTGCGCGAGGTGTTCTCCGACCTCGACACGCCGCTGTCGGTGTACCTGAAGCTGGCCGACGGCCCGTACACCTTCCTGTTCGAGTCGGTCGAGGGCGGCGCCACCTGGGGGCGCTATTCGATCATCGGCCTGCCGGCGAAGCGCGTATACCGGCTGCGCGGGCACGAGCTGGAGGTGGAGGATTCGGGCGAGGTCACCGAGCGCCGCCATCTCGGCGATCCGCTGGCCGAGATCGAGAAGTTGCGCCAGCAATACGACGTGCCGCGCCTGCCGCAGCTGCCCGCGTTCAGCGGCGGCCTGGTCGGCTACTTCGGCTTCGAGACCATTGGCTACATCGAGCCCCGGCTGGCCCAGTGGGACCGCGCCGACGAGCTGGGCACGCCCGACGTGCTGCTGATGCTGGCCGAGGAAGTGGCGGTGTTCGACAACCTCAAGGGCCGGCTGTACCTGATCGTGCACGCCGATCCGGCGCAGCCGCAGGCCTACGCCGCCGCGCAGCGCCGGCTCGATGCGCTGGTGCATCGCCTGCGCCAGGGCGGCGCGGCGTATCCGCAGCTCACCCAGTCGGTCGCGCTGGACGAGGGCGATTTCAAGTCCTCCTTCACCAGGGCCGAGTTCGAGGCGATGGTGGAGAAGGCGAAGGAGTACATCCGCGCCGGCGACATCTTCCAGGTGGTGCCCTCGCAGCGGCTCAGCGTGCGCTTCAACGCGCGGCCGGTGGACGTGTACCGCGCATTGCGCGCGCTGAACCCGTCGCCGTACATGTACTTCGTCGACCTGGGCGACACCCAGATCGTCGGTTCCTCGCCGGAGATCCTCGCCCGGCTGAAGGACGGCAAGGTGGTGGTGCGCCCGCTGGCCGGCACGCGCAAGCGCGGCGCCACGGAGGAAGAGGACAGGGCGCTGGAAGCCGAGCTGCTGGCCGATCCGAAGGAGCGCGCCGAGCACGTGATGCTGATCGACCTGGGCCGCAACGACATCGGCCGCATCAGCGAGACGGGCAGCGTCGAGGTGAGCGACTCGTTCGCGATCGAGCGCTACTCGCACGTGATGCACATCGTCTCGCAGGTCGAGGGCAGGGTGCGGCCGGACGCGAGTTACATGGACGTGCTCAAGGCCACCTTCCCGGCCGGCACGCTCAGCGGCGCGCCGAAGATCCGCGCGCTGGAGATCATCCAGGAGCTGGAGCCGTACAAGCGCAACATCTACGCCGGCGCGATCGGCTGGATCGGCTGGTGGGGCGACGCCGACACCGCCATCGCGATCCGCACCGCGGTGATCCAGGACGGGCGCCTGCACGTGCAGGCCGGCGCCGGCATCGTCTATGACTCCGACCCCGCCGCCGAGTGGGAGGAGACGATGAACAAGGGCCGTGCGCTGTTCCGCGCGGTGGCGCAGGCGGCGCAGGGGCTGTGAGGGCCTGCTCGTGGAGCTTCGTGGCGTGCGCCGCGATGGCGGTGGTGCCGGCTGCCTTCGCCCGAGGCGGCTGGCCGGACACGCCGCTCGCCCGCACGCAGGCGCTGGCCGAGCTGCAGACGCTCAACGCCGAGTTGCTGAGCCATCCCAGCGCCACGCTGACCCTGGAGCACTGGTGCGGCGCGCATCATCTGGCGGCACCGGCGCAGGTGGTGGCGCATCGCGTGCAGGGCGCGGACAAGCCGCTGCCTCCTGACGGACGCGCCCTGCTCGGCATCGGGCCGCGCGAACCGGTGCGCTACCGCCGCGTGCAACTGGCCTGCGGCAACACGGTGCTTTCCGATGCCGACAACTGGTACGTGCCGTCGCGGCTGACGGCGGCGATGAACCACACGCTCGACACCACCGACGTGCCGTTCGGCAAGGTGGTGCGGCCGCTGCATTTCCGCCGCCAGACGCTTTCCGCCGATCTGCTGTGGTCATCGTTGCCGCCGGGCTGGGACAGCGGCGTGGCGCCGCCGCCGGCAAGCACAACCCCGCTGGCGATCCCGCCCCACGTGTTGCAGCACCGCGCCCTGCTGTACACGCAGGACAACCGGCCTTTCAGCCTGCTGGTGGAGAGCTATACCGCGGGCGTGCTGGTCCGCCCTTGAGGCAGTGCCGGGCAAGTGGAGTGGCACCATGCCCACGCCGCATGCGCGAGGTGCTCCATTTCCGCCGGTGGCGACCACTTACCTGGGTCGTCATTCCGGCGCAGGCCGGTGGCGCTTTTCAACAGACGAAGGTCTGGTCATCCAGTAGCCGTGCGGCTCGGACAAGGGTGGTCGCTACTGGATCCCGGCCTGCGCCGGGATGACGGGCAAGAGCGCGCATGCGCGGGCATGACGGCTTGTCCGGCGCCGGCTCAACCCGTCGTCGCCTGCGGCGACGGCGCGGTGCAGGTGTTGGCGCTCGGTTCGATCTGCTGCGCGAGGTTGTAGAGGATGCGCAGGTCCTGCGCGTCCAGCGTGTCGCCTTGCATGCCGCGGAAATGATGGTGGAAGGAACGCACGGCGGCGGCGCGGTCGTCCAGCGCGTAGCCGACCACGGCCATCGCCATCCACGGGTCGAAGCCGGGCGGCGGGTCGCACAGCGGGCCGCGCGGCCAGCGGCCGAAGCCGGCCTCGGCGAGCTGCTGCCACGGGAACAGCGGGCCGGGGTCGACCTTGCGGCCGGGGGCGAGATCCTCGTGGCCGATGATCTGCGTGGGCGGAATGTGCAGGCGCGTGGTGAGATCGGCGAGCAGGCGCAGCAGGCTGGCGATCTGCGCCTGGGCGAACGGCGTGTGGCCGTCGTTGTCCAGCTCGATGCCGATCGAGGCGGAATTGAGGTCGGTGATGGTGCCCCAGCGTCCCGGTCCCGCCTGCCAGGCGCGCCACTGGTCGGGCACCAGCTGGTAGATGTGGCCGTCGCTGCCGATCAGGTAATGCGCGCTGACCGGGCCGCCGCTGTTGCGCGTGCGCAAGGTGTCCAGGCTCTGCGCGACGGACTGCTGCTCGGTGAAGTGCAGCACGATCAGCACCGGACGGCGGGTGTCGTGGTTCGGCGAGGGCACCCAGGTCGCCAGCGGGTTGCGCGGCGGCGCGTGGGCGCAGGCGGCGAGCAGCGCGAGCAGGAGCAGCAGGGCGGCGGTGCGCAGGAGGCGGGGCGTGGACAGTGTCTGGCGCATGGCGGTGGGCTTCACGGTTTTGTTCTTTTGCTCGTCATTCCGGCGCAGGCCGGAGGCGCTTTTCAACAGACGAAGGTCTGGCATCCAGTCAAACGACTTGTGCGCGGCACACGAAACCGATTTAGCGTGCTTCGCACGAGTCATCTGACTGGATTCCAGCTTTCGCTGGAATGACGATGAGGGGGCTGGGGGTGAAGGCGGTGACCATCAATGCAGGAACGGCTCGGCAATCGCCAGCACGGTGCGGTAAGGCTCGGGGTCGTTGCGGTTGCTGAGCAGGATCACCGTGAGGTGCTGCTTCGGCCAGCGCACGATCACGTTGCGGAAGCCGATGCTCTCGCCGGAATGCCACAGCGTGTCGCCGGTGATGCGCCAGCCGTAGCCGTAGTCGGCCTGGTAGGGCTCGCCCACGACCTTCGCGTGCGGGCTGAAGGCGAGCCTGCGCGAGGCGTCGCTGAGCAGGCGGCTGTCGTAGAGCGCGGCGTCCCACTTGGCGAGGTCGTCGATGTTGGAATAGATGCCGCCGTCGCCGCGGGTGGCGCTGGTCAGGTCCTGGTCGGTGCGCTGCCAGCGGCCGCCGGTCTCGCTGTAGCCGTACGCGCGGTTCGGCACGCTCTTGTCGTCGTGCACGTAGAGCAGGGTGTGGTCCATGTGCAGCGGCTGGAAGATGCGCCGGGCGAGGAAATCCTGCAGCGACAGGCCGGACGCCTTCTCCACCACCAAGCCGAGCAGCACGAAGCCGGTGTTGCTGTAGCGGTAGGCGCTGCCGGGCGGGAAGTAGCCGTGCGTGGTGGCGGCGATCATGCGCAGCACGTCGCCGTCGTCGAGCTGCTTCGTGGTGCCGGGCGGGATCAGGTCCTCGTAGTCGAGCAGGCCGCCGGTGTGGCAGAGCAGCTCGCCCAGCGTCACCCGGTCGGTGAAGGCCGGCAGCGAGGGCAGCCAGTGGCGGATCGAATCGCCGAGCTTCAGCTTGCCGTCCTGCGCCAGCAGCAGGATCGCCGCGGCGGTGAACTGCTTGGTGACCGAGGCGAGCCGGTAGTCGGTGGCGGAAGTGGCGGCGACGTGGTGTTCCAGGTCGGCCATGCCGTAGCCGCGGTCGAGCAGCGGCTTGCCGTCCTTGATCACCAGCAGCGAGGCGCCGGGGACGTCGCCGGTGTATTTCTGCATCAGGCGGTTGGCATGCCGGATGGCGTCGGCGGTGGTGGTAGCGCTTGCAGTGCCGGCGGCCAGCAGCGACAAGGCGAAGAGGGCGGCGAGACGCATGGTGAGCCTCCGGGCGTTAGTGCTCTAGCCCCTCTCCCTCGGACGCGGGGAACGGCCATGGATGGCCGTGCTTTGAGGAGCGAGGGAGAGGGGTTGGGGTGAGGGTTCGGCACCGCCGCAACGTCTGGCTTCGCCCGTACCCTCACCCGCCTGGATTCGCGCCATCCATGGCACTCACTCCTGCGGGGCCGGCTTCGCCGCTCCGCAGGCGCCTCAGCGCCTGCAGGTCGGCACCCTCTCCCGGAGGGAGATGGGAGGCTTCGGACAGGACGGGGCGAGGATGGGGTGTTCATTGCACCGGCACGTCGTACAGGGTATGCGGCGTGGGCTCGGGCGTGAGCGTGTAGTGCCACCACTCCAGCGTGTAGTTCCGGAAGCCTTCGCGTTCCATCGCCGCGCGCAGGCGGTGGCGGTTGGCGAGCTGCGCGGCGCCGATGCCGGGCGCGTCGGTGTGGGCGCGCACGCCGAACCAGTCGAAGCCGGTGCCCATGTCCAGCGGCGTGCAGTGCGTATCGTGGGAGTCGCAGCGTTCCATGGTGAGGTCCACGGTGGCGCCGCGGCTGTGGCCGGAGACGGGGGCGATGTAGTCGCCCAGCAGCTTGGACTTGTCCAGGTCCGGATAGTGCCGCGGCTTGGTGCGCTGGTCGGACAGGTCGTGCGCCCAATGCACGAAGTCCGCCACGGCGCGGGCGGGACGGTAGCAGTCCCACAGCTCCAGCCGCTCGTGCTGCGCGCGCAGCTCGTGTTCGACGCGCGCCAGCGCCTCGGCGGCCGGGCGCAGCAGCAGGCACTTGGGCGCGAGGTAGCCGTGTACCGGCCGACCGACGAAGTTGTCGCTGCCGGCGTACTTGATGTCCTCGGCGATGTCCGGCACCAGGCTGCGGATGTCCACCAGGTTCGCTTCCGCCGCGGTTTTCGCGGGCGAGAGTCGCGGCGGCGGGCCGTCGGCCCGCACCGCGAACGGCAGCGCGAGCAGGATGGCGAGCGGCAGGTGCGGCTTCACGGGCAATCCCCGGTGCGCACGAAGTGCAGGTCTTCGTAGTCGGAACTGAAGTCGCCCAGCGGATCGACCTTGGCCATGGTCAGCGTGGCGGGTTGCCCGCCTTGCGCGGGATGGAAGTCCAGCCAGGCGTCGGGGTCCATGCCGTGCCTGCTCCAGTGCACCAGGTCGCGCTTGCCGAGGCGCATCACGTCGCCGTTGAGCCGCGGCGATTTCGCGACGGCGAAATGCACGCGGTCGCCGCTGGGGCACAGCGCAAGGTCGCCCAGCCACGGATCGCGGTAGCGTCCCGTCCATGCCGCCAATGCGGCGGGCGCAACGGGCACGGCCTTCGATGTGTCGGGTGCGGCGGCGCGCTTGCTGGCCTGCTCGTCGGCGCGTTGCTGGGCGTCCGCGTACCAGGTGACGTCGCGCGTGTCGTCCGGCCTGGTGAAGTGCTTGAGCAGCGCTTCGCCGAGCACGGTGCGCGCGGCGTCCGCCTCGCCGTTGATGAGGAACACGAAGCCGTCCTTCTGGTCGGGCAGCAGCATCAGTTCGGAGTACATGCCGCTCAGCGTGCCGGTGTGCCACACCGTCCAGGTGCCGTCCACGTCGGTCATGCGCCAGCCGTAGCCGTAGGCCATGATGTGGCTGTCGTCCCAGTCGCGGCGCTGCTCGGAAACGGGGATCAGCATGTGCGGCGATTGCAGCACGCGGCGCTGTTTCGCCGACAGCCACTTCAGTTGCGCCGGCGTGGGCACCAGCCAGTTGCGCGCCCAGGTCAGCATGTCGTCGAGGTCGCAGCGGATGCCGCCGGCGGGTGCGGAAGTGATGGCCGCAATCACCGGATTGCCCGATTGCCGCGGGATGTTGCGGCCGTCCTCGCGCGCGTGCGGCGCGGCCACGTCGCCCACCGTGTCGCGGTTCCACTCGCCCACCTGGCAGCGCGAAAGCCCCAGCGGCTGGAACACCTCGCGATGCATCAGCGTTTCGTAGGGCGCGCCGCCCGCGGCGGCGGCGACCTCGCCGGCCACCACGTAGAGCAGGTTGTCGTACTCGTACTTCGAGCGGAAGCTGTAGCCGGGCTTGATGTAGCGCAGGCCGTGGATGATGTCGGCGCGGGTGAAGCTGTTCGGCTCCGGCCACAGCATCAGGTCGCCGCCGCCTTCGGGCAGGCCGCTGGAATGCGTGAGCAGGTCGGCCACGCGCATGTTCCGCGTGACCCACGGGTCGTACATCTGGAAGTCGGGCAGGTATTTCGTCACCGGATCGTCCCAGCGCAGCTTGCCCTGGTCCACCAGGCGGCCGAGCAGGGCGGTGGTCATCGCCTTGCTGTTGGAGGCGATCTCGAACAGCGTGCGCGGCGTGATCTTCTGCCCCGAGCCGGCCACGGTCTCGCCGCGCGTGGCGACGTAGATCACCTTGCCGTGCTCGATCACGCCGAGCGCGATGCCGGGCAGGTGGTAGCGCGCGACCACGGTGTCGAGGATGTGGTCGTAGGTGCGGGATTCGGGTGGTGTGGGTGTGGAAGCAGATGCGGCGAAAGCGGTGACGCAAGGCATGCTGAATGCAAGGCCGAGCAGTACCTTGCACAGCGATGCGGGGTGGCGGCGAGGTTGGCCCCTCACCCCAGCCCTCTCCCCGCAGGAGTGAGGGGGCTTCATGTGCGTGGCGCGTTTCATGTCGTCTCCCACTGCCCGGCCGACTGCTCGCCGGCGAGCATTTCATCCAGCGTCTGACGCCGGCGCACCAGCGCGTGGCGGCCGTGGTCGAGCAGCACTTCGGCGGCCAGCGGCCGCGAGTTGTAGGTCGAGGCCATCGAGGCGCCGTAGGCGCCCGTGGCGCGGATCATCACCAGGTCGCCCGCCGCGCAGCTGGGCATCGGGCGGGCCTGGGCGAAGGTGTCGCCGGTTTCGCAGACCGGGCCCACCACGTCGTAGACGGCTTGCGGCCGCACTTCGTCCGACACCGGCACGATGTCGTGCCAGGCGTCGTACAGGCTGGGGCGGGCGAGGTCGTTCATCGCCGCGTCCAGCACCAGGAAGTCGCGCGCCTCGCCGTGCTTGACGCGCAGCACGCGCGTCAGCAGCACGCCGGCCTCGGCCACGAGGTAGCGGCCGGGTTCCAGCAGCAGGCGGCCGTCGAAGCCGGCGAGCGCCTCGCGGATGACCGCCACGTAATCGGCCGGCGCGATCGGCACGTCGCCATCGCGGTAGCGCACGCCGAGGCCGCCGCCCACGTCGATGCTGGCGACGGGATGGCCGGCGTCGCGCAGCTCGCGCCAGAACGCGGCCACGCGCTGCAAGGCGAGGCGGTACGGCTCCAGCGAGAGGATCTGCGAGCCGATATGCACGTGCAGGCCGTCCAGCCGCACGTGCCGCAGCGTGGCGCGCGCATCGAACCAGCGGCGCGCCTCGGCGATGCTCACGCCGAACTTGTTCTCCGACTTGCCGGTGGAAATCTTGGCGTGGGTGAGCGCGTCCACGTCGGGGTTGATGCGCACCGCCGCGCGCGCCGTGGCGCCGCGCTCGCCGGCGATGCGCTCGATGGCGTGCAGTTCGTCCAACGATTCCACGTTGAAGCGCTGGATGCCCGCGGCCAGCGCCTCGGCGATCTCGTCGTCGTTCTTGCCCACGCCGGAGAACACGATGCGCGCGGGCGGGATGCCGGCGCGCAGCGCACGCTGCAGTTCGCCGGCGGAGACGATGTCCGCGCCCAGCCCGGCCTGCGCCATCAGTTCCAGGATGGCGCGGTTGCCGTTGGCCTTGACCGCGTAGCAGATCGTCGCGTCCATGCCGTGCAGCGCCTGCTGCAGGCCGCCGATGCGCTGGCGGATCGCATTGGCCGAATAGGCGTAAAGCGGCGTGCCGAAGCGCCTGGCGAGCGCGGCGAGGTCCACGCCGTCGAAATGCGTGGAAGGCGGGGCGGCCGTGGTTTGTGTGTTCATGCAGGATCGTTGTGGGGACTAGTGCTGCGCGGCCGACGTCCAGCTGAAGCCGTAGTGCCACTGGTCGTAGTAGAGGTTGCCGCCGCTCCATTCGACTTCGCCGCGCTGCGAGTCCACGTTGTCGGAGCGGAAGGCGTGCTTGGCCGGCACGAAGCCCTGGCCGTAATCGCTGTTGAAGGCGACGCGCCAGGCGTCCAGCCCGCCGAGGTAGAACCACTCCAGCGCGCCGTCGCCAGGTTTGGCCCGTGCGCCCGGATGCAGGCGGCCGAAGGTGACGTCCATCGGCACCCAGCCGTAGGGTGCGAGGTAGAGCTGGCCCCAGTCGTGGATGTCGTTGTAGCCGCCGTCGGCGAAGATCGCGCCGGACTGCCAGCGCGCGGGAATGCCGTTCAGGCGCAGCAGGGCGATCAGCAGCATGGTCTGCTGGCCGCAGTCGCCGTGGCCGGCGTGCAGCGTGTAGTCGCTGAGGTCGGGGATGGTGGAGTACTCGCGCGCGCCCGCCCACGGGATCTCGTCCACCGCGGCGAACAGCTTCTGCGCGATGCGGTAGGGGTTCTTCTCGTCGCCCACCACCTGCCGCGAGAACAGCCGCAGCTGTTCGGTGAACACCAGGTGCGGCGGCCGCTCGGCCACGTAGGGCGAGAGTTCCGGCGTGATCGTCGCGGGCACCACCTTCGCCGGATCGATGACGTGGTATTGCGCGGAGAGCGTGAGTTCGTAGGTGACCGAGAACGTGGTGGGCTTGCCGGCCTGCGCGGTCTTCTCGAAATACACCGTGCGCATCGGCGCGGCGCCCGGCGCGATCTCGTGCCTCGACGGATCGCTGCTGACGTAGCGGATGTCGTCCTGCTGGCCCGGCAGCGGTTTCGGGTAGGGAATCCACGCGCGCACGGTCTTGCCGGCCGGCACCGCGTCGGCGTCCACGGTGAGCGTCTGGGTGATGCGCACGCGGTGCGGCAGCACGCTGCTGCGGTTTTCCTGCAGCGCCGCCGCGCGCACTTCGCGGTGGTAATCGTTCAGCACGCCCATCGGGTCGTCGTCGAACGGCGCGGGATGGGCGCGACGCGCGGCGGCCTTGGCGCTGAGGCGGAAGATGTTGGAGGCGTCGCGCTTGAAGTACATCACGCGGCCGTCGATCGCCATGCGTTCGAGCAGGCCGTGCTCGTCCCAGTCGCGGAACTCGTCGTCGCGCAGGTCGGGCACCTGCTTGCGGATGCGCGCCTTCAGCGCGTCGGCGTCGAGCGAGAAGTCGTAACGGATGCGGCGCATGCGTTCGCGCTGGAACAGCAGCGCGTCGCGTGCGGCGGCGTCGAGCCCGGGCCGGTTCAAGGCCTGCGTGATATCGGCGTCGGCGGCCTGGAACTGGCCGGCATCGACCAGCGCGGCGATGCCGGTTGGCGTATCGGCGGCCCAGGCCATGGCGCAGGGCGCGGCCAGCAGGGCCAGCACGAGCAGCAGGCGCGTTGCCCGGCGTGGAGCGGTTGCCACGTTCGCCATCTGAAAGAACCCCGCGATGCTTCCCCAACGGGTTGTGTAGCACGCTTGCAAATGGTGGTCAATAATTTATGCTGGAAACGAAATTTCCTGGAATCAAATATTCCTCGGTGTCGTTGCGTGGGCGTGCCGTCGCTACCCGCGATGCGCGGGCGAAGGGGTGAAACGATGAAGCGTCCGGTTCTCGCAGCTTTGGTTCTCGCCCTCGCGGTGGCCAGCGTGCCCTTGCTGGCGCGCGACGTGCCCGCGAGCGCCTTGCCGATTCCGCCCAGCGGCGTGCTCGGCGTGGGCGATGCGCAGCTCACGCCGGCGTTCTGGATCGGCCTGCAGGCGCATGCCGACCAGGACATCCTCACCCGCGCGGAGATCGACGCGGAGAACGCGGAGCTGCTCAAGCTCGACCCCACCATGCACGATCTCGCGGCGCTGCCCGCCACGCTGCCGCGTGCGCAGGTGGCCGGATGGATCGGGCACATGTCGAAGCGGCCCGCGCATGCGCTGTTCGACGAGCATGGCCAGCCGGTACCGGCAGCCACGCTGGACAAGGTGGTGGACGACGTGGCGCTGGACGCGATCCCCGCGCAGACCACGGTGCGCTATGGCCTGGTGGTGGAGCGCGCCGCGCTGCGCACCTTCCCCACCACGCTGCGCGTGTTCAGCAGCGACGACGACCACGACATCGACCGCTTCCAGGAAAGCGCCGAGTTCCCAGGCACGCCGGTGGCGATCGTGCATGCGAGCCGCGACGGCCAGTGGCTGTTCGTGGTGAGCCCGCGCTACGCGGCGTGGATGCAGAAGCAGTACGTGGCGGAAGGCGCGAAGGACGTGGTGCTGGCCTACGCCGCCAGGACGCCGTATCGCGTCGTGACCGGCGCCAGCGTGCGCACCGTGTTCACGCCCGAGCAGCCGGCGGTGTCGCAACTGCAGCTGGACATGGGCACGCGCGTGCCGCTGCTCGCCACGCTGCCGCCCGACCAGCCGGTGAACGGCCAGACGCCGTATGCCGCGTACACGCTGCAACTGCCGATACGCAAGGCCGACGGCAGCGTGGCCCTGGTGCCTGCGCTGCTGCAGAAGAACACCGACACCGCCGCCGACTACCTGCCGCTGACGCCGCGCAACCTGATCACCCAGGCGTTCAAGTTCCTCGGCGAGCGCTATGGCTGGGGCCATTCGTACGACGGCCGCGACTGCTCGGGCTTCGTCTCCGACGTATACCGCAGCCTCGGCGTGCAGATGCCGCGCAACACCGGCGACCAGGCCCGGAGCCCCGCGCTGGAACACCGCCTGTTCACCGCCGCCGACAGCCACGCGGTGCGCCTGCAGGCGGCGATGCAGCTGCGGCTCGGCGACCTGGTCTACATCCCCGGCCATGTGATGATGGTGCTGGGCCAGTGGCAGGGGCAGCCATGGGTGATCCACGACGTGCTGGGCATGAGTTACCGCAAGGCCGACGGCTCCACCGCGCACGTCAAGCTCAACGCGGTGTCGGTGACGCCGTTGCTGCCGATGCTCTACGGCAGGGACGGCTCCACCTTCATCGACCACATGACCAGCATCGTGCGCATCCGGCGATGAATCCCCTGCGATTCCAGTCATGTTCGCCATTCCGCCCCGAGGCCCTCCCCCCTCGCCCGCTTGCGGGAGAGGGGTTGGGGGAGAGGGCGCTTTTGCTTTTTCCGTTACGCAAGTTTCAGAGCGGTTTCGCCCCGCTGCCGCGGCGCGAGCTACTTCTCTTTTGCTTGTCCAAAAGAGAAGTAGCCAAGAGAAAACGACCCCCCGCGGCGACGCTTTCCGTCCGCCCATGGACGGAAAGTCCGTGAGCCGTGGTCGGGCTTTTCGGCCGGGCTCCTGCCCGGTCGAAATGGCGTTGCCATCCATGGCAACGCCCCCTGCGGGACCTTTTCGTCCCCGTCTCACCGTCGCCGAGGGGCCCCGTGAAAAGCACGCGCGCATCGTGCGCGCCAGAAGCAACAGCAAAGGCAAAAGCCGAAGCACCGCAAACGTGCGACGCTTCGGCTCTTTTGAAAAGTGCGCGCTTGGAGCGCGCTGCTCTAGCCGGGGCCCCTATGGCGCGGCGGGCGGGTGGAGGAAAAGTCCGCAGGATGGCCGGCCGGAAGCCGGCCAGTTTACCGACGGCACATGGATGTGCCGTCGGAAAACCCCGCAACCCGTCCGCGCACCCGCAGGGCAGGATGCCCGGAGGGCGCGCCATCGGGGTGGCCTCTCTTTTGGTTACTTTTCTCTGGCCACGCAGAGAAAAGTGACTCGGGCGCCGATAGGCGCTCGAAACCGCTCTGTCCACGCGGCACGCGCGCACGAATACAAAACACAATCACCAAGGATGAAAGCCACCTCATGAAGATCACCGACATCCAGTTCGGCATGCTGCGGGTGCCGCTGAAGACGCCGTTCAAGACCGCGCTGCGCACCGTCAACCAGGTCGAGGACATCGTGGTGATGGTGCATACCGACAGTGGCCACGTGGGCTACGGCGAGGCGCCGGCCACGGCGGTGATCACCGGCGACACCCACGGCTCGATCATGGACGCGATCCGCCACTACATCACCCCACGCCTGCTCGGCCAGGACGTGGCCGAGCTCAACCGGCTGACCCACCTGGTGCAGTCGGCCATGGAGAAGAACACCAGCGCCAAGGCGGCGGTGGAGATCGCGCTGTACGACCTGTGGGGGCAACTCTACGGCGCGCCGCTGTACAAGCTGCTGGGCGGCGGCGATCCCGTCATCACCACCGACATCACCATCAGCGTGGACTACATCGACAAGATGGTGGCCGACTCCGTCGCCGCGGTGGAGCGCGGCTTCGAGTCGCTGAAGATCAAGGTGGGCAAGGACATCGGCGTGGACATCGATCGCGTCAAGGCGATCTACGCCGCGGTGGAGGGCCGCGCCCTGCTGAGGCTGGACGCCAACCAGGGCTGGACCGCCAAGCAGGCGGTCTATGCGCTGCAGACGCTGGAAGACGCCGGCATCAAGCTGGAACTTGTCGAGCAGCCGGTGAAGGCGCGCGACCTGGAAGGCATGCGCTACGTCACCGAGCGCGTGCACACGCCGATCATGGCCGACGAGAGCGTGTTCGGGCCGATGGAAGTGATCGAGCTGATCCGCCTGCGCGCCGCCGACATCATCAACATCAAGCTGATGAAGACCGGCGGCATCTCCAACGCCATCCGCATCGCCGACATCGCCGCCCTGCATGGAGTGGAGTGCATGATCGGCTGCATGCTGGAAACCTCGATCAGCGTGGCGGCGGCGGTGCACGTGGCGGTGGCCAAGTCCAACGCGATCACCAAGGTGGATCTGGACGGTCCCTCGCTGTGCCAGTTCAACCCGGTGGACGGCGGCGTGATCTTCAACGAGTCCGAGATCTCGGTGACGGACGCGCCGGGCCTGGGCATCCGCGAGATCCGCGGGCTGGAAACCGGCATTGCCTCCTGACATGTCGCCCCTGGTCAAGATCCGCTCCGAGCGCGACCGGATGTCGGCGGTGGAGCGCCGCATCGCCGACTTCGTGCTGGACAACGCGCAGCTGCTGCGCGACTACTCCTCGCAGCAGCTCGCCAACGCGCTGGGCATCAGCCAGTCCAGCGTGGTGAAGTTCACCCAGAAGCTGGGCTTCAAGGGCTACCCGGACCTCAAGTATTCGGTGGGCGAGGCGATCGCCCGCGCCGACAACGGCGACGACGTGGAAGCCGCCGCGCAGGTCCGGGGCGAGGCCGCGGAATCGCCGGCCACCGGCCTGTGGCGGCGCAAGTCCGAGGCGGAGGAGGCCACGCGCCTCATCAACCCGCCGCAGGCGCTGGCCGCGGTGACCAGGGCCCTGGCCAAGACCGGCCGCAGCGGCAAGCTGTTCCTCATCGGCCTCGGCGAGGACGACGTCCATGCGCGCGGCTTCGCCTACAAGCTCGCACTGCTCGGCCTGCCCGTGGTGCACAACTTCGACCTCGCGCGGATGACCGCCAGCGTCTCCGCCGCCGGTGCCGACGACGTGCTGCTGGTGTTCTCCGAGTTTGGCAACCAGCCGGCGCTGTGCAAGATCGGCCGGCATTTCCGCGAAAGCCGCGGCATGCTGGTCAGCGTGACCCGGCACAGCGCCAACCCGCTGCGCGCGCTGGCCGACGCCGCCCTGCTGGTGTCCGCGCACGACGAGCGGCCGTACATCCAGTCGCTGCTTTACCAGTCCGCGTTGCAGCACCTGCTGGACATCCTGTTCGTGCAGTTGTGTGAAGGCGACGACGCGCGCCATGCGCAGCTCGTCGCCAATCTGGAGCGCATCCAGCAGGTGCTGGAGTCGTGAAGGCGACCATTCGCCACGCAGGCCTGGGCCCTTCTCCCGCCGGGAGAGGGGTCTTCGTTGGAGGATTCCGTGTAATGCGCAACCGCCTCATCCCCTTGCTGATCGCCGGCCTGGTCTTCGCGGGCAACGCCGCAGCCGCCAATGACCCGACTGGCGCCTGGTCCAACGCCGACCAGATGGTGCTGGTCACCGTTCCCGACTGGAACACCATCGAAGGCACGCTGCGCACCTATCAGCGCGACCACGGCAGCGCGTGGCACGAAGTGGGCAAGGCGTGGCCGGTGGTGATCGGCCGGAGCGGCTCGGCCTGGGGCATCGGCCTGAACCCGGCGCGGCACGGCGGCCCGCAGAAGCGCGAAGGCGACGGCCGCAGCCCGGCCGGCGTGTTCCGCATTGGCACCGCGTTCGGCTACGCCGCCCACGCGGACACGGCGATGCCCTACCGCGCGCTCACCGCCACCGACTACTGCATGGATGTCAGCGGCACGCCGCTCTACAACCGCATCGCCGACACAGCCAAGGTGGGCGCGGCGGCGCTGAAGGGGGCCAGCGAACCGATGCGGCGCGACCTGCACTTCCACGGCGACCAGGCCTACCGCATCGGCTTCGTGATCGGGCACAACCCGGATGGCGTGCCGAACGGCGGCAGCTGCATCTTCGCGCACCTGTGGTCGTCGCCGACCACGGGCACCACCGGCTGCACCGCGATGACGCCCGGCACCATGCAACGCCTGCTGGAGTGGCTGAAACCGCAGGCGCACCCGGTGTTCGTGCTGCTGCCGCGGGACGAATACGCGCGCCTGCGCAGAACCTGGCAGTTGCCGGCCGTGCGGAGCAGCCGATGAGCGCCACCAACCGCGTGTTGCTGGGCCTCGCGGCCGGCGCGCTGGCCGGCCTGGCGCTTGCGACCTGGGCTCCGGGCTGGGCCGCGGGGGCGGCGGATGTCGCCCAGCCGATCGGCCACCTGTGGTTGAACGCCTTGCAGATGACGGTGGTGCCGCTGGTGCTGGCGCTGGTGGTGGTGGGCGTGAACACCGCCAGCGACGCGGCGGCGTCCGGGCGCATCGCACGGCGCACCCTCGTCGCCATCATCGTGGTGCTTGCGCTCGGCGCGGCAGTCGCCGCCCTGCTCGCGCCGCCGCTGCTGGCGCTGTTCCCACACAATCCGGCATTGGGCGCCGTGCTGAGCGGCCATGCCGCCAATGCGCCGGTGGCCGCCGCGCCGGGCTGGGCCACCTGGTTCGAGGGCATCGTGCCCAGCAACGCACTGATGGCGGCGGCGCAGAGCGCGATGCTGCCGCTGGTGGTGTTCGCGCTGTGCCTCGGCTTCGCGCTCACGCAGCTGCAGCCGGCGCGGCGCGCCCTGCTGGTGGAGTTCTTCCAGGCCATCGCCGACGCGATGATCGCGATCGTGCGCTGGGTGCTGTGGCTGGCGCCGCTGGGCGTGTTCGCGCTGATCCTCGCCGTCTGTGCCCGCGCCGGCCTGGGCATGGTGCGCGCGCTGGGCGTGTACGTGCTGACCGAGATCCTGCTCTACCTGGCGGTGACCGCGCTGATGCTGCCGGTGGCGGTGCTGTGGGGCGGTGAACGGCTGCGCCGCTTCGTCGTCGCGCTGGCACCGGCGCAGGCGGTGGCGGCGAGCACGCAGTCCTCGCTGGCCTCGCTGCCGGCAATGCTGGAGAGCGCGGAACGACGACTCGGCTATCCGACCCAGGTCACCGCGCTGGCGCTGCCGATGGCGGTGTCGCTGTGCCGGCTCACCAGCCCGGTGCAGTACATCGCCTCGGCCTGCTTCATCGCCTGGGCCAGCGGCATCCACCTGGGGCCGGCGCAGCTCGCGGCGGGTGCGGCGCTGGCGGTGGTGATCAGCCTGGGCTCGGTGGGTCTGCCCGGCCAGGTCACCTTCATGGCGACCAACCTGCCGGTGGCGCAGGCGATGGGCGTGCCGCTGGCGCCGCTGGGCCTGATGCTGGCGGTGGACACGTTGCCCGACGTGTTCGCCACGCTGGGCAACGTCACCGCCGACCTCACCGTGGCCAGCGTGGTGGCACGGCAATCGCGCAACGACACCTCCAACGCTATCCCCGCAGACGGGGAAGGCAACACGAAACAGGATTGAACATGCAGGCAAACGACTTCGACGCCATCGTCATCGGCGCCGGCATGGCCGGCGCCTCCGTCGCGTGGTTCATGGCCCCGCACGCGCGCGTGCTGGTGCTGGAGCGCGAGGCGTGGCCGGGCATGCATTCCACCGGGCGTTCCGCGGCGCTGTTCAGCGAGACCTATGGCTCGGCGCAGGTGCGGGCGCTGTCGCGCGCCACAAGGCCGTTCCTCGAGCATCCGCCGGAGGGCTTTGCCGAGCATCCCATCCTGACGCAGCGCCCCACGCTGGTGATCGGCAGCGCCGCGCAGGCGGATGCGGTGCGTGCGATGTACGAGGCGAATCGCCCCTACGTCCGCGGCCTGCGCCTGCTCGACGCCGCCGAGGTGCATGCGATGGTGCCGGTGCTGAAGCCGGAAGCCGCGCAGATCGGCATGCTCGAACCCGGCGCCGCCGACATCGACGTCAACGAACTGCACCAGGGCTTCCTGCGCGGCCTGCGCCAGCGTGGCGGCACGCTGCGCGTGGACGTGGCCATCCGTGCCATAGAGCGTGCAGAAGGGCAGTGGAACGTCGATTGCGGCGAGACGGTGTACCGCGCTCCGCTGCTGCTCGATGCCGCGGGCGCCTGGGCGGACGAGGTGGCGCGCCTCGCCGGCGTGGCGCCGCTGGGCCTGCAGCCGAAGCGGCGCACCGCCTTCCTGTTCGAGCCGCCGAAAGGCCTCGATACGGCGCACTGGCCCTTCGTGATCGATGCCGAGGAGAGCTTCTACTTCAAGCCCGATGCAGGCCTGCTGCTGGGCTCGCCCGCCAACGCCGACCCGGTGCCTCCGCACGACGTGCAGCCGGAGGATCTCGACATCGCGCTGGGCATCGACCGCATCGAGCAGGCCACCACGATGACGATCAGCCGGCCCACCCGCAGCTGGGCCGGCCTGCGCAGCTTCGTCGGCGCAACCGGCGACCTGGTGGGCGGCTTCGCGCCGGATGCGGAAGGCTTCTTCTGGGTGGCCGCGCAAGGCGGCTACGGCATCCAGACCAGTGCCGCGATGGGCGAGGCCTGCGCGCACCTCGCGCTGGGCCGCGCGCTGCCGGCGCACCTGGCCGAGGCGGGCATCACCGCCGCGCTGCTGGCGCCGCGAAACGGGCACCGCTGAAGCCACCGCGGGGCGGCGCCGACGGGCGCGATTTGGCCGGCTATACTGCGGAATCCCCGACGGCCGTCGCGCCATCCTGCCTGCAGGTCCGCCATGTTGCTGATGATCGACAACTACGACAGCTTCACCTTCAACCTCGTGCAGTACCTGGGCGAGCTGGGGCAGGAGGTGAAGGTGGTGCGCAACGATGCGCTGGACGTGGCGGGTATCCGCGCGCTCGGGCCCACGCACATCATGATCTCGCCGGGGCCGGGCACGCCGGATGACTCGGGCGTGTCGCTCGATGTGCTGCGCGAGCTGCCGGGCGAGATCCCGGTGTTCGGCGTGTGCCTGGGCCACCAGGCCATCGGCCAGGCCTTCGGCGGCAAGGTGGTGCGCGCCAAGCGGATCATGCACGGCAAGACCTCGCCGGTGCGCCATCGTGGGCAGGGTGTGTTCGCCGGCCTGCCCGATCCGTTCGAGGCCACGCGCTACCACTCGCTGGTGGTGGAGCAGGGTTCGCTGCCGGATTGCCTCGAGGTCACAGCGTGGACGGAGAACGCGGACGGCGGCATCGACGAGATCATGGGCCTGCGCCACCGGACCCTGCCGGTCGAGGGCGTGCAGTTCCATCCCGAATCCATCCTCACCCAGCACGGCCACGACATGCTCGCCAACTTCCTCGGCCTGCCGCGGCGGAAGCTGGCGGCATGAGCGCGCGCGCGATCACCATCACCCCACAGGAGGCGCTGCAGCGCACGATCGAGCACCGCGAGATCTTCCACGACGAGATGATCGCGCTGATGCGCCAGATCATGGCGGGCGAGGTGAGCCCGCTGATGACCGCGGCCATCGTCACCGGGCTGCGCGTGAAGAAGGAGACGGTGGGCGAGATCACCGGCGCGGCGCGGGTGATGCGCGAGCTGGCGGAGAAAGTGCCGGTGGCGGGCGACGACGCGCACCTGCTCGACATCGTGGGCACCGGCGGCGACGGCGCCTCCAGCTTCAACATCTCCACCGCCGCGATGTTCGTGGCGGCGGCGGCCGGCGCGCGCATCGCCAAGCACGGCGGGCGCAGCGTGTCGTCGAAGTCCGGCAGCGCCGACGTGCTGGAGGCGCTGGGTGCGCGTATCGACCTCAAGCCCGCACAGGTGGCCGCGTGCCTGGCCGAGACCGGCATCGGCTTCATGTTCGCGCCCAACCACCACCCGGCGATGAAGGTGGTGGCGCCGGTGCGCAAGGAAATGGGCGTGCGCACACTGTTCAACATCCTCGGGCCGCTGACCAACCCGGCCGGCGCGCCGAACATCCTGATGGGCGTGTTCCATCCCGACCTGGTCGGCATCCAGGTGCGCGTGCTGCAGCAGCTGGGCGCGCGGCGCGCGCTGGTGGTGTGGGGGCGCGACGGCATGGACGAGATTTCACTGGGCGCGGCCACCCTGGTAGGCGAACTGCGCGATGGCATGGTGCGCGAGTACGAAGTGGAGCCGGAGGACTTCGGCCTGGCGATGGCCTCCAGCCGCAACCTGCGCGTGGCCGACGTGGCTGAATCGAAGGCGATGCTGGAACAGGCGCTGGCCGGCGCGCCCGGCGTGCCGCACGACATCGTCTGCCTCAACGCGGGCGCGGCGTTGTACGCTGCGAACGTGGCTGCCTCCATCGGCGAGGGCATCGCGCTGGCGCGCGCCACGATTGCCAGCGGCGCGGCCCATGCGAAAATGCGGGCCTTCGTGGCGGCGACGCGGCGTCTTCAGGCATGATCGGCTTGACGGCGCGGCGACACCTGCGCCGCCACGATGCCCCGGCCCCGACTTCCCCAAGCCCATGACCGACATCCTCAACCGCATCCTCGCCCGCAAGGCGGAAGAAGTAGCCGAGCGCCAGGCGCGGCTGCCGCTGGCCGAACTCGCCGCGCGCATTCCCGACCTGCCCGAGACGCGCGGCTTCGCCGCGGCGATCGAGGCGAAGATCAACGCCGGCAAGCCCGCGGTGATCGCCGAGGTGAAGAAGGCCAGCCCCAGCAAGGGCGTGATCCGCGCCGACTTCGATCCGGCGGCGATCGCCAAAAGCTACGCGAAGGGCGGCGCCGCCTGTCTCTCCGTGCTTACCGACAGCGATTTCTTCCAGGGCAGCGAAGCCTTCCTGCAGCAGGCGCGCGACGCCTGCGCGCTGCCGGTGCTGCGCAAGGATTTCGTCATCGACCCGTACCAGGTGCACGAGGCGCGTGTGATCGGCGCCGACTGCGTGCTGCTGATCGTGGCCGCGCTGGACGACGACGTGCTGCTGCAGCTCTCGCTGCAGGCGGCCGAGCTCGACCTCGACGTGCTGTGCGAGGTGCACGACGAGGACGAACTGGAGCGCGCGCTGGCGCTGCCGGTGCCGCTGATCGGCGTCAACAACCGCAACCTGCGCAATTTCGAGACCTCGCTGGAAACCTCGCTGGCGCTGCAGGAACGGATGGAATACGACCGCATCCTGGTCGCCGAGTCCGGCATCCGCACGCCCGAGGACGTGGCGCGCCTGCGCGAGGGCGGCATCAACGCCTTCCTGGTCGGCGAGGCATTCATGCGCGCCGAGGACCCGGGCAGCGAACTGAAGCGGTTGTTCGGCACGAAGTAATGCACATGGAACCAGGGGACATGGCGCCGCCTGCAGCGGCGAGCGATGACGTGCCGGCACCGCGCGTGGTGCTGTTCGACTTCGACGGCGTGCTGCTGCACGGCGACGCGTTCTACCTCTTCATCCGCAGTCGCTATGCGCGCTCGTGGCTGCGCAAGCTGCTGGTGCTGCCCTGCCTGCCTTGGCTGCTGCTGCAGCTGCCGTTCTCGCGCCGGCATGCGGCACGCACCCTGGTGCATGCCGCACTGTTCGGCACCGGCGAGCAGCGCTACCAGGCGCAGGCGCGCGCGTTCGCCACCGAGCTGGTGCAACACTCGCGCCTGTTCAATCGCGACGCGCTGCGCCAGCTGCGCCGCCACCAGCAGGCAGGCGAGCGCGTGATCGTGGTCACCGGCTGCGAGCAGGCGCTGGTGGGCGGCATCCTCGAACAGCTGGGCCTGGGCGACGTGGAGCTTCTCGCCTCGCGGCTGCGCGCCACGGCCACGGGCATGCGCACCGGCTTCCACAACATCGGCGCGAACAAGCTCAAGGCGCTGGCCGGGCACGGCGTGCGCGCATGGCAGGTCGCCTACAGCGACTCGCTGATGGACGTCCCCATGCTCAAGCCCGCCGCCGAGCCGGTGCTGGTCAACGGCACGCCGAAGCTGTGCAAGAAGATGGACGCTGCGCTGGGCCGCGTGGTCGGCCGCGCGGAGTGGCGGTAGGAGCCGCTTCAGCCGCGACCGAACCCGCAAATCGCGGCTGAAGCCGCTTCTATGCTGCTTGTCTTGAGGTGACCGAAAGCGCCACCGCTTCCGCCACGCGTATCCCGTCGACCGCCGCGGAAAGAATCCCGCCTGCATAGCCCGCGCCCTCGCCGGCCGGGTACAGCCCTCGCGTGTTCAGGCTCTGCAAGTCATCGTCGTTGCGGCGGATGCGCACGGGCGAGGAGGTGCGCGTTTCCACGCCGGTGAGCATGGCGTCGGGCAGCGCGTAGCCGCGGATCTGGCGGTCGAAGGCGGGGATCGCGGCGCGGATCGCCGCCACCGCGTAGTCGGGCAGCGCGGTGGAGAGGTCGGTGAGGTGCACGCCCGGCTTGTACGAGGGCAGCACGTCGCCGAAGGCGGTCGAGGCGCGCCCGGCGAGGAAGTCGCCCACGCGCTGGCCCGGCGCGCTGTAGTCGCCGCCGCCGAGTGCGTAGGCATGCGATTCCCAGTGCCGCTGCAGCGCGATGCCGGCCAGCGGCCCTTCGCCCCAGGGCGCGTAGTCGGCGGGCCGGATGTCGCAGACGATCGCCGCGTTCGCGTTGCGCTCGTTGCGCGAGTACTGGCTCATGCCGTTGGTGACCACGCGGCCCGGTTCGCTGGTGGCGGCCACCACGGTGCCGCCGGGGCACATGCAGAAGCTGTACACGGAACGGCCGTCCTTGCCGTGGTGCACCAGCTTGTAGTCCGCCGCGCCGAGGATGGGATGGCCGGCCTGCGGGCCGAAGCGCGCCTGGTCGATCAGCGATTGCGGGTGCTCGATGCGGAAGCCGATCGAGAACGGCTTGGCTTCCACGCAGACGCCGCGCGCGTGCAGCATCTCGAAGGTGTCGCGCGCGCTGTGGCCCAGCGCCAGCACCACGTGGTCGCTGCGCAGCTCGCCGCCGCCGGCCAGGCGCACGCCGCGCACGTGGCGTTCGCCGCGCGCATCGGTTTCCACCAGCAGGTCGTCCACGCGCTGGCCGAAGCGGATCTCGCCGCCCAGCGCCTCGATGGTTCCCCGCATGTTCTCCACCATCGTCACCAGCCGGAACGTGCCGATGTGCGGCTTGCTGACGTAGAGGATTTCCTCCGGCGCGCCGGCCTTGACGAACTCGGCCAGTACCTTGCGGCCGTGGTGCAGCGGATCGCGGATCTGGCTGTGCAGCTTGCCGTCGGAGAACGTGCCCGCGCCGCCCTCGCCGAACTGCACGTTGGAGTCGGGATGCAGGTGGCGCTGGCGCCACAGGTCCCAGGTGTCCTTCGTGCGTTCGCGCACCGCCTTGCCGCGCTCCAGCACGATGGGACGGAAGCCCGACTGCGCGAGGATCAGCGCCGCGAACAGGCCGCAGGGGCCGAAGCCGATCACGATGGGCCGGTGTTCCAGCCTTGCCGGCGCCTGCGCCACGAAGCGGTAGCCGGTGTCCGGCGTGGGTTGCACGTGGCGGTCGCCGGCGTGGCGCGCCAGCAGCGCGGCCTCGTCGGCCAGCTCCACGTCCAGCGTGTAGATCAGCGCGATCGCGCCGCGCTTGCGCGCGTCGTAGCCGCGGCGGAACACGGTATAGCCGCGCAGCGCCCCGGGCCCGATGCCGAGCTTTGCGCAGATCGCGGCGGGCAGCGCGTCATCCGCGTGATCGAGCGGGAGCTTGATGTCGGTCAGGCGCAGCATCGGGGATGGGGTGTGTCGCTGGGGCGGGGATGCGGATTTTCGCAGATTCGCGCGGATTGCTCCTGCTTCCCCCGGGGGCTGCCTGCATTTCCCCTCTCCCGCTTGCGGGAGAGGGGCTTTTGCTTGTGGGCTTTCGCAAGCGACAAAGCGGCTTCGCCCACCTGCCGGGGGCCGGGCTTTTCGGCCGGGCTCCTGCCCGGTCGAAAAGGCGTTGCCCTCCCTGGCAACGCCCGCTGTGCGGCCTGATCGTCCACGCCTCGCCGCCGCACCGGGGCCCCGAAGTGCAGCGCGCTCCTGCGCGCAGAAGCAGCGGCAAGAGCACGGCAAAGCCAGGCAAGGCGTCGCGCCGGAAGACGATCGAAAGCCCGCCGCAGGCGAGCCGGATTGCGGAAGTGGAAGGTTGCCGCGAGCGCCCGCCCTCAGCCCGGCCCTCTCCCCGCCGGGGAGAGGGGGCTGCGGCGAGCCTTGGGCAGCTTTACATCGCGCCGGTGAAATCGGCCTTGCCGATCTCCACGCCCATGCCGCGGAACAGGTTGTAGGCCGTGGTGCAGTGGAAGTACAGGTTGGGCAGGATGAACTGCAGCAGGTAGGACTGGCCTTGCAGCTCCATTTCGCCGTTGCGCATCTTGAGCCGGATCGCGCGGTCTTCGCTGCCGTCGATCTGCTCGGCCCTGAAGGACTGCACGTAGGCGATGGCGCGGTCGATGCGGTCGTACGCCTCGGCCATCGTGGCCTCGTTGTCCTCGAAGCTCTTCGGTTCCTCGCCGGCGAGGCGGGCGGAGCCGCGGCAGGCCATGTCGCAGGCGATCTGCACCTGCTTCACCAGCGGCAGCATGTCGGGGATCAGGCGGGTCTGCAGCAGCACGGCGTCGGTGACGCCCTTGGCCTTGGCGTGCGCCTCGCCCTTCTGCAGCACGTGGCGCAGGTTGGTGAGCGCGCGGACGAAGACGGGGACGGAGGCCTGGTACATGGAGAGGCTCATGGGATGTGCTCCAGTGGTTCGGGGGAAGGGGTGGCGGGCGCGAACGCCGGCGCGGCGTGGCGCGTGGCGCGGATCGCCACCAGCGTCGCCGCGGCCAGCAGCAGGGCGGCCAGCACGAAGGCCGCGCCGGGCAGGTGCGGAACAGGCGCGTGGTCGCTGATGAACAGCGCGAACAGGTTCGCGAACATCGCCGGGCCGAAGATGCCGGCGAGGCTGGCGAGGCTGGTCAGCGCGCCCTGCAGGCGGCCCTGCTCGTGCGGGTCGACCTGGTGGGTCATCATCGATTGCGCCGGCGGACCGGCGAGGCCGCCCAGGCAGAACACCGGGATCGCCAGCAGGAACAGCCACGCGCTGGGCGCGAGGCCGAACGCGAGGTAGCCCAGCACGCACAACGACAGGCCGGCCAGGATCATCCGCCGTTCGCCCAGCCTGGGCATCAGCCGGCGCACCAGCACCGCCTGCACCAGGCCGCTGCACAGGCCGACCAGGCCCAGCGTGTAGCCCACCGCCTGCGGGCCCCAGCCGAAGCGGTAGTCGGTGAACAGCACGTAGGTGGAGTTCAGCGAGAACTGCGCGAGGTTGATCAGGAAGAACACCGCGGCCAGCGCGAACACCTGCGGGTAGCGGCGCAGCAGCACCACCGCGCCGAACGGGTTGGCGTGGCGCCAGTCGAAGCGCGCCGCGCGCCGCTCCTTCGGCAATGACTCCGGCAGCACGAACCAGCCGTAGCAGAAGTTGAGCAGCGACAGCCCGGCGGCCACCCAGAACGGCAGGCGCAGGTGCCAGTGGCCGAGGAAGCCGCCCAGCGCCGGGCCCACGATGAAGCCGATGCCGAACGCCGCGCCCAGCATGCCGAACGCGGCGGCACGCTTCTCCTTCGGCACGATGTCGGCGATGTAGGCATTCGCGGTGGAGAAGCTCGCCGCGCAGACGCCCGACACCGCGCGGCCGAGGAACAGCAGCCACAGCACCGGCGCCAGCGCCATCACGATGAAGTCCACGCCGAGGCCGAAGCTGGAGATCAGGATCACCGTGCGCCGGCCGAACCGGTCCGACAAGGCGCCCTGCACCGGCGAGAACACGAACTGCATCGTCATGAACAGCGCGCCGAACGCGCCCACCCAGACGGCGGCCTTGGCGATGCTGCCGCCGATCAGGTCGACGATCAGGTGCGGCAGTACCGGGATGATGATGCCGAACGCCAGCATGTCCAGCATCACGGTGACGAAGATGAAGGCGAGGGCGGCGCGGCGGCGCGGGACGTGTTCGGCAGGCGGGTTCATGGCGCGGGTGGCGGCGGCAGACGCGGAACGATAGCGCATTGCGCCGTGGCGCGGCTGGCCGGCGGCGAAATGTCAGCCCGGCGGCGCCGTGAGTTCCTGCGCAGTGAGGCAGCCGGTGCGGCGGCGGTCAAGCCGGTGGAACTGGTGGCGCAGGTTGTCCTGCCACTCCTTCAGCGTCACCGGCTTGCCGTGGCCGCCGGGCAGTTCGCTCGGCTCCAGCACGCCGTCGTGGTTGGCGTCCATGCGCTCGAAGCCGTGGCTCATGTAGGCCACGTATTCGGCTTCGCTCACGCAGCCGTTGCCGTCCGTGTCGAATTGCCGCAAGTAGGCGCCGCGCGAATCCTGCGCCGCCGCGACCAGCGGCAGCAGCAATGCGAGGGCAGCGGTGGCAAGGCCGGGGTGGAGCAGGTGCGGGGCGCTCGGCATGCGGGACAGTGTGCGGCACGTCGCGCCGTCGCGTCGAGAACGGACGCACGCCGCGCGAACGCCCGCGGCGGAAGGCGAAGGCACGTCGCGGGATCCGGCTGGCGTGTCGCGGCCGCGCGAGGCCAGGCTCTCCTCGGGCTACTCCGCGGGCCGTGGTCGCTGCGGCGGGCGGCCGGCAGGGCCAGGCAGGGCCGGCGAGGCGTCGTCGACGGTGGCAACGACGCGGTCGCGCCCGGCGCGCTTGGCGTCATAGAGCGCGCGATCCGCGCGGCGCACCAGGGCGTGCACGTCGGTGTCTTCCGGCCGGTACGCGGCGATGCCGACGGAAATGGTGACGCCCGGAATGCCGGCGTCGGGCACGAGCGGCATGGCGGCGACGGCCACGCGCAGCCGTTCGGCGAGCGCCATGGCCTCGGCCAGGCCGGTGCCGGGCAGCAGGGCGAGGAACTCCTCGCCGCCCATGCGGCCCAGCACGGCGGGCGGCTGAAACTGCCGGCGGATGCCGGCGGCCAGCGTCGCCAGCACGCGGTCGCCGGTGGCGTGGCCGAATTCGTCGTTGATGCGCTTGAAGTGGTCGATGTCGATGACCAGCGCGGCCAGCGTATTGGGGCGGTCCGCCGCGCGGAACAACCGCAGGGATTCCTCGTCCAGCGCGAGGCGGTTCAGCGTGCCGGTGAGCGGATCGGTGCGCGCCAGCCGGTGCAGTTCGGTCTGCACCGACTCGTTGTACATCAGCAGGAAGCCGACGCTGGCCAGCACCGGCTCCACCGCGCTGTAGATCATCTGCGCCGCATTGGCGGGCGAGTAGGCGAGCAGCCCGGCCGCGTTGGCGGGATGGAGGACCAGGCCGCCCAGCCGGACGAGCCAGCCTGCCAGGGCGCCCAGCAGCACCAGCAGCATCACCCGCTGCGCGGTCGAGCCGCCGCGGCGCAGCGCGTGGCGCAGCGGCCATGCCAGCAACAGCAGGTAGCAGCCCAGCGCCAGCGAAGCGATGTACACGCGCACGCGGTAGTCGGGCACGGCCACGCCGAACCAGGCGATGCCGAGCCAGCCGGCCACGCCGATCGCCAGCAGCAGGGCCCGGCGCTGCGGTGCGCCCAGCAGCAGGCGCAGCGCACGCGTGGTCTCGGCGTAGGACACCATCAGTACGCCGTTGGCGAGCACGATCGACAGCCAGTCGCTGACCTGGCCGCGCAGCCCCATCAGCACCCAGCCCGCCACCTGCAGCAGCAGCACGGTGCCCCAGATGCGCAGGCTGGTGCGGGCGACGCCGGCATAGGCCCGCGTGGCGGCGAGCAGCAGGGGCGCCAGCAGCAGCGCCTGCAAGGCGCCGAACAGGGCGATGGTGGCCAGGTCGATATGCACGATGTCCGGGATGGCGAAGCGGCGATGGCGGCTCCGGGTACGCAGCGGTTATCGGCCGCGGCGCGGGGACATTGAACAGGCTCTCAGCGTACCCCGCCGTGGATGCCGATGAACTGCAGGAATTCGGCGCGGGTGCGCGCGTCGTCGCGGAACGCGCCCAGCATCTGGCTGGTGACCATCGATACGCCGCGCTTGTGCACGCCGCGCGTGGTCATGCACTCGTGGCTGGCGTCGACCACCACCGCCACGCCGGCCGGCTGCAGGTTCTCCTGGATGCAGTGGGCGATCTGCGCGGTGAGCTTCTCCTGCACCTGGAAGCGGCGCGCGTAGCCTTCCACCACGCGCGCCAGCTTGCTGATGCCGACCACGCGGCAGGTCGGCAGGTAGCCGACGTGGGCGCGGCCGATGATCGGCGCCATGTGGTGCTCGCAGTGGCTCTCGAACTCGATGTCGCGCAGCACCACCATCTCGTCGTAGCCCTCGACTTCCTTGAAGGTGCGGCGCAGGTATTCGGCCGGATCCTCGCCGTAGCCGGAGAACCAGTCGCGGTAGGCCTTCACCACGCGCTTGGGCGTGTCCAGCAGGCCTTCGCGCGCGGGGTCTTCGCCGGCCCAGCGCAGCAGGGTGCGCACGGCCTCCTCGGCCTGCTCGCGGGTGACGTCGTTGGAGATGGGGTCGCTCATGGGAAGTCCCGGGGAATCAGACACGCCCTAGTGTAATGGCCCGGACGCGGATCACGGCGGCGAGCCGGCGGTGTTCGCCGAGCGATCGGCGCGCGGGGTTCATGCCTCGTCGTCCGGCTCGACGTCTTCGGCCGCGGCGTTGTCGAGCAGGCCGGCGGCCTCCTGTCCCGGCAGCGACTCCACGTCGCGCAGCCTGCGCGTGATCGCGCGGGTGCGCACGCCGGTGGCCTCGATGTGCTTGCCGGCCTCGTCGAGCTTCCTCTTCACCTTGTCCAGCACCTCGCCGAACTTGCCGAACTCGCTCTTCACCGCGCCGAGCAGCTGCCACACCTCGCTGCTGCGCTTCTCGATCGCCAGCGTGCGGAAGCCCATCTGCAGCGCGTTGAGGATGGCGGTGAGCGTGGTCGGCCCGGCCACGGTGACGCGGTGCTCGCGCTGCAGCGCCTCGAACAGGCCGGGCCGGCGCAGTACCTCGGCGTACAACCCCTCGGTGGGCAGGAACAGTATCGCGAAGTCGGTGGTGTGCGGCGGCGCCACGTACTTGGCGCGGATGGTCTTCGCCTCGTCGCGCACGCGGCGTTCCAGCGCGGCGGCGGCAACACCGGCGGCGTCGGCGTCGGCGCGCTCCTGCGCGTCGAGCAGGCGCTCGTAGTCCTCGCGCGGGAACTTCGCGTCGATCGGCAGCCACACCGGGTGGTCGGCGTCGGCGCCCGGCATGCGCAGCGCGAATTCCACGCGCTCGTTGCTGCCCGGCATGGTGGCGATGTTCGACCGGTACTGCTCGGGCGTCAGCAGCTGGTCGAGCAGGGCGCCCAGCTGCACCTCGCCGAGGATGCCGCGTGTCTTCACGTTGCCCAGCACGCGCTTCAGGTCGCCCACGCCGGTGGCCAGGCTCTGCATCTCGCCCAGGCCGCGCTGCACCTGCTCCAGCCGTTCGGAGACCAGCTGGAACGACTGGCCCAGCCGCGTCTCCAGCGTGGATTGCAGCTTCTCGTCCACGGTGGCGCGCATCTTCTCCAGCTGCGCGGCGTTGTCCTCGCGCAGTGTCTTCAGCTGGCCTTCCAGCGTGCCGCGCACCTCGCCCATGCGCTGCTCGTGCTGTGCGCCCAATGCGGTGAGGCGCTGCTGCTGCTGCTCGCCGAAACGGTTCAGCGCCAGTGTCAGCTCCTCGCGGCTCTTGCGTGCGTCTTCGGCGAGGCGTTGCGCCAGCGCCTGCAGGCCCTGGCCGGTCTGGTCGGTGAGTGCGGCGAGGCGCTGGCCGAAGCCATCGATGCGCTCGGCCTGCTGGCGCGACATGCCGTCCAGCTGTTCGTTGACGTGGCCGCGGAAGCGTTCGAAGCCCTGCTGCAATTCCTCGCGGCCGTTGCGCTGCTCCTCGCGCAATGCGCGCTGCAGGCGTTCGTTGTCGTCCTTCAGCGCGTCGAGCTTCGCGGCCAGGCCGGCGTCGCCACGGCCGCGCAGCAGCAGGGCGGCTTGCAGCGCCAGCAGCACCAGCGCGAGCACGACGAGGACGATGAGCAGGGTTTCGACGGGCATGTGGGCGGGTTTCGCGCGGGACGGTTCGCGTCAGTGTACGTCCTGTCGTCGCAGGGCTTGCGACCCGGGTTTCACGCGGTCTTGGCCGCGGCCGCGCAAGATGGGCGAATCCGTTCGGCGAGGGAGCATGGTCATGGAGCATGTGCACGATTACCTGATCGTCGGCGCCGGCATGGCGGCCGACGCGGCGGCGAAGGCGATCCGCGAAGTCGACGCCGCGGCGGACGTCGGCATGGTCGGCGAGGAAAGCGCGCCGCCGTACCAGCGCCCGCCGTTGTCCAAGGCGCTGTGGAAGGGCGACAAGACGCCGGCGGACATCGACCTCGGCACCGTGGCCAGCGGCGCGAAGCTGCATGCCGGGCGGCGCATCGTGGCGCTGGACTGCGCGGCGCACGTGGCGCGCGACGCACAGGGCGACAGCTACCGCTACCGCCGCCTGCTGCTCGCCACCGGCGCCACGCCGCGCCGCCTGCCGTTCGAGGGTGGCGACCGCATCATCCATTTCCGCACGCTGGACGATTACCGGCGGCTTCGCCATTTCGCCCGGCCCGGCGCCATCATCGCGGTGATCGGCGGCGGCTTCATCAGCGCCGAACTGGCCGCCTCGCTGTGCAGCGTCGGCTGCAAGGTATGCCTGCTGTTTCCCGACGCGCACCTCGGCGCGGGCCGCTACCCCGATGGCCTCGCACGTTGCCTCCACGACTACTACCGCCAGCACGGCGTGGACGTGCGCGGCGGCGTGCGGGTGGGCGGCAGCCGGCCCACCGACGGTGGCGTGGAACTGAGCCTGTCCGACGGCAGCCTGCTGCGGGTGGAAGTCGCGGTGGCCGGCCTCGGCGTGACGCCGAACACCGTGTTGGCCGAACAGGTGGGCCTCAAGCTGGACAACGGCATCGTGGTCGATGCGCAGCTGCGCAGCAGCGACCCCGACATCTGGGCCGCCGGCGACGTGGCGAATTTCTACAACCCCGCGCTGGACCGGCGCCTGCGCGTGGAACACGAGGACGCAGCCACCGGCATGGGGCGGCACGCCGGTCGCGCGATGGCCGGTATCGCGGGCAGCTACGACACGCTGCCGTTCTTCTATTCCGACCTGTTCGATCTCGGCTACGAGGCCGTGGGTCTGCTCGATACGCGGCTCGATGTGGTCGAGGACTGGCGCGAGCCCAACCGCGAAGGCGTGGTGTATTACCTCGAGCGCGGCCGCGTGCGCGGTGTGCTGCTGTGGAACACCTGGGACCAGGTGGACGCGGCGCGTGCGCTGATCGCCGAGGCGGGACCGTTCGATGCGGCGTCGTTGCGCGGGCGGTTGCCGCGCAAGGCGTAGTGCCCGGCGCACACCGGATTTCGGCTCCTCCCTGCGCAACGGGGAGCTGGGTGGGAGCGACGGCACGCGGGACAGCGGCATCCTCAACGCGTGCCGGCGTCTCCGTTGCGCAGCCGGCGCCGCAGCCAGCGCAGGGCCCGCTGTTCGAGCTGGCGTGGCCCTGGCCGCGTACCGGGCGCGATCGCGCGGTGCAGGCTGCCGTCGCGCCAACCCTCGAACACGGCCGGATGGATGTAGGACGTCCGGCACACGGCCGGCGTATTGCCCAGCGTCGCGGCGACGTCCTTCACCCCGGCGGCGATGGCGTCGGCCAGCGCGCGCTCGCCGCCGCTCTCCGGCAGCGGGACGGCGGCCATCGCCTCGATCGCGCGCAGGGTGCCACCCCAGGTGCGAAAATCCTTGGCGCTGAACTCGCCGCCGCTGGCCTCGCGCAGGTAGTCGTTGACCATGCCCGAGTCGACCGGCTGCCGCGTCCCGTCGTCGTCCAGGTACTGGAACAGCCGCTGCCCCGGCAACTGCTGGAGGCGGCGGACGATGCGCGCCAGCCGCCGGTCGTCCAGGGCGATGTCGCGCTCCTGGCCGCTCTTGCCGCGGAAGGCGAAGCGCAGCCTTCCGCGCTCGGCGCGCACGTGGCGCGAGCGCAGCGTGGTGAGGCCGAAGCTGTGGTTGTCGCGGGTGTAGCGGTCGTTGCCGATCCGGATCAGTGTCTCGTCCAGCAGCCGCACCAGCAGGGCCAGCACCTTCCCGCGCGGCAGGCCGGGCTGGGCCAGATCGGTACGCACGCGCCGGCGAATCCGTGGCAGCGCGGCACCGAAGGCGAGCAGCCGGGAGAACTTGTCCGCATCGCGCAGGGCGCGCCAGTCCGCGTGGTAGCGGTACTGCTTGCGTCGCCGCGCATCGCGCCCGGTGGCCTGCAGGTGACCACGCGGGTCGGCGCAGATCCACACCTCGACATAGGCCGGCGGAATCGCCAGGGCGCGGATGCGCGCCAGCGTCTCGACGTCCCGCACCGGCGCCCCGTCGGCGTCGTGGTAGCTGAAACCGTTGCCGCGCCGGCGACGGGCGATGCCAGGCAGTTCATCGCTGACATAGACCAGCCCTGCCGCGCGCGCTTCGCGCCGCAGGGCGGGATCGACGTCGGGAATTTCTTTCGGCTGGCGTCGCGTCACGCGCCGAGTGTGTCATGAGGACCGGTCGAGCGCGCGTGCAGGCGCCGCGAGCCGGAGATTCATTCGACCCGGCAGAACATCGCCTTCAGGTAGCGGCTTTCCGGCACGTCGGCGCGCACGGGGTGGTCGGCGCCGGCGCCGCGCACTTCGAGGATCTGGATCTCGCGGCCGGCGTTGAGCGCCACGCGGCGCAGCATCTCCAGGAAGTCCGCTTCGCTCACCAGGCCGGTGCAGGAGCAGGTGAGCAGCAGGCCGCCGGGCGGGACCACGTCCAGCGCGAGGCGGTTCATCGCGAAGTATTTCTTCAGCGCGTCGAACACCTTGTTGCGGTCGCGGGTGAGCTTGGCGGGGTCGAGGATCACCGCGTCGTACTTTTCGCCGCGCGCCACCGCGGCGCGCAGCCAGTCGAAGATGTCGGCCTGCTGGAAGTCCACCGCCACGCTGTTCGCCGCGGCGTTGGCGCGGGCGATGTCGAGGATGCCGGCATCCATGTCCACGCCCACGGCTTCGCGCGCGCCGCCGGCCATCGCGTGCACCGCGAAGCCGCCGGCGTTGCAGCACAGGTCGAGCACGCGGCGGCCGCGCGCGAGTTCCGCGAAGCGGCGGCGGTTGTCGCGCTGGTCGGCGAAGAAGCCGGTCTTGTGGCCGGCGCCGGGCGCGGCGTGGAAGGCGAGGCCGTGCTCGTGCACCGCCACCGGCGCGGGCGGCTCGCTGGCGCGGCAGTCGAAGGACTCCTGCTTCTGCACGTGCGTTTCGGCGAAGCCGTAGATGCGCGCGCCGGGGAAGTGGGCCAGCAACGCGTCGCGGATCGCGTCGCGGAACTTCCACATGCCGGCGGCGAAGTATTCGACGACGAGGATGTCGGCGTAGCGGTCCACGATCAGGCCGCTGAGGCCGTCGCCCTCGCTGTGCACCACGCGCCAGGCGTCGGTGGCCGTGTCCAGCTCCAGCACTTCGCGGCGCAGCCGCACGGCGCGGGCGATGCGCGCGGCGATCCAGTCGGCATCGATGGTTTCGGCGGGATCGGCGGCGAGCAGGCGCAGCGCGATGCGCGCATGGCCGTTCCAGAAGCCGCGGCCGACGAAGCGATCCTTCGCGTCCATCACGGCCACCACGCTGCCCGGCGGGATGCGTTCACCGGGCTTGTGCACCTGTGCCGACCATACCCAGGGGTGGCCGGGCGCGCGGTCGGTTTTCAGGCGGATGGCGGGGAGGGCGGATGCGGTATCGGTCATCCGCGCATGATAGCGGCTTGTCACTCGTGGCCCCGGGCCTGCCCGGGGCCACGGCAGATCAGACCGGCTCCAGCCAGCCCCACTTGTCGTGGGTCTTGCCGTTGAACAGGCCGAAGTACAGTTCCTGGATGCGGCGCGTGACGGGGCCGGCATGGCCGGCGCCGACCTGCTTGCCGTCGACTTCGCGGATCGGGGTGACCTCGGCGGCGGTGCCGCACATGAACACTTCGTCGGCGAGGTAGAGGTATTCGCGCGGCAGGTCGCGCTCGATCACCTCGATGCCGTCCTCGCGCGCCAGCGTGATCAGCGAGTGGCGGGTGATGCCGGTGAGGATGGAGGCGCTGGCCGGCGTGGTGTGCAGCGCGCCGTCGAACACCAGGAAGATGTTCTCGCCCGCGCCTTCGCTGAGCAGGCCGGTGGAGGCCAGCGCGATGCCCTCGCCGAAGCCCAGGCGGCGCGCCTCGCGCGCGATCAGCTGGCCGGAAAGATAGTTGCCGCCGGCCTTGGCGCCGGCCGGGATGGTGTTGGGCGCGAAGCGCTGCCAGCTCGACACGCAGGCGGTGATGCCCTGTTCCAGCGCCTCCGGCCCGAGGTAGGGGCCCATCGGCCACGCGGCCACGGCCACGTCGATCGGCGTTTCGGCGGAGAGGCCGAAGCCGCCCAGGCCGCGCCACGCCACCGGGCGCAGGTAGGCGGCGGCGAGGCCGTTCTTCTTCACCACCTCGCGGCAGGCCGCGGCGATCTGGTCGCGCGTGTACGGCAGCGCCATGTCGTAGATCTTCGCCGAATGGAACAGGCGGGTGAGGTGGTCGGTGAGGCGGAAGATCGCCGCGCCGTCCGGCGTGGCGTAGCTGCGGATGCCCTCGAACACCGAGGAGCCGTAGTGCAGCGCGTGCGACATCACGTGGGTGGTGGCCTCGGCCCACGGCTTGACCGCGCCGTTCTGCCAGATCCATTCGGGGTACTGCTGCGCCATGGCAAATCTCCGTTGGGGACCGCCCATGATAAACCCGCGCCCCGCACGCCAGGGTTTGCAGCGCAGCAAGAACGGCGGGAAGGCTCAGCCGCCGTAGCGCAGCCACAGGCAGCCGGCCTGGCGGGTGATCGCGAAGCGCGCACCGTCGTCGCCCGTGCGCAGCTGCAATTCGTCGGCGACCGCGGCTGCGCCGCCGTCGGCGGAAGCGGGATCGTCGCCAGGGTCGCCGCCGAAGTGGATCTCCAGCAACGGTTGCCGCACCAGCCGGGCCAGCGCGCGGATGTCGTCGACGGCCGACACGTGGCCGTAGCCATGCCACAGCATCAGCCCGGCCAGCTCGTTCGGGTCGCGTGCGGCGAAGGCATCGATCACGCGCTGGCGCAGTTCCGCCGCGGTACTGGCGCAACGCTGCAGCGGCGTCGGCAGGCCGGGCGTGGCGACGCTCGCGACAGGTGCAGGCGCCTGCACCGGGCTGGCTTGCTGGCTGGCGCAGGGCTGGTCGGTGAACAACGGGTTGCCGTGCGTGTCCACGCAATGGTGGATCGGGTCCTGTGCATGCGCCGGCCGGGCGAGCAGGCACAACGGAAGCAGCAGGAGCAGGGCGGATGGGCGCATCGCGCCAGCATAGCGATGCGCTCGCGCGGCAACCGTGAATCAGCCGGGTGATTCGGAGCGGCTCCGAGCCATCGGCTTCCTGCGCGTCGCTGCCGCGAAGGCAGGAGTCCGGTGTCTTCGCTGACCATGGCCTGCAGGTGCCGGATGGCCCGCTGCGTCGAGGCTGCCCCTCGCGCGTTCGGCGCGTTGCACGCTGGTGCGGCCTGCGCCGCCACGACGCGGGTCACACCGGAATTTCCTCAATCCAGTTGCTCGAGCACCGCACGCGTGGCGCGGGCGCGGTTGAGCGTGTAGAAGTGCAGCGCCGGGGCGCCGCCGTCCAGCAGGCGGCGGCACAACTGCGCCACCACTTCCGCGCCCAGCGCGCGCACCGATGCGGCGTCGTCCCCGTGCGCCTGCATGCGCTTGGCGATCCAGCGCGGGATCTCCGCGCCGCAGCCGTCGGAGAAGCGCTTCAGCTGGGTGAAGTTCGCGATCGGCATGATGCCCGGCACGATCGGCACGCGCACGCCGAGCCTGTGGGCGTCGTCGACGAAGCGGAAATACGCGTCCGGGTTGAAGAAGTACTGGGTGATCGCGCCGTTCGCGCCGGCGTCCACCTTGGCCTTGAAGTGGCGCAGGTCGGCCAGCGCATCGTCGGCCTGGGGATGGGTTTCCGGATAGGCCGCCACCTCGACGTGGAAGTGGTCGCCGGAGTGCTCGCGGATGAAGCTCACCAGTTCGGCGGCGTAGCGGAAGTCGCCCGCACTGGCCATGCCGGAAGGCAGGTCGCCGCGCAGCGCCACGATGCGCCGATAGCCCGCGGCCCGGTAACCGTCGAGCAGGGCGCGGATCTCCGCGCGCGTGCCGCCCATGCAGGACAGGTGCGGCGCCACCGCGTAGCCGTGCGCCTGGTGCAGGTGCGCCACGGTGTCGCCGGTATAGCTCAGCGTGGATCCGCCGGCGCCGAAGGTCACCGAGGCGTACTCCGGTTGCCAGGCCTTCAGCACCTCTGCGGCCTGGTCCAGCTGGGCACGCTGCTCGTCGGTCTTGGGCGGGAAGAATTCGAGGCTGATGGCGGGCATGGCGGTCACCGGCGGAGGTATTCCAGGGATTTTATACGTTCATCGCGATGAAAAGATAGATGTCTAAACGCCGGACAGGCGAAGCGCGGCGTCGCCGGCAATCCCTCCCCAGCATGGAGGGGAGGGCTGGGGCGGGGTGCCTCTGCTTGCTGGAAACCTCAAAGGCACCTCCCCCTGCAACAAGCAGGGGGAGGAGGAATTACTTCGTGCGTTACGCTGTCGTTTTGCCATCGACCAAGCCATGTCCATCGTCCTCACCCCCTTCGCGCGTGCCCGCCTGTTCCCGCGCGAGCCGCGCGGGAACACCATCCAGGACTGCACGCCGGAAGAGTTCCAGCGGCGCCTCAACGACGAGGCGCCGTACAAGGTGCTCGACGGCTACGCGCCGTTCTGCAAGTTGCACGTGCATCGCAACTGGACGTCCACGCGCTGCCTCACCGCGCCGATCACCGAGGCCAACCGCCACCTGCTGCGTTCCGCCTACGAGGCGCGCAGCAAGGCCGAGCTGCCGGTGCTGGTGCGCTGGTTCGAGGGCGTGGCGCCGCCGGTGGCGAACTGGCTGGTGGTCATCCTCTACAGCCGCGAGCAGCTGGCGAAGGAAGGCGGACCTATCGATGCCGACTGGGGCATCGTCGGCTGCCTCTACACGATGGAGCCGGAGGAAATCCCGATGGCGCCGATCACCATGATGCGCAACGCGCTGGGCGTGGAGGAGGGCGGTTCCGGCGTGCCGCTGGATCGCGAGGCCTACCACCGCTCAGTGGCGTTCTGGGAGTGCAACGCGAACTGGCGGCCTTGAGCGATGTCTGGGATTGCTCCCGCAACCTGTCGGGTTTAAACTTCGTATAAACCTACTGGGTGGAGTGAGCCATGACGGTCGTTGTGCTGGACATCAAGCATTGGGGCAACAACCTTGGCGTGCGCTTGCCGGCGGCCATCGCCAAGGCGGCGCACCTGCGCGCGGACCAGCGCGTGAGCGTTGCCGTCGAGGATGGCCGGGTCGTCGTCACTCCGGTGGAGGATGCCCCTCTCACGCTCAAGCAGCGCCTGGCCCGGTTCGATCCAGGGCAGCATGGCGGCGAGGCCATGGCTGCGGGTAAGCGCGTGGGGGCCGAGCGGTGGTGAGCAAGTCGGCCGGAAAATCCCGACGCGAATGGGTGCCGGATCGACAGGATGTGATCTGGATCGACTGCAATCCACAGGCTGGACGGGAAATGCGCGACGTGCATCCGTTTCTGGTGCTGTCGCCCAAGACGTTCAACCAGCGCACGTCGCTGGTAGTGGGGCTGCCCATGACGACGGCTTCATACAACGCAACCAATCCGTTCGCCGTCGCCGCCGGCGTGGCGAGTGGGCGCAGGTCGGGGGCAACCAGCTACGTGCTGTGTCACCAGCCCAAGTCATTCGACTGGCGATTGCGCGGCAGCAAGCCACACCCCATGCGCAGGGTGGGCGACAAGCCGTTTGCGGAGGCGTTGCTGGTGCTGAACCAGATCGTGCAGTTGGCATAGGCGGAACGGGCGCCTCGCGGCGCCCGTTGTGTTTTGCACGTAGCCGAAACACGCTCAGTCAGTAGCGGTAGTGGTCCGGCTTGTACGGGCCTTCCACCGGCACGCCAAGGTATGCGGCCTGCTCGGCGCTGAGCGTGGTGAGCTTCACGCCGATCTTCTCCAGGTGCAGGCGCGCGACTTCCTCGTCCAGCTTCTTCGGCAGGATGTAGACCTTGGCTTCGTAGCTGTCCTTGTGCGCCCACAGGTCGATCTGCGCCAGGGTCTGGTTGGAGAACGAGTTCGACATCACGAAGCTGGGATGGCCGGTGGCGCAGCCCAGGTTCACCAGCCGGCCTTCGGCGAGCAGGAAGATGCTGCTGCCGTTCTTGAACGTGTACTTGTCCACCTGCGGCTTGATGTTGAGGCGTTCGGCGCCGGAGGCGTTCAGCGCGTCGACCTGGATCTCGTTGTCGAAGTGGCCGATGTTGCAGACGATGGCCTGGTCCTTCATCGCCTGCATGTGGGCCAGGGTCAGCACGTCCTTGTTGCCGGTGGTGGTGACGTAGATGTCGCCGCGGCCCAGCGTGCTCTCGACGGTGTTGACCTCGAAGCCTTCCATCGCCGCCTGCAGCGCGTTGATCGGGTCGATCTCGGTGACCACCACGCGGGCGCCGTAGGCACGCAGGCTGTGCGCGCAGCCCTTGCCCACGTCGCCGTAGCCGCAGACCACGGCCAGCTTGCCGGCCAGCATCACGTCCATCGCGCGCTTCAGGCCATCGGCCAGCGATTCGCGGCAGCCGTACAGGTTGTCGAACTTGCTCTTGGTCACCGAGTCGTTGACGTTGATCGCGGGCACCAGCAGCTTCTTCGCCTCGGCGAGCTGGTACAGGCGGTGCACGCCGGTGGTGGTTTCCTCGGAGACGCCCTTCCAGTCGGCGACGACGCGGGTCCAGTAGCCCGGGCGCTCCCTGGCGACGCGCTTCAGCAGGTTCTTGATGACCTGCTCCTCGTGGCTGCCCGAGGCGCTGTTGACCCAGCTCTCGTCGCCCTTTTCCAGCTCGTAGCCCTTGTGGATCAGCAGGGTCACGTCGCCGCCGTCGTCGACGACCAGCTGCGGGCCGAGGAAGCCGCCCTTGCCGTCGGGGAAGGACAGCGCGTCCAGCGTGCAGTCCCAGTATTCCTCCAGCGTCTCGCCCTTCCACGCGAACACCGGCGTGCCGGTCCTGGCGATGGCGGCGGCGGCGTGGTCCTGCGTGCTGAAGATGTTGCACGAGGCCCAGCGCACGTCGGCGCCGATGTCCTTCAGCGTCTCGATCAGCACCGCGGTCTGGATGGTCATGTGCAGCGAGCCGGTGACGCGCACGCCCTTCAGCGGCGTGGAGGCGGCGTACTTGCGGCGGATAGCCATCAGGCCCGGCATCTCGTGCTCGGCGATGTCCAGTTCCTTGCGACCGAAATCGGAGAGGCCGATGTCGCGGATCTTGTAGTCGTGGGTGTTTTCTTTGAGTGCGGCGTTCATGTGCAGCTCCGGTTCTGGTGGGGAGGCCGGCCGGGTGTGGCCGGTATCGCGGACGCATCCGCGGGAGCGGAGACATCGCGACAAACCGGGCGCCGTTGCAGAAAGAAACCATCGAGCCTGGCCGTGAACATGTCACGGTCGCAGCGCCCCTCGACGGGAATGGATGATTATAGCGGCGCGGACACCACCATGCCTTCGACGAGGCTGCGCACAGGCCGATCGAAGGGTTTTGCGGCATTGCAGCAAAAGTGTCACGCTTGCGCTAGGCTTGGTCTTCCGCCCCCTGCGAGCCGATGCCGTCGTGATGAACGCCACCCGCAGTCCCGAGCCCGCCTTGCCCGATGCGCCGCTGCGCGACGACGTGCGCCGGCTCGGCGCCCTGGTCGGCCGCATGCTGGCCGAGCAGGTGGCGCCGGCCTTCCTCGACGAGGTGGAGCGCGTACGCGTCGCCGCCATCGCGCGCCGGCAGGAGGGCGCGCCGCTGGCCGGGCTGGCCGATCCGCTGGGCGGGCTCGACGTGGCGCATGCGGAAGCGCTGGCGCGTGCCTTCGCCACCTATTTCAACGCGGTGAACATCGCCGAGCGCGTGCATCGCATCCGCCGCCGCCGCGACTACCAGCGCGAGGGTGGTGCACCGCAGCCGGAGTCGCTGCGCGACGTGCTGGAGCGGCTGAAGGCGCAGGGCGTGACCGCGGACGAACTGCTGGAATGGCTGCTGCGACTGGAAGTGGAGCCGGTGTTCACCGCGCACCCCACCGAGGCGGTGCGTGCCTCGTTGCTGGAGAAGGAGCAGGCGATCGTGCGCGCCCTGGTCGACGGCTTCGACGGCGGCCGCACGCCGCAGGAGCGCGGCGAGGACGAGGAGCGCATCCACATGGCGCTCACCGCCGGCTGGCAGACCGCCGAGGCCTCGCCGGTGCGGCCCAGCGTGCAGGACGAACGCGACCACGTGGACTTCTATCTCGCCGATCCGATCTACCGCATCGTGCCGGCGCTCTACGAATCGCTGGCCGACGCGTTGCAGGCGGTCTACGGCGTGGCGGTGCCCCTGCCGCGGCTGCTCTCCTTCGCCACCTGGGTGGGCGGCGACATGGACGGCAACCCCAACGTGGGCGCCGACACCATCGCCGCCAGCCTCGCCAGCCAGCGCGCGCAGGTGCTGGAGCGCTACATCGCCGACGTCGCCGCGCTGGCGCGCCTGCTCAGCCAGACCGACGGCCGGGTGCAGGTCGACCCGCGCCTGCGCCAGCGGCTGGACGACTACCGCGCGCGCTTCCCGCAGGCCGCTGCGCGCATCCGGCCGCGCTACGCCGACATGCCGTACCGCTGCCTGCTCACCATGATCGGCGCGCGGCTCGAAGCCACCCACGGCGACAAGCATCCGGAGGCCTATGCGTCCGTCGACGAACTGCGCGACGACCTCGAACTGGTCGCCGCCAGCCTGGTCGACCATCGCGGCCTGCACGCGGGCGCCTACGCGGTGCAGCGGCTGATCTGGCGCGTGCGCAGCTTCGGCTTCCACCTCGCCCGGCTCGACGTGCGCCAGGATTCGCGCGTGCACGACGACGCGCTGGCCGCCCTGCTCGGCGATCCGGACTGGGCGAAGCGCGACGTGGACGAGCGCGTGGCCGCACTGCATGCCTGCTTGCGTGGCGAGCGCGACTTCGTCGCCAGCGAGGACAGCGTGGCGTCCTCGCTGCGCGCCGTGTTCGCCACCCTGCACGATGCGCGCCGCCGTTACGGCACCGAGGCCACCGGCCTCTACATCATCAGCATGGCGCGCTCTGCCGCCGACGTGCTGGCGGTGCTGGCGCTGGCAAGGCACGGTGGCCTGGTCGAGCCTGCAGGATCATCTCCCTCTTCCCGCCGGGACGAAGCTGCTTCTACTCCCTCTCCCCGGGGGGGAGAGGAGGCGATGGCAAGGAGCGCGTTGTCTGATAAGCGCTGGGAGGCGAACGCAAGGAGCCCTGTCCCCCTCGACATCGCCCCGCTGTTCGAGACCATCGCCGACCTCAAGAACGCGCCGGCCACGCTGCGCGCCCTGCTGGCCGACCCGCTCTACCGCGCCCATCTCGCCGCGCGCGGCGACCGCCAGTGGGTGATGCTGGGCTATTCCGACAGCGGCAAGGACGGCGGCACGCTGGCCTCGCGCTGGGGCCTGCAGCGCGCCCAGGTGGAACTGCTGGAAGTGGCGCGCGAACACGGCATCGCGCTGGCCTTCTTCCACGGCCGCGGGGGTTCGGCCAGCCGCGGCGGCGCGCGCATCACGCCCGCGCTGCTGTCCTCGCCGCGAGGGTCGGTGGCGGGCACCCTGCGCGTCACCGAGCAGGGCGAGGTGATCCACCGCAAGTACGGCATCCGCGCGCTGGCGCTGCGCAACCTGGAGCAGACCGTGGGCGCGGTGCTGCGCGCCAGCCTGCGTCCGCGCGACGAGGACCGGCGAGAAACGCAGTGGCGCGAGCGCATGCACGCGCTGTCCGCGCGCAGCCGCAAGGCCTATCGCGCGCTGGTCGAGCGCGAGGGTTTCGTGGATTACTTCCGCAGCGCCACGCCGATCGACGTGATCGAGCGCATGGCGCTGGGCTCGCGCCCCTCGCGCCGGCGCAGCATGCGCGGCGTGGAAGACCTGCGCGCGATTCCCTGGGTATTCGCCTGGACGCAGTGCCGCTCCATCATCACCGGCTGGTACGGCCTGGGCAGCGCGCTGGAATGGGGCGTGGCCGAATACGGCGAGCAGGCGCTGGCCGGGATGGCGCGCGACTGGCCGTTCTTCGCCAACGCGCTGGACGACGTGGAGATGCTGCTGGCCAAGTGCGACCTCGCCATCGCCGAGGCGTTCTCGCGGCTGGCCGGCGAGTTGCACGAGCCGTTCTTCGCGCTGGTCCGCGCCGAGTTCGAGCGCAGCCGCACCTGGGTGCTCCGGCTCAAGGGCGCGGATGAACTGCTGCAGGGCGATCAGCGCCTTGCCGCCTCGATCCGCCTGCGCAATCCCTACATCGACCCGATGAGCCTGCTGCAGGTGGACCTGCTCAAGCGCTGGCGCGCGGATGATCGCCAGGACGACGCCCTGCTGCAGGCGCTGGTGGCCTGCGTCAACGGCGTGGCGCAGGGGCTGCAGAACACCGGTTGAGGCGGGCCGCGCATTCCGTCCGCGGCGCGGCGTCCGTTTGCGGACATGGCATCCGGATGCGGACGGCGCGCCGTCCCGGTCGCTGCGTGTCGCTATGGCCGGGCCTTGATCCGCAAGCTCTTTTTTCGTCGGTGTCGCTTGGCACGCGGCTTGCCATGCATGGCGCATGGATATCGCGAACCCGATCTATGGCATCCGCAAGCGCCGCCGGCTGAAACTGATGGTGGGCGGCGCGGCGCTGGCCGTGGCCGCGCTGGCGGCGCTGGTGTGGCGGCTGGGGCCGGCGTTGCCGGTGGCCGACCGCGGCAGCCTGTGGATCGACGCCGTGCAGCAGGGCGACATGCTGCGCGAAGTGCGCGCCACCGGCACCCTGGTGCCGCGCGAGATCCGCTGGCTGGCCGCCGCCACGCCGGCGCAGGTGGAACAGATCCTGGTGTGGCCGGGCACGCCGGTGCAGCCGGACACCGTGCTGATGCGACTGGCCGATCCCACCGTGGAGGACGCGCTGCGCAACGCCAGGGCGCAGGTGGCCGCGGCGCAGGCCGAAGTCGCCGCCAAGCGCGCCGAGCTGGCGTCGCAGTTGCTCGACCAGCGTTCCGCGCAGGCGCAGGCGCAGTCGGACTACGCCTCGGCCAAGGTCAAGGCCGACGCCGACACCATCGCGGCGAAGGACCACCTGATCCCGCGCGTGCAGTTCGAGCAGGGCCAGATCGCGCTGGCCCAGCTCAAGGAGCGCAGCGAAATCGAGCGGCAGCGCGTGGCCGCGTTCGCCGCCAGCATGAAGGCGCAGGTCGACGCGGTGCAGGCCGCGCTGGCGCAGCAGCAGAGCAACCTGCAATTGCGCCAGCGCCAGGCCGACGCGCTGCAGGTGAAGGCCGGCATCGCCGGCGTGCTGCAGGAAGTGGCGGTGCAGGAAGGCGCCCAGGTCGCCGCCGGCGCCAACCTCGCGCGCGTGGCCCGGCCCGACGTGCTGATCGCGCGCCTGCAGGTGCCCGAGGTGCAGGCCAAGGACGTGGCGCTGGGCATGCCGGTGAGCGTGGACACCCACAACGGCGTGGTCGACGGCAAGGTCGAGCGCATCGACCCGGCCGTGCGCAACGGCAGCGTGCAGGTGGACGTCTCCCTCGCCGGCAAGCTGCCGCCCGGCGCGCGGCCCGACCTTTCCGTCGACGGCCGCATCCTGGTCGCCCAGCTGCACGACGTGCTCTCGGTGGGACGCCCCGCGCTGGCCCAGGCCGATGCCGACCTCAGCCTGTTCCGCCTCGACCCCGGCGGCGACACCGCCACCCGCGTGCCGGTGCGCATCGGCGCCGCCTCGGTCGATCGCGTGCAGGTGCTGCGCGGGTTGAAGGCGGGTGACCGGGTGATCCTCTCCGACACCAGCCAGTGGGACAAATACGATCGCATCAAGTTGAAATGAGCGAGACAAACGGAACCCCTCTCCCTCCGGGAGAGGGGCAGGGGTGAGGGTTCAGGCGAAGACGAACGCCGCACCTTGCCCGAACCCTCATCCGGCCCTCCGGGCCACCTTCTCCCGAGGGGAGAAGGGAAACCAAAGCCTCAAGAGTGGACAGACCCATGACCCAATCCGCCAACGTCATCGCCCTCAAGGACCTGCGCAAGGTGTTCCAGACCGACGAGGTGGAAACCCACGCGCTCAGCGAGGTGCACCTCAGCATCGAGCGCGGCGAGTACGTCTCCATCTCCGGCCCGTCCGGCTGCGGCAAGACCACCCTGCTGTCGATCCTCGGCCTGCTCGACACCGCCAGCGCCGGCAGCTACGTGCTGAACGGCCACGACGTCGCCGCGCTCAACGCCGCGCAGCGCGCGCGCATCCGCAACGCCGAGATCGGCTTCATCTTCCAGGCCTTCAACCTGATCGGCGACCTCACCGTGCAGGAGAACGTGGAGCTGCCGCTCACCTACCGCGGCGGCATCGACGCCGCCGAGCGCCGCGCACGCGTGCAGGAGGCGCTGGAACGCGTGGGCATGGCGCACCGCATGCGCCACTATCCTGCGCAGCTTTCCGGCGGCCAGCAGCAGCGCGTCGCGGTGGCGCGCGCCCTGGTCGGCCGGCCCGCGATCCTGCTCGCCGACGAGCCCACCGGCAACCTCGACTCGCGCAACGGCGAGGCGGTGATGGCCCTGCTCGACGAACTGCACAAGGGCGGCGCCACCATCTGCATGGTCACCCACGACGCGCGCTACGCGGAACTCGCCCAGCGCAAGGTGCGCCTGTTCGACGGGCGAGTGGTGGACGAGGAAACCTACGACCGCCTGCGCCGCGAGGACGAATCGCGCCTCGACGCGCTGATCGGCCAGCGCATCGAGGTGGGCGAGTGAACATCGCGCTGCTGAGAGTCTGGCTCGCCGAGGTCTGGCAGGCCTGGCGCGCCAGCCTGCGCCGGCCGGGGTTCCTGCTGCTGGCGGCGGTCGTGCTGGCGCTGGGCGTGGGTTCGGCCAGTGCCGTGTTCACCCTGATCGACGGCGTGCTGCTGCGACCCCTGCCTTATCCGCAGCCGCAGCGACTGGTGGCGCTTGGGCGTCTCGAACAGGGCAACGTGACGGCCGTGTCGCCACAGCAATACCAGCAGCTGGCCGGTCTGCCGGGCGTGGAATCGCTGGGCATCTTCAAGGGCGATCCCGTCGCCGCGAACATCGCCGGCGACGGCGAGCCGGTGCAGGTGCCGGCGCTGGAAATCGACCACGGCCTGTTGCCCACGCTGCGCGTGCAGCCCGCGCTGGGGCGCAACTTCACCGCACAGGAAGACCGGCCGCACGGGCCGCCGGTGGTGCTGCTCTACCACGGCTTCTGGCTGCGTCGCTTCGGCGGCAATCCCGCGGCGGTCGGCCAGACCATGGAAGTGGAAGGCGTGGCGCACACCATCGTCGGCGTGTTGCCGGAAGGCTTCGACCTCGGGCAAGCCTCGATTGCGCTGCCCACGACGTTCCCCGCCCACTCGCGCGACGACGGCACCAACTACACCGCGGTGGCGCGGCTGGCGCAGGGCGCCACGCGCGAGGCACTGGGCGCGCAGGTGGACACGCGGCTGCATGCTTTCTATGTCGCAGAAGGCAACGCCGCCTACAGCAGCGACTACTGGCGCCGCTCGCATTTCGGCGTGCAGGATTTCGGCGCGAAGCAGCACCAGGATCAGCGCGCGACCGCGCTGATGTGGCTGGCCTGCGCCGCGTTGCTGTTGCTGATCGCGCTGGTCAACCTCACCAACCTGATGATGCTGCGCGCGATGGGACGCAGCCACGAGGCTTCCGTGCGCGGCGCGCTCGGCGCGTCGTCGTGGCGCGTGGCCTTGCCTTCGATGGCGGAAGGCGTGCTGGTCGGTCTTTTCGGCGTGTTGCTCGGGCAGGCCTTGGCTGCGGCGGGTCTGCTGGCCTTGCGCACATGGATGCCGGTCGACTGGATGGCGGTGGAGTGGACGCGCCCCGGCGGCCTGAGCCTCGGCTGGTCCGCATGGGCGCTGGCCATCGCGGTCGGCTTGTTCGGTGCCTTGGTTGCCACCGTTCTGGGTTTGTGGCGTGGCCGCACCGCGCTGTCGATGGACAGCCTGCGCGAAGGCGGTCGTAGCGGCTTCAGCCGGCGCAGCGGCCTGCTGGGCCGCGTGCTGGTGATCGCGCAGGTGGCGCTGGCCTCGCTGCTGTTGTGCACGGCGGGCGTGTTCCTGCGCACCCTGCTCGACAACGCGAAGGTCGATCTCGGCTTCGATGCACGCGGCGTGCTCACCTTCGAGCTGGCGCCGGTCAAGGCCACCTATCCCGATGCGGCCTCCGTGCAGGCCCTGTCGCAGCGGCTGGTCGAGCGCCTGCGCCGGATTCCCGGCGTGCGCCAGGCCGAGGCAGGCACCAACCTGCCGGCGGGCGACTCCAGCGGCCAGTGGAACGAGGGTGACCTGCACGTGCCGGGCGGTGAAGCATTCAATGCGCAGTTCCGTGGCGTTTCCCCGGCCTTCTTCGAGGTGTTCGGCATACGCCTGCGCCAGGGGCGCCTGTTCGCCGATAGCGACGTGCGCGGCGGCGAAGCGGTGGCCATCGTCAACCGGAAGTTCGCGGACACGTACTACGGCGGCCATGCTCTGGGGCAGATCATCCAGCAGGGCTCGGGTGCGGGCATGCTCTCGGCGCGCATCGTCGGCGTGGTGGCCGACACCTACCAGTTCGGGCCGGAAGACCCGGATTCGGTGCTGCCCATCCTCTACCTGCCGCTGGCGCAGGTGGACGACGACAGCCTGCGCATGTTCCGTAACTATGAACCGCTGCGCTTTGCCATCAAGGTGCAGGGTGATCCCGACGGCTATCGCAACGGAGTGAAGCAGGCGGTGGCCGAAGTGGCGCCCGACCAGCCGATCAGCCACGTGCGCAGCATGGCTTGGGTGGTGCACGACACCACCACCGACACGGAATTCAACCTCATGCTGGTCGGCCTGCTCGGTGGCCTGGCCCTGCTGCTGGCTGGCGTAGGCATGTACGCGGTGATGGCGGTGGCGGTCGCTGCGCGCGAACGCGAGTTCGGCGTGCGCGCGGCGCTGGGCGCATCGCCGCGCCGCCTGTTGCTGCTGGTGCTGCGCGGCGGCCTGTTGCAGATCGTGTTCGGCCTCGCGGCAGGCGTGGTGCTGGGCGCGGCGGGGTCGAGCGTGCTGCGTGCCGTGGTGGCGCAACTGGGGCGCAGCGTATTCGACCCGTGGGCCATCCTCGTCGCCTGCGCGGTGCTGGCGTGTTCCGGGGTGCTGGCTTGCCTGGCGCCGGCCCTGCGTGCCGGGCGCACGGCGCCGATGCATGCCTTGCGCGGGGAATGAAGCCATGGAAAGGGGAATTCGTGCATGAACACCTGGCTCACCGAAATCTGGCGCGCATGGCGCGCCAGCCTGCGCCGCCCCGGCTTCCTGCTGCTGGCGAGCAGCGTGCTGGCGCTGGGCATCGGCGCCAGCGTGGCGGTGGCCACGCTGATCCAGAACACCTTGTGGCGGCCGTTGCCGGTGCCGCAGCCGGAACGATTGGCCATGCTGGGCAAGCTGCACGTCAATTTCAACGGCGTCCTCGGCAGCATCTCGCCACACGAATACCAGTTTCTGGACAAGCTCGACGGTGTGACGTCGCTGGGGCTGGAACGCCCCGGCTCGATGGTGAACATTTCCGGCGAGGGCGCACCGGCGCAGGTGCCGGTGAACTACCTCGACCGCAACATGCTGCCCACGCTAGGCCTGCAGCCCGTGTTGGGGCGCAACTTCGATGCACGGGAAGATCGCCCGAACGGCCCGCCCGTGGTCATCCTCGGTCACGGCTTCTGGCTGCGCCGCTTCGGCGGCGACACGCATGTGATTGGCCGCAGCCTGCGCGTGGAAGGCGTGCCGCACACCATCGTGGGCGTGCTGCCGGCGGCCTTCAACACCGTGCTGGGGCCGGGCGACGTGATGTTGCCGGTCGCATTGCCGCGGGCGAGCCGCGACTTCAGCAACAACGGCACCTTCGCAGTCGCGCGATTGGCACCCGGCACCGATATCGCCGCGGTATCCGCCCAGGTCGATGCGCGCGAGCGGGCGATGTACCGCGACATGGCGATGGGCGGCAACTGGAAGAAGCCGCGTTTCGGTGCCGTAAACTTCACCACGGCCATGCAGCAGGGTGCGCGACCGCTATTGCTGCTGTTTCTCGCCAGCGCGTTGCTGGTGCTGCTGATCGCACTGGTCAACCTAACCAACCTGATGTTGTTGCGCGCGTTGTCGCGCAGCCACGACGCCGCGGTGCGCAGCGCGCTGGGCGCATCAACGCCGCGCCTGATGCTGCCGGCATTGGCCGAAGGCGTGCTGGTGGGCGGCATCGGTGCCTTGCTGGGGATGGCGTTTGCCGCCGTGGGCTTGGCTTTGCTGCAAGGTTTCATCCCCGCCGAATGGCTGTGGGGCGGCAGCTTGAGCATCGGCGCATCGTCATGGGCATTGGCCTTGGTCGCTGGCTTGCTGGGAGCCTTGCTCTCGGCAACGCTGGCACTATGGCGCAGCCGCAGCGCGGCTACGGTGGACGAATTGCGCGAAGGTGGCCGCAGCGGCATCGGCTCGCGCAGCGGTCGCCTGGGCCGCGTGCTGGTGGTGGCGCAGGTGGCCTTGGCGACGATGCTGTTGTGCGCGGCTGGCGTGTTCATGCACGCGCTCTACGACGCATCGCAATTGCGGCTCGGCTTTGCCGACGGCAACATGCTCACGTTCGATCTGGCACCCGTGCGGGCCGATTACCCGGACATGGCCTCGGTGTGGAATCTGTCGCAGCGACTGGTGCGGCGGATGCAGGCGATACCGGGCGTGACGGATGCCGCGGTGACTACCAACCTTCCCGCGAGCAGCGGCATGTTTGGCCAACTCCAGACTTCTCCACGCACACAGGATGGCAAGGAGTTCGGATCGCAGTACCACGGCGTCGGCCCCGGCTTCTTCGCGCTGTTCGACATACCGCTGCGCGAAGGGCGCGACTTCACGCGCGATGACACGGCAGGCAGCGAACGGGTGGCCATCGTCAGTCAGGACTTGGCGGACACGTACTACGGCGGTCACGCTCTGGGCCAGGCGATCGATGTGCCGCGTGTGGATAACGGCATGTGGAAGCTGCACATCGTCGGTGTGGTGGGTTCCACCTATCAGTACGGGCCGCTGCAACCATCGCAGCCAGTGATCTACATACCGATGTCGCAGGTGCCGGATGCGACGATGAAGGTCATCCGAGATATGGAGCCGCTGCGCTTCGCACTGCGCGGACACGGCAACCCGATGGCTTGGCAGGCCGGCATGCGCGCAGCCTTGGCGGAAGTCGCGCCCGAGCAGCCCATCGCCAACCTGCGCCCGATGGACAGCATCGTGCGCGCGACCACGCAGAACGCCCGACTCAGCCTGTGGCTGATCGGCCTGTTCGGCGCGCTGGCGCTGCTGCTGGCGGCGGCAGGCCTGTATGCGGTGATGGCGGTGGCGGTGGCCGCGCGCGAGCGCGAGTTCGGCGTGCGCATGGCGCTTGGCGCCGCGCCGCGGCGTTTGCTGGGCCTGGTGCTGCGCGGCGGCCTGATCCAGATCGTGGCAGGCCTGGCCATCGGCGTGGCCATCGCACTCGCCATCTCGCACGCGATGGCCGTGATGTTGATGACACTGCTAGGGCGCGGCAACGCCTTCGATCCGGCCGTGGTGCTTGGCGTCTGCGTGCTGCTTGCCGCAGCCGGCCTGCTGGCCTGCCTGTTGCCTGCGTTTCGCGCATCGCGCGTGGCGCCGATGCGCGCCTTGAAGGGAGAGTGACGATGATCGTGCGCGAATGCCGCGAGGCATGGCGACGGCTGGTGCGGCGGCCCGGTTATGCGCTGCTGTCGGTGGCGGTGCTGGGCGTGGGGCTGGGCGTGGCGCTGTTCCTGTTCACGCTGGTCAACACGGTGATCCTGCAGCCGCTGCCGTTTGCGCATGCCGACCGGCTGGTGGCGGTAGGCGAGCCGACGAGCAACGGCATCGGCGGCATGGACGGCGCGCAGTATCTGGAGCTGCACGACAAGCTGCGCAGCGCGGATGCGATGGGCGCGTGGACGAACGCGGGCATCACCTTCGATGGCGGCGGCGGGGCGACGTTCCATGCCAGCTGCCAGCTGACCGCTTCGATGATGCGCATGCTGGACGCGAAGCCGCTGCTGGGCCGCGGCCTGCAGCCGGCCGACGACGTGCCCGGCGCGCCGCGCGTGATCGTGTTGTCCGCGGCGATGTGGCGGCATGTGTTCGCCGCCGATCCGCACATCGTCGGTCGCGCCGTGCGGGTGAACGGCGAGTGGGCCAGCGTGGCCGGCGTGCTGCCATCGAGCTTCCGCTTCCCGGACGGCGGTACGGAAGCCTGGCTGCCGCTGCGCCTCGCTCCCGGCGAGCATGGCGACGTGGATGTGACCGCGCGGCTGGCGCCCGGCGTGCGCCTGGAACAGGCGCGCGCGGAACTGGATGCATGGGCGGGGCGCATGCAGCGCGTGATGCCGCCGGACCAGCGCATGGAGCGGCTGACCATCTACCCGATGTCGGTGAGCTATGCGCCGCTGGACCTGCGCCAGTGGGTATGGCTGATGTTCGGTGCCGGCGTGCTGGTGCTGCTGCTGGCCGGCATCAACGTGGCCAACCTGCAACTGGTGCAGACCCTGCAGCGGCGGCACGAGCTGGCGCTGCGCAGCGCGCTGGGCGGCAGCCGCGCGCGACTGGTGTTCGGGGCGCTGGTGGAGAGCCTGATGCTGGCGGCGGTGGCGCTGGCACTGGGCCTGCTGATCGCCCATGCCTGCGACCGCTGGATGCACCAGGTCTGGATCGACAGCCACCCGGGCACGGTGCCGTTCGCGCATGGCATCGATGCATGGGTGGTGGGCTTCGGCGTGGTGGTGGCGGTGCTTGGCACCCTGCTCACCGGCGGCATTCCCGCCTGGCGTGCGTCGCGTCCCGACCTGCAGGACGCCTTGCGCGACGGCAGCAAGGGGTCCGGCAGCGGCTTCGCCCGCGTGGCGAAGTGGCTGGTGGTGGCCGAGGTGGCGCTCACCGTGGTGCTGCTGGTGGGCGCTGGCACCTTCGTGCGTGCGCTGGATGCCTTGCTGGCACGGCCGGTGGCGGGGGCCGGCCATGCCGCCCAGGTGCTCACCGCCCAAGTGGCCTTGCCGGCGCAGCTGTACGCGGACGACGCGAAGCGCATCCGCTTCTTCGACAGCGTGGCGGAACGCCTGCGGCAGCAGCCGGGCGTGATCGACGCCGGCGCCTCGAACACCGTGCCCGGCGCGGTGCTGGGCAGCCACGAGGACTTTTCCCTGCCGGGGCAGCCGCAACCCGCGGACGGCTGGCCGCGGGCGCAGATGGGCATCGTCGATGCGCACTTCCCGGCGACGTTCGGCGTGAAGCTGCTGGAAGGCCGCTTCTTCGACGCGCGCGATACCGCGGACAGCGCGCCGGTGGTGGTGGTCGACGCCAAGATGGCCGCCGCGATGTGGCCGCACGCCGACGCCCTGAACCGCCCGTTGGTGCTCTATCCCGGCAAGGCCTGGGCACGCACGGCGACAGTGGTGGGTGTGGTCGAGACGCTGCAGATGGACAGCATGCTGGAACGTGCGCGGCCGGGCCTGCTGATGCCGCTCGACCAGGCGGCCACCATGGTGCCGCTGCATGCGGTGCGGCTGGTCGTGCGCACGCCTGCCGATGCCGCGACGTTCACGCCGCGGCTGAACGATGCGGTGCATGGCGTCGATCCGCAGGCTGCCGTGTATGCGGTGCGCAGCCAGGCCCGGAGCATGGCGATGGTGCGCGCGGGATTCGTGATAATGACGGACGTGTTCAGCGCGCTGGGCCTGGTGGCGCTGCTGCTGGCGGCGGCCGGCCTGTACGGCGTGCTGTCCTTTGCCGTGGCGCAGCGCACGCGCGAACTGGGTATACGCCGCGCGATCGGCGCGGGCCACGGCGCCATCGTGCGCACGGTGGCGCGGCAGCTGGCATGGCAGCTCGGCATCGGCTTGCTGGCGGGTCTCGTGCTGGCCATGCCGTGGTCGAAGCTGCTGGCCGACCCGAACCTGCGCACCCGCGCGCACGACCCGATGGTCTTCGTGCCGGTGCTGCTGCTGGTGATCGGCGTCTCCGCGTTCGCCGCGCTGGTGCCGCTGTTGCGCGCGCTGCGCGTCGACCCGGCGGTGGCGCTGCGTTATGAGTAGGCGCCGGAGTTCATTCGTCGCCTTCGGCGGCATCCCTTTTGATGGCTGGGAGGTGCCCCCGCAGTTCCGGCAGCTCCGTTTGCACCGTTTCCCAGACCACGTCGAGATTGATGTCGAAGTAGCCGTGGGCGATGCGGTTGCGCATGCCCTTCATGCTGCGCCAGGGAATGTGCGGGTGGCGTTCGACGAACGCTGCGTGGTTTTGCAGCAAACGCGTGGCGGCTTCGCCCATGACGATAAGGTTGAGGATGACGGCTTGCTGCGTGCGCTAGACCAGCAAGGGAGTCCCCCCGGCTCTGCCGGGGAGGCTGTAGAAGTTTGACGTATGCAGGAGTCCATCGGGGAAACTCCGAACGTGAGCCGCCAAGCACACGAAACGGAGCATCCCGA
>NZ_JBFOHL010000017.1:0-62058 GCF_040812275.1 Rhodanobacter geophilus | reverse complement strand
CGCCGCGGTGCTCCTGCACCATACGCACCGCTCGCTCGCGGACCTCAGGGGAAAACTTCGTGGACTTGTTCATGGCTCCATTCTCTCAAGAGTGGGAGCCTCCACCGAACCCGGGGCGGTTCAGAAGTGATGTATGCGCGGCCGGGCGAGCAGCGCGAGGGCTTGAAAGTGGCTTGGCACCCGCGCATGGGTGCCAAGCGCCTTAGCTTCTCCCGCTTTGGCGACTGAAGGCCTATAGCCCGGAAACGGCATTTCGTACTGCTGCCAGCGGCAAATCCATCCTGCCGGAGGTATAGGGCGGGATAATTCAACATTATCACGCGTTACTTCCATCACCATCAAGACTGAACGAACGCTGTTGTGTATTATGTAATTACATGGTATGTAATACATTACGTTATTCATCGGAGACCCACCTATGGCTCGCGCAGGCTTGTACAAGACCGAGGTCCAGAAGGCCCGCGATAGCTTGATCGCCCAGGGCAAGCACCCCTCGGTCGATGCCGTCCGCGTCGCACTCGGCAACACCGGCTCCAAGAGCACCATCCATCGCTACCTCAAAGAGCTGGAAGCCGACGGGTCCACGTCACCCGCGACCGGTGCCGCCATCAGTGACGCGCTGCAGGCGCTGGTGGCCCAGTTGGCGGCACGGCTCCAGGAAGAGGCCGATGTCCGGATCGCGGAAGCCCAGGCGCGGTGCGATGCAGCCGTTCAGAAGGCGGCGGACGCGCTGGCCGCGCAGGAACGTGAGGGCCGGGCCTTGAGCGATCGCCTGCAACGCGCGGAGACCGCACTGCAAGAAGAGACGCGCTTGCACCAAGAGGCGATGGGACAGCTGCAGGAGCGGATCATGGCCATCCGGACGTTGGAAGAGCGCGGTGCCGGGCTGGAGGCTCGCCTGGCCGACCAGGACACCCACATCCAGTCGTTGGAGCAAAAGCATACCCAAGCGCGCGAGGCACTCGAACATTTCCGACAGTCGGCGAAGGAGCAGCGAGACGCGGAATCGCGCCGCCACGAACAGCAGGTGCAGCAGCTGCAGGTCGAGCTTCGGCAGGCGAATGACTTGGTGACCACCAAGAATCACGAGACCATGCAGCTCAACCGTGACAATGCCCGTCTCACCGAACTTCACGGCCAAACTGAGAACACACTGCGGACACTGCGGCGTGAGTACGAGCAGGTCGCCAAGGTGGCCAAAGAGGTGCCTGATCTGAAACGGCAGAACGAAACGTTCGGCCAGCAGCGCATCCAAGCAACCAACGAGCGGGACCATTTCCGAGCTGAGGCGGAGCGATACGCGGCGGAACTGGCGGCGGAGCGGCAGGCGCGCCTAGTAGAGATAGAGGAACAGAGTCGTCGTGAAGCCCGACTACAAGCGATTGAGGAACTGCTGGTCCAGCTTAAGCCCAAGGATCCGGCGGCGGAGACACCGAAGGGCGAAGGCGCGATAGCCGGCGAATCTCAATCCTAAAAATCATTTACAAACGGCAACTTAGAAGTGAAATTGCCGGTTTTTGTACGAATCCCTGCCGACCCTCTTGAGGATCGCGCCCATCAGGAGGTCGATCGGTTACGGCAGGAAGCCAAGCAGTGGCAGCAGCGCCTCGAGGCCGCCGAACGGACGCATCGAGAGGCGCAGGCCATCTACCAGGCAGACCAAAACTCTCTACGGGAACAGTTGCGCACCGTTGAGCAAACTGAGGCGCGTTACGCAGGTCAGGTCGTTGCTCTGGAAAAGGCGCTGGCTGAAGCACATTCAGCTCCCGCGCTGAAGCGAAAGGCATCAGCTAGAGGCGCGCTCAAACGCGATCGCAGGAAAAACACTGGAGCTCGTTTACGCCCGTCGCAGCCTCACGGCACGAATGACCCCAAAAAATAGCGACACGGTTAGCTGGGTGACATGGTTAAGTGGTCAGGCTACGGCGCTATCTCAAAGCAGATCGTGGCTTGACCGTTTCTCAAACCGAGCCTTAGGGGTACCGCATACCCCGTTTGATCGCGTACGGGGAGCAATGCAGTAAGAAGGTGACACGGTTACGCGGAGTGACATGGTTTAGTGGGTCAGTGACAGGGTTAACTGGGTGACGACAAGAGGTGAGACGTGCCACGTCCGGGGCCGTCGCCTGTGTTTAATTTGACATAATATACATTATGCGCAGGGACGGTAAGTTTTTAAGTGTTGCGCGGTTGCGGGTCAGTTGGCGTGATTTGGCGCAACGCCTAGCATGATTTATGGTATAGATCGCTCGACTTCCAGGAGCGCTCGTCCATGGTCTTCCAGGTCCGGCTCCCGGAAATTCCGCAGTGTCTGCGTGGTACGTTGTTGGTGGACGGTTGCGGGCTGCCGCGGTACTGGGCCACCGTCTGGGCGCAGCTCGCGTTGCCGGATCTGGCCGAATTGACGCGATTGGGCAAACTGCACGCGATTGAGCGGCTGTATGCCTATGCCGACGAGCTGTTCGGTGCTGGCGCCTTGGACGACGCATTGGCCAGCCTGGACGAGGCGCGTTTGGGCACGCTCCTTGAGGGCTGGTTCGTCACGATTCGCAATCAACCCCAGATTACGAGTTCTGATCAGAAACGTTGGCGCTCCGGTCTGGACTTCGTCGTGACGGTGACGACTTGGCTCGGTCAAGGGACGCGGCATGAAAACCGGTTGGCTCGGCTCGACGCGCGCTGGCAACGGTTGAACCTGCTGTACGGCCAGCTGCAGATCCAGCGCCCCCATCGCACCAACATTCTTCGCGCGTTACCGGCCGTGGTCGTTGAAGCGATGTACGCGCTTCTGGATCCCGAGTCCGACACGAACCCTTTCAAGGGTGTACGCACGCGTTGGCGCGTCTTTACCGCGTTTGTGTTGATGTTGCACCAAGGGTTGCGCCGAGGTGAATTGCTGCTGCTGAACGCGAATGCCATCAAGTCTGGCCTTGATATGCGGCAGCAGCGCCGGCGCTACTGGCTCAACGTCAGCGAACAAGGGCGCGTCGACACCGATTTCCGCTACTCCCGGCCGGGGATCAAGACGGCCGATTCGATCCGGCAGGTTCCCGTCAGCGAACTGACCGCGAAGCGTGGCGCATAGGCATGGTGAGATCGCCGATGCGTGATGAAGAACTCCCACGACGCCCCTCGCTACCGTGGCTAGAGACGTGGGATGCAAGCTTCGAGGGTACTTCTAGGGCAGTGCTCTCCCACCGGCCGACCGTTTGGCAGCGGAAACGCAACACTCAGGAAGAATGAGCCGCAACGCTGACGGTGGGGTGTTGCGCAGGGATCGTCCATCCAACAGCGAAGGAAGTCGGCCTTTCGCGCTTCGACCTCCCGAGCCGGCGTCTTATTTGGTCAACTTTTTCGTTATCGCCGCTTAGACGCGTCATCTTTTGACAAGTGCGCTTCCGGCCATGACGATGCGCGAGACGTACACTGATGTTTTACAAGCAAAAAACCTCGGTAACCGAGAGATGACCGAATCTGCTAAATGACGACATTTGGCCCGTAACCCTGTCATCTCGCTTTACCTCGTCACTTTCAACCTGGATAAGCGCTTTTCGCTGATGTTCTCCGCAGAGAAACCTCTACACCCACGGCACCAACCCTCCGCAAATGGCGCACACAAACCTCGGCATTGGAGAAAGCAGCGCAGACGAACCTCTACAGTGAGGAATTCAGCGCAGAGAACCTTACGCAGTGGAGAACGTGCGGCAGTAAGCGCTACGACGGGCGCTCGAGGTCCTTCGCCGAACACGTGTCGCTCCATGCCGTGCAGCAGGTGCTGCGACCTCCGTAACGTCCGCCACGTTCGCCGTCGTGTTCACCACGGCATGCACCAGCCCCGTGCGTTCGTCCACGCCGATGTGCGCCTTCATCCCGAAGTACCACTGCTGGCCCTACCATCGATAAGCAGCAGCCACCCGCATCGCCCAAACACGGAAGAAGTCATCTGACGCGTAACGCTCATGGTCGGCTGAACACCACGCCGTGAGGCATGGCGCTGCCGTGCCAGCTGCCCGGCGGCGCATGCGAGAGGTCAATCGTCATGGCCGGTTCGAGCTGCAGTGTGCCGGTGCGACGGTCGACGCGGGCAAAGCGCACCCGAGTGGCGAGCGCGCCATACCCGGTGATGGCCAGGCGATCGCCGCCCGGCTCGAGCGCCAGCCAGTGCGGGTACTCATCCGGCGGCAGCAGGATGCGGCTGACCTCGCGCGGATGCTCCGGATCGTGCACGTCCAGACTCACGATCGCGTGACCGCTTTGCATGGTTTCCACCAGGAAGTCTCCCGCCACCACCGGCACCTCGCACATCCGATAACCGAGGTCGTAGACATGCTGCAGCGTCGGCTGCGCGACGGCGGGATGCTTGAGCAGGAACAGTCCGCAGTTGAAGGTCGGCACCAGCACGGTCTTGCCGTCGGCCAGCACGCGCGGTTCGGAGGAATCGGCCGCCGTGTCGTAGATCCAGTCCGGCTCGTGTGGCAATGGCAACGTCTGCAACAGCTTCAGGTCGGACAGCCGCCAGACCTGCACCACGTGGCTCACCTGTGCGCCCATCATGTCCGCGCTGCCGGTGACCACCCGGTCGGCCGACGCCACCACGGCGAGACTGTAGGGACGCACGTTTGGATGCCCTGGCACCCGGGCCGACGCGCTGCGCACCACGCGCCCTTGGGGATCGAACTCCACCAGACCGCCCGCCGCATGGTTGAAGCCGCCGGAATACTGGAACGTGGCCAGCGTGTTGCCGTCCGCGAGCGTCACGAACGAGTGCGGATAGCTCAGGTCGCCCACGCTGCCCAGGCTGCGGGCCAGCCGCGGGTGCTTCGGCTGGCGGAGGTCGAACACGTCGGTGCGGTTCGCCAGCCAGTCGTTGGCATAGAGCATGTCGTCGCCCGGTTCGGCGTAGTTGGTGTGATGGGCCATCGCGGCAGGCCCGGCCGGCACCATCGCCACGAACCGGCCGCACGAACAGGTAGTGACTGGGTGGCGAGGCCGCCAGCACCGCCAGCGGCGTGGCCAGTAGCGCGCACAGCAGACCGCAGAATATCGTCTTCATCAGGATCCGCCCCCCTCGCGAATGTGCGGCGAGACTACTCCAGGGAAAAGAGCGCCGCCAAACTCACCGGGCGGCCTCGCTTTCCGACGCCTCAGGCGACGTGCCGCCACGCCCTTTCCCTGTCGGCAAGACATGACGGTGCGAGCAACCACATCCTAGGGGGCGGGTAACCGGGTACCGGGGAGACGACGTCAGATCAAACACCTATTGCTTCCTGCCTCCCAATAACTCAAGCCAACCCGGAGACAAACCCGACTGCAAGCTCTTCAGCATGTTGCCAGGCTGTGGCCCTACCGCGCGTTCAATCCCTAGCTTGCCTGAGGCGACACGGCCCCCATCTCGAGAGCTTCGCGCCCCGTCACGCGCTTCACGACACCTCCCTGTGCCGCCTCACGCAGCCCCTCCCGCTCCACCGAAAGAACTCGCACGCAGTTTTCTGGGCGTGTTCCGGTACAGCGGGCGTGCGCTGGAGCTGGTCTGGAGCACCAGCCGCACGCTGACCATTGCGCTGGCCCTGCTCACTCTCATCGCCGGCCTGCTACCGGCTGGCATTGCCTACGTCGGCGCGCACATCGTCGACGCCGTGCTCGGTGCCAGCAAGCTGTGGGCGGTCCACGGAACAGCCCCGCTGCGATCGGTATTCGAATGGGTAGTGCAGGAGGGCGTGCTGGTGGCGGTGATGGCCGGTGCACAGCGCGGCCTGTCGTTGTGCCAGTCGCTGTTGCGTGCGCAACTGGGCCAGCGCGTCAATGTGTTGATCCTGGAAAAGGCGCTGACGCTCGAACTGGCGCACTTCGAAGATTCGGAGTTCTACGACAAGCTCACCCGCGCGCGACGCGAGGCGTCGAGTCGGCCGCTGTCACTGATCACTCGAACATTCGGCCTGGGCCAGAACGCGGTCTCGCTGCTCAGCTACGGCAGCCTGCTGTTTCAGTTTTCGCCATGGGCGGTAGCGGTACTGCTACTGGCCGGCTTGCCGTCATTCTTCGCCGAGACGAAATTCTCCGGCGACGCGTTCCGGCTGTTCCGCTGGCGCTCTCCGGAAACACGCATGCAGCTGTATCTGGAAACCGTGCTGGCGCGTGAGGACCACGCCAAGGAAGTGAAGCTGTTTGGCCTTGGCCCCTTGTTCCTGCAGCGTTACCGCGACATCTTCCACATGTTGTATCGCGCCGATCGCGAGCTGGCCGTGCGTCGCGACAGTTGGGGCTTCGGCCTGGGCCTGCTCGGCACGTTGGCGCTCTACGGCGCCTACGCATGGATCGCCGCCAGCACCGCGATGGCGCGCATCACCCTGGGCCAGATGACGATGTATCTGTCGCTGTTCCGCCAGGGCCAGTCAGCGGTGTCGGCGATGCTGTCGGCGATCGGCGGCATGTACGAAGACAACCTCTACCTGTCCACGCTGTACGAGTACCTGGAAACGCCCGTGCCCGCAGCCACCGGCACCGAGCGGCATGGCGCCACACCAGAGGACGGCATCCGCTTCGAGCGGGTCAGTTTCACCTACCCCGGCGCGGGCGAACCGGCATTGCGCGACATCGACCTGCATATCCGTCCCGGCGAATCATTGGCCCTGGTAGGCCAGAACGGTTCGGGCAAGACCACCCTGATCAAGCTGCTCACGCGCCTGTACTCGCCTGACAGTGGCCGCATCCTGCTCGACGGCACCGATCTGCGCGAGTGGGATGAATCCGTCCTGCTGCAGCGCATCGGGGTGATCTTCCAGGACTTCGCCCGCTATCAGATGCGCGTGGGTGAGAACGTCGGGGCCGGCGATGTCACTCATTTCAATGACGAAGCGCGCTGGCGCGAAGCCAGCGACAAGGGCATGGCCAGCGACTTCATCGACAGCCTGCCGGCCGGCTTCGAGACGCCACTGGGCAAATGGTTCAACGACGGGCGGGAGCTGTCCGGCGGCCAATGGCAGAAGATCGCCCTGGCCCGCGCTTTCATGCGCTCACGCGCCGACATCCTGGTGCTCGATGAACCCACCGCCGCGATGGACGCGCAAGCCGAAGCGACCATATTCGAACACTTCCGCGAACTCTCCGGCGGCCGTATCGCCATCCTCATATCGCACCGCTTCTCCACCGTGCGCATGGCCGACCAGATCATCGTGATCCATGACGGGCGCATCATCGAGCGAGGCAATCATGCGCAGTTGATGGCCGAGGATGGCCAATACGCACATTTGTTCTCGTTGCAGGCGCAGGGATATCGGTGAGGATGTTCTGCGCTCCACGCAATACATCGACTCGGAAAAGCACCAACATGCCGGCCCCTTGAGTGCCGATCATGGTCGATCAGCATTTCGTCCGTTGAGCCCACGCAAGCACGATGTACTCGACATGCTGCTTGGCCACCTGTTGGTCAACTACCAGAAGCCGGGGGACCTGGTCGGCGAGAGCGGCCTGCTCAGGCACCTGATTAAGCTGCTGGTTGAGAAGACCCTGGATGCGGAGATGGCCGAACACCTCGGTCAGGAGAGAGAGTCGCGAGCCGGTGGCTGACGCCAACGGCAGCACCCGCAACGACCGCAGCCACAGGGCCTGTCGGGCTAGCTATCCGCGTCGTTAACCAGGTCGCTTTTCCAGGAAAGTCCGTGTATCGGCGTCGCCTTCTGAGCGGGAAATACCAGCCCAGGCTTCCGGTGTGTGGCAACCAATTGAATCCTTGGCGGATTCATAGCCAGCTGCGAGGTGGCACGGTTAAGGGGATGACGACATCCATCGCGGAACATTGCGTGCGGCACCTGGCTGTCGTCAACGACTGGACTCGACTCGATCGGCAGCTTCGCCTGTTCTGACCGGCGGTCGTGGCCGCGCGGGCTTCGGGCGCTCAGCGCCCGAAGTGGATTTCCTCGCCTTCGTGGTCGCGGTCCCAGCCGCGCAGTTCGTCGCGGATGTGGGCGATGCGTTGCCTGCCGAGTGCATTGCGCTCCTCGTCCAGCACCTGGCCGTCCAGCAGCTCGGCCATGCGTTGCGCCGTGGGCAGCATGGTGTCCCACGCATCCAGCGCGGACAACGGTGCGGGCAGCGTCATGAAGAAACTGAGGCCTGGCGTGCGCAGCGCGTCGAGCCGGGACAGGTCGAAGCTGCCGGGCTTGAGCATGTTGGCGACGCTGAAGATGGGGCCGAGTTCGCGCTTGCCGTCGACGAGGCGGTGATAGATGCCCATGTCGCCGAATTCGAGGCCGGCCTTCTCGGCGGCCACGATCAGGTCGGAACCGTTGAAGTGGCTGCCTTCGCGCGCCATCACGAACAGGGTGACGATGCGTTCCACCGCGACCTGCGGCGGCCGGCGGCCGAGATCGGAACGCGGTGGCACGCGGGATGCCTGTGGCGCCGGCGCAGCTGCGGCCGGCGCGGGTGCCGCTGCCGCTGCCGCTGCCGGGTTCGGCACCGGGGGGACCGGCGTCGCTGCCGACGGGGACGCCGATGGCGCGCGCAGCGCGTCGACGATCGAGGCGGCCTGCCCCGCCAGCTTGTTGCGCGACAGCGGCGCGTTGCGTTCGCCGGCGAGCGTGGCACCGAGGCGTTCGAGTTCCTCGCGCAGGCCGACATCCAGCTCGCCCTGCTGCGGCGGCGGCTCATCGCTCAGCGCATGGTCGGTGGCGCTGAAGGACAGCCCGTCCTCGTCGCCGGGTTCGCCCAGCGTGGGCTCGCGGCGTTCGCCGCCCTGCGCGCCCTGCCCGGTTGGCGTCCGTCGCCTGCCCTGCTGCTCCTTCTTCGGCTGGCCGAACAGCCAGATCAGCGCGAGCACCACCACGCCGACGATCAGCAGCGGTATGCCGACCGCCGGATTCCAGGCAAGGGCAAGCACGGGTTGCAGCGTCATCATCGGTTCCTCGTGTAGCTCGGGCAGCGCCTGCGGGCAGCTTCCGAATCCGTGAGTCCGGCGGCGCCGGACCGTTCCTCGGTTCACGCGAAGGCGCAGGCGCCTCAGGCGGTCCCCGCCAGTTTAGCCGCTTCGGCCAGGTCCACCTGCACCAGGCGCGACACGCCGGGCTCGCGCATGGTCACGCCGCACAGCTGGCTGGCCGCTTCCATGGTGGCCTTGTTGTGGCTGATGAAGATGAACTGCACCCGTTCGCTCATCTCGCGCACCATGCTGGAGAAACGGCCCACGTTGGCCTCGTCCAGCGGCGCGTCCACCTCGTCGAGCAGGCAGAACGGCGCGGGGTTCAGGTTGAAGATGGCGAACACCAGCGCCACCGCGGTGAGCGCCTTCTCGCCGCCGGAGAGCAGCGAGATGTTGGACGGGCGCTTGCCGGGCGGGCGCGCCATGATCGCCACGCCGGTGTCGAGCAGGTCGTCGCCGGTGAGTTCGAGGTAGGCGTGGCCGCCGCCGAACAGGCGCGGGAACAGTTCCTGCACGCCCGCGTTGACCTTGTCGAAGGTTTCCTTGAAGCGCGCGCGCGTCTCGCGGTCGATCTTCTTGATCGCGCCTTCCAGCGTTTCCATCGCGCTGGTGAGGTCGGCGAGCTGGTTGTCGAGGTAGGTCTTGCGCTCGCTCTGCTCGGCGTGTTCCTGGATCGCGGCGAGGTTGACCGGCTCCAGCCGCGCGATCTTCTGGGCGAGCTCGGCCAGCTGCTGCTTCCATTGCGAGGCGTCCACGTCCTCGGCCAGTTCGGCGAGCAGGGTTTCCAGTTCGAGGCCGGAGGCGGCGATCGCCTCGGCCAGCTGCTCGGCGCGCAGTTGCAGCGCCTGCGCGGCGAGGCGCTTCTCGGACAGGCTTTCGCGCAGCGTGGCCAGGCCCTGTTCGGCAAGGTGGCGGCGCTGCTCCAGCTGGCGGAAGGCGATGTCGCATTCCTCCAGCGCGCGGCGCGCTTCCACCAGTTGCTTGTCCACCAGCAGGCGCTGGTCGAGGTAGGTCTGCCGTTCGGCTTCGAGTTCGGCGATGGGATCGGAGCCGGCGGCAAGCTGCTCGGCGATCTCGCCGCGGCGCGCCTCGATCTGGCGCAACTGGTTTTCCATGCGCGCCAGCGACTGCTCCAGCGAAGTGAGCGAGGAGCGCTTGGACTCCAGCGCCAGCGCCAGCGCATGCGCCTGGTCGGCCGCCTCGCGCGCGTTCATGCGCGCTTCCTCGCGCGCTTCCAGCAAGGCACGGCGCTCGTTCTCCAGCTCGCGGCGCTGGTCTTCGAGGTCGCCCATGTGGCCGACCGATTCGTCCAGCCGTGCGCGCGCTTCGCGCGTCTGCGTCTGCAACTCGTCGAGCTGCTCGACCAGGGCGGACAGTTCGCCGGCCACCTTCTCGCCGCGGGCGCGGGCGGTTTCCAGCTTGCCGCGATGGCTCTGCAACTGGCCGGCGAGTTCGCTCTGGCGGCGATGCGCGTTGTACAGCTCGCGCTGGGTGTCGTCGCGCGCTCGCTCGGCCTCGAACTTGCGCGTGCGCAGGTCGTCGAGTTGCGCCGTGCATTCCTCGATGCGGGCCTCCAGTGCGGCGACCTGCTCGGCCAGCGTGCGGATCTCGCGCTCGCGCGCCAGCACACCCACCTGGTTGCCCTGTGCACGACGCACGCGCGCCCAGCCCGGACCCAGCCATTCGCCGCCGCGGGTGATCACCGACTGGTACGGCGCCAGTGCGGACAGGCCGCTTACGCGCTGGTGGGCTTCGTCCAGCGAGTCTGCCACCAGTACGTGACCGAGGATGGCGATGGCCGCCGCCGGGCCGCGCACGTGCGCGGCCAGCGTGCCGGCCGTGTTGGCGCCACCTTCGGCGGCATCGAGCAGCGCGACGTCGGCGTTTTCCAGCGCGCTGAAATCCGCGGCCAGCGCGTGCGAACCCTCCACCAGCACACTGTCGATGAAGCCGGAGAGCACGGTCTCCACCGCGGTTTCCCAGCCGGCTTCCACCTGCAGCGTCTCGCCCAGGCGGGGCGACTTGTCCAGGCCCAGGCGGGCGAGCCACTGGCTGGCGGCATTCTCTTCCTGGCCCAGGGCGGCGTGCTGCAGGGCTTCCAGCGAGGAGTGCCGGCCGCGCGCGGCCTGCAATTGCGAACGTGCCTCGTTGAGCGTGGACTGCAGCTGGCGTTCCTCGTCCAGCACCTTCTCGTGGGTGGTCTTGTGCTGGTCGAGCAGGCTGCCCAGTGCTTCCACCTTCTCGCGCTGGGTGTCGTGCTCCTGGTGCATCTGCTCGGCGGCGGCATCCAGCGCGGCGAGGTCGGTGGCCTTCTGTTCGGCCTCCAGCGCCTCGCGGCGCCGGGCAAGGTCGATCGCCTGGCGGTCGAGGTAGTTGAGCTTGGTGCGCTCCACTTCGGCGGCGCGGTTGGATTCGCCGGCGGTGCGGGTGTGCGTGTCCCAGCGCTGTTGCCAGTCGGCAAGTTTCGTCTCGGCGCTGCGCTGGGCCTCGGCGGTGTCGTCCTGCATCTGCTGCAGGGCTTCGAGTTTCGGTTCGCCCTCGGCCAGCGCCATGCGCAGCGTTTCGACCTGCGCGCGGTCGCCGGCGATGTGCTCGGCCAGCTCGGCGTGCTCGCGCTCGGCCTCGCCCTGCGCGCGCTGCAGGCGCTCGGCGGTTTCCTTGTTGTGGCGCACCTGCTGCTCGACGCGGGCGATCTCGGCGCCGACCTTGTAGACCTCGGCCTGCACCGAGTTCAGGTGCTCGCCGGCCTCGATGTGGCGCTCGCGCATGGCCTCGATCTGCGCCTCGATCTCGCGCTGGCCGGCCAGCTGCCTCTCGATCTCGATCTCGGCGGCGGACAGCCCCGCCCCTTCGCCGTCGTGCTGGCCCTTCAGCGCGCGGTATTCCAGCGCGCGCAGTTCGGCCTGCTTGCGGGTTTCCTCTTCCTTGTAGGCTTTCCAGCGCTCGGCGGCGCGGGCCTGGCGGTTCAGGTGTTCGAGCTGCTTGTCCACCTCGTCGCGCACGTCCTTCACGCGGTCGAGATTCTCGCGGGTGGACTTGATGCGGCTCTCGGTTTCCTTGCGGCGCTCCTTGTACTTGGAGATGCCGGCGGCTTCCTCCAGGTGCGTGCGCAATTCCTCGGGATGCGCCTCGATGATCTGCGAGATCATGCCCTGCTCGATGATCGAATAGCTGCGCGGACCCAGGCCGGTGCCCAGGAACAGGTCGGTGATGTCGCGCCGGCGGCAGCGCGCGCCGTTGAGGAAATAGAAGGATTGCCCGTCGCGCGTCACCTGGCGCTTCACCGAGATCTCGGCGTACTGGCCGTACTCGCCCTGTACCGTGCCGTCGGCGTTGTCGAAGATCAGCTCGACGGTGGCCTGCCCCACCGGCTTGCGCGAGGTGGAGCCGGAGAAGATCACGTCGGTGAGCGAGTCGCCACGCAGGCGGCTGGCCGCGCTCTCGCCCATCACCCAGCGGATCGCGTCGATGATGTTGGACTTGCCGCAGCCGTTCGGACCCACCACGCCGGTCATGTTGGCCGGCAAGTGCAAGGTGGTCGGGTCGACGAAGGACTTGAAGCCGGCGAGTTTGATCGTGGTCAGGCGCATGCGGTCATCGCTGGGGAATCGGGAAAGGCCCGGACAAGCGGGCGATCAGGCACTGTGCCAAACGCGGGACGGTGCCGCAATGCATTTCTGCGTGATGTTTCACTGCAGAAAAGCATTTCACCTCATTGTTGTCAAAAGAATTTTACTTCGCGTCTATCGACAGTGCGTGGATCCCGCGGTTCATCAGGTCATCGAGTTCGGCATAGATCATCCGGTGGCGCTTGATCGGCAGCACGCCGGCGAACGCGGGACTGACGATGCGCACGTGGAAATGCCCCTTGCCCTCCCCCGCGTGGCCACGGTGCAGATGACCCTCGTCCACCACTTCCAGCTCGCTGGGCGAGAACGCGGCCGCGAGGCGCACGCGGATCTGCTCGGCCACCGTCTCGCTCATGGCAGGACCTTGCGGAATGGCTTGACGCTGACCTCGGCATAGACGCCGGCGGCCGCGTAGGGGTCGGCCTCGGCCCAGCGCTGTGCATGCTCCAGCGTGTGGAACTCGGCAACGATCAGGCTGCCGGTGAAACCGGCCGGCCCCGGATTTTCCGACTCGATCGCCGGGAACGGACCGGCCAGCAGCAGGCGCCCTTCTTCCTGCAGCTTGTTCAGCCGCTCCAGATGCTCGGGACGGGCGGCAAGACGCTGGTCCAGCGAACCGGGATGATCCTGGGCGATGATCGCGAACCACATGGGCAAGGCTCCGTTGCATTCGAAGCCGCAATTTTACCCGACTGTGCCGCCGATCATGCGCTTTGCCCACTTGAAGCGGCCGCGACCATGCCCACCTTGCTGTCGTCATCAACGATGCGGTTGGGGAGAGCACCTCATGTGGGCAATGTTCGTGGACGGGATTGCCGCGCTGCTGAACCAGCTGGCGGCATGGATGGACGGCAGCTATGGCCTCGCGGTGATCGCGTTGGCGCTGGCCGTGCGACTGGCGCTGCTGCCGATGACCCTGCATGCCGCCGAACAGGGCTGGCTGCGCCAGCGCAAGCTGGCAGCACTGAAGCCGCAACTGGAGCGCCTGCGCGAGCGCCATGCGAAGGATCCCGCGGCGCATGCCGTCGCCATGCAGTCCCTGTACCGCGAGCACGGCATCGCCAGCGGACTCGGCAGCGGCGTGCTCACCGCGCTGGTGCAGGCGCCGATGAGCGCGGGCATCTACGCGGCGATCCACCAAGGCGTGGCCAGCGTGGGTTCCTTCCTGTGGATACCGAAACTGGCGCGGCCCGACCTGTGGCTGGCCCTGCTGGTGGCGGTGCTCAGCATGGTCGCGATGCTGTTCAACCCGATGCTGCCCGAGCAGGCGCGCACCCTGCTGCACTGGCTGCCGGTGGCGATCTCGTTCTTCATGGTCTGGCACGTAGCCGCCGGGCTGGGACTGTACTGGCTGGGCTCGGGCAGCGTGACCGTGTTGCAGAACCTGTTGCTGCGGCAGCACGTCCGACGCCTGCCTGCCTGAAACGCGACGCTCGCAATTCCCTCTCCCCGAGCTTGCCCGGGGAGAGGGAATCCGAAGCTCAGGCCTCCGGCCGCATGTACGGGAACAGCAGCACGTCGCGGATCGAGGCGGAGCCGGTGAGCAGCATCACCAGGCGATCGATGCCGATGCCTAGGCCACCGGTGGGTGGCAGGCCCACTTCCAGCGCGCGGATGTAGTCGGCGTCGAAGTGCATGGCCTCGTCGTCGCCGGCGTCCTTTGCCTCCACCTGGGCCTTGAAGCGGGCGGCCTGGTCCTCCGGGTCGTTCAACTCGGAGAAGCCGTTCGCGAGTTCCTTGCCGTTGACGAACAGCTCGAAGCGGTCGGTGATGCCCTTGTCCGCATCGTTCTCGCGCGCCAGCGGCGACACCTCGACCGGGTGCTGGGTGATGAAGGTGGGCTGGATCAGGGTGTGCTCCACCGTCTTCTCGAAGATCTCCAGCAGCAGCTTGCCCCAGCCGTAGCCGTCCTTGACCTGCACGCCGAGGCGCTTCGCGTGCGCGGCCATCGCGGCACGGTCGCGCAGTTCCCCGCGCTTGATCTCCGGGTTGTGCTCCAGCACGGCGTCTTCCATCGTCCAGCGGCGGAAGGCCGGGCCGACGTCGATCCGCGCGCCGTCCCATTCCATTTGCGTGGTGCCCAGCACGTGCCTTGCGGTGTCGCGGATCACCGATTCGGTGAGGTCCATGATCTCGTTGTAGGTGGCGTAGGCCTGGTACAGCTCCAGCATGGTGAACTCGGGGTTGTGCCGGGTGGACACGCCCTCGTTGCGGAAGTTGCGGTTGATCTCGTACACGCGGTCGAAGCCGCCCACCACCAGGCGCTTCAGGTACAGCTCCGGCGCCACGCGCAGGTAGAGATCCATGTCCAGCGCGTTGTGGTGGGTGATGAAGGGCTTGGCCGTGGCGCCGCCGGGGATCACGTGCATCATCGGCGTCTCCACTTCCATGAAGCGGCGCGGCGCGGCCTCCAGCCACTGGCGGATGAAGCCGATGATGCGCGAGCGCTTCTGGAAGGTGTCGCGCGCTTCCTGGGTGACGATGAGGTCGACGTAGCGCTGGCGGTAGCGCTGCTCCACGTCGGCCATGCCGTGGTGCTTGTCCGGCAGCGGGCGCAGGCTCTTGGTGAGCAGGCGCAGTGCGTCCACCTTCACCGACAGCTCGCCGGTCTTGGTGCGCATCAGCACGCCTTCGGCGCCCACGATGTCGCCCATGTCCCAGCCCTTGAACGCCTCGTAGGCGTCGCCCACGGTGCCGGCGTGGATGAACAGCTGGATGCGGCCGCTCATGTCCTGGATCTGCGCGAAGCTGACCTTGCCCTGCACGCGCTTGAGCACGATGCGGCCGGCCACCTTCACGCGGCGCTGCGCGGCCTCGATCACTTCCGCGGTGTACTTGTCCTTGTCGGCGTATTCGTCCTGCAGGTCGCCGACGAAGCTGTCCGCCTTGAAGTCGTTCGGAAACGCGATGCCCTCCCCGCGCAATGCCGCAAGTTTCTCGCGGCGCTCGGCGATCAGCTTGTTCTCGTCGACGACGGGCTGGGTTTCGGTGGCTTCGCTCATGGGGTTTCCGTGGTGGCCGGCACGTTCATGCCTGCCGTTGCTGGGTTCTTTGGGGGATGACTCGAAACCTCCGTTCTCGCTGAGCGTAGCTTGCGACGGCAGGCGAAGTCGAAGCGCCAGACGGCGCGGCCCTTCGACTTCCGCGCTCCTCGGAGCGCGGCCATCCCTGGCCACTCCCCGCGTCGGCCCTGCGGGCCTGCGCTCAGGGTGAACGGGCTTGGGTATAGAACGAGGCGATCAATCGTCCTTGCCGAACACTTTCTTGGTCGCGTGCTTGGTGGCGTCCCAGCCTTCCTTCGCGCCGTGGCCGACGGCAACGCCGGCCTTCTTCGCGCCATGGCCGATGCCGGTGCCGGCCTCCTTGGCGCCGTGGCCAACCTTCTTCGCCACGTTGCGGGTGGCATGGCCCACGGCGCGGGCACCGCTGGCGACGCCGTGGCCGACGTCCTTCGCGCCCTGCTTGATGTCCTGGCCGGCGCTCTGCGCATTCGCGCCGAACGTCGCCAGTGCGGCACAGGCAAACACGATGCTGCAGATCTTCCTGGCATTCATGCTGGCTACCTCGTCAATGGTGGGATTCTCGGACGATTCTACGGGTCGCGGCTGAAGCCGCTCCTGCACGCCGAGGCCCCGTAGGAGCGGCTTCAGCCGCGATTCCGCGCCACATCAGGCATCGATGCGCTTGGCGCCCGCGTCCAGGCCGGACTTCAGGCTGGCCTCGATGAACTCGTCGAGGTCGCCGTCCAGCACCTTCTGCGTGTCGGAGCGCTCCACGCCGGTGCGCAGGTCCTTGATGCGACTCTGGTCGAGCACGTAGTTGCGGATCTGGCTGCCCCAGCCGATGTCGGACTTGGTCGCTTCCAGCGCGTCCTTCTCGGCGTTGCGCTTCTGCATCTCCAGCTCGTACAGCTTGGCGGCCAGCATCTTCATCGCGCGATCGCGGTTGGCGTGCTGGCTGCGCTCGGTCTGGCAGGCCACCACCACGCCGCTGGGCACGTGGGTGATGCGCACCGCGGACTCGGTCTTGTTGACGTGCTGGCCGCCGGCGCCGGACGAACGGTAGACGTCGGTCCTGAGGTCGGCCGGGTTGATCTCGATGTCGATGTCGTCGTCCACCTCGGGCGAGACGAACACGCTGGTGAAGCTGGTGTGGCGGCGGTTGTCGGAATCGAACGGCGACTTGCGCACCAGGCGGTGCACGCCGATCTCGGTCTTCAGCCAGCCGTAGGCGTAGTCGCCTTCCACGCGGAACGTGGCCGACTTGATGCCCGCCACTTCGCCGCCGGAGACTTCCAGCAGCTCGGTCTTCCAGCCGCGCGATTCGGCCCAGCGCAGGTACATGCGCAGCAGCATCTCGGCCCAGTCCTGCGCCTCGGTGCCGCCGGCACCGGCCTGGATGTCGACGAAGGCGTTGGTGGCGTCCATCTTGCCGGAGAACATGCGCTGGAATTCCAGCTTGCCGACCCGGGTCTCGAGCTTGGCGACGTCGCCGACGACCGAGGCGACGGTGTCCTCGTCGCCATCCGCGGCGGCCATCTCCACCAGTTCCTTCGCATCGGACAGGCCCGTGGTGAGCTCGTCGATGCCGGTGACCACGGTGTCCAGGCGGGCGCGTTCGCGGCCCAGCTCCTGCGCACGCGGCGGGTCGTCCCAGACGTTGGGATTTTCCAGCTCGCGGCTTACTTCTTCGAGGCGCTCGCGCTTGGTGGCGTAGTCAAAGATACCCCCTAAGCGACTCGACGCGGGCCGTGAGGTCCGCGATCTGCGCGAGGATCGGATTGGTCTCGATCATGGATGGTCGTGTCGTGCGAACGGATGGCCCGCCATGGTAGCAAAATTGCCGCACTGCGACAGACGCCGGGCGCACTGCCGGCGCTACCATGGATGCCGGTCCCGCTTGCCGGAGCGCCGCCATGTCCAACCGCAGCCTGAACCTCGACGACACGCTGTACGGCTACCTGCTTTCGCACTCGCTGCGCGAGCATCCGGAGCAGGTCGCCCTGCGCGAGGCGACGCGCAGCCATCCCCGGGCCGGCATGCAGATCTCGCCGGAACAGGGCCAGTTCATGGCCTTGCTGGTGAAGCTGCTCGGCGCACGCCACACCCTGGAGATCGGCGTGTTCACCGGCTACAGCGCCTTGTCGGTGGCGCTGGCCCTGCCCGCCGAGGGCCGCATCCTCGCCTGCGACATCAGCGAGGAATTCACCCGTATCGGCCGGCCGTACTGGGAGCGCGCCGGCGTGGCCCGCAAGATCGACCTGCGGCTGGCGCCGGCGCTGCAGACGCTGGACGCTGAACTGGCCGCCGGCGCGGCCGGCCGCTACGACTTCGCCTTCATCGACGCCGACAAGACCGGCTATGCCGCCTACTACGAACGCTGCCTGCGGCTGCTGCGCCAGGGCGGCCTGATCGCGATCGACAACGTGCTGTGGAGCGGCGTGGTGGCGCAGCCGGCGCGGGACGACGACACCCGCGCGCTGCAGGTATTCAACGAGCGCCTGCACGGCGACGAGCGCATCGACCTGTCCATGCTGCCGGTCGGCGACGGCCTCACGCTGGCCCGCAAGCGCTGAGCTGGCCAACGGGGACTCAGGTCACCGCCTGCTGGTGCACGCCCTTCACCGCCCGCCCCGACGGATCGGCCATCGCCGCGAACGCCGGATCCCACGCCAGTGCCGCCGGCGAGGAACAGGCGATCGACTTGCCGCCCGGCACGGTGGCCGCGCAGGCTTCGCCCGGATAGAACTGCTCGAAGATGCGCCGGTAGAAGTACGCCTCCTTGGTGGCCGGCGTGTTGAACGGGAAGCGTGCCGCCGCCGCGGCGAATTCGCGGTCGCTCACCTGCTGTCCGGCATGCGCCTTCAGGCCGTCGATCCAGCCATAGCCCACGCCATCGCTGAACTGCTCCTTCTGCCGCCAGAGGATTTCCTTCGGCAAGGCGCCGTCGAAGGCCGCGCGCAGCACGTGCTTCTCGATTTTTCCGTGGCCCGCCATCTTGTGCGCGGCATCCATGCCCATCGCCACGTCGATGAACTCGAGGTCGAGGAACGGCACGCGCGCCTCCACGCCCCAGGCCATCATCGCCTTGTTCGCGCGCAGGCAGTCGTAGCTGTGCAGGGCGTCGAGCTTGCGCACGGTTTCCTCGTGGAACGCTTCCGCCGAGGGCGCCTTGTGGAAGTACAGGTAGCCGCCGAAGAGCTCGTCCGAACCCTCGCCCGACAGTACCATCTTCACCCCCATCGCCTTGATGCGCCGGGCCAGCAGGTACATCGGTGTGGCGGCGCGGATGGTGGTGACGTCGTAGGTCTCCAGGTGCCGGATCACCTCGGGCACCGCGTCCAGGCCTTCCCAGAAGGTGTAGACGAAGCCGTGGTGCACGGTGCCCAGCGCGTCGGCGGCGATCTGCGCGGCGGCGAGGTCGGGCGAGCCGTCCAGCCCGATCGCGAAGGAGTGCAGGCGCGGCCACCACGCCTCGCTGCGGTCGTTGTCCTCGATGCGCTCGCGCGCGAACTTCGCGGCGCAGGCGGCCACCAGCGAGGAATCCAGTCCGCCGGAAAGCAGCACGCCGTAGGGCACGTCGGTCATCAACTGGCGATGCACGGCCTGCTCGAAAGCTTCGCGCAGCTCGGCCGCCGGCACTTCGTGGCCGCGCGTGGCGGCATGGTCGCGCCATTCCCTCTGGTAGTAGCGGCGCAGCTCGCCGCTGGCGCTGTCGTAGACGTGGCCGGGCGGGAACGCGGCCACGTCCGCGCACACGCCGACCAAGGCCTTCATCTCCGAGGCCACGCACAGGCGGCCTTGTTCGTCGTGCCCCCAGTACAGCGGGCACACGCCGACGGGGTCGCGCGCGATGAGATAGCGCCGCGCCGCGCCGTCCCACAACGCGAAAGCGAAGATGCCGTTGAGCAGCGCCAGGCCATGCTCGATGAATCCCGCCGCGCCGTGTTCGCGATACAGCGCGTTGATCACCTCGCAGTCCGACCCCGTGGTGAAGTCGTAGGCGCTGGCCTTGCGCAATGCCTGGTGGTTGTAGATCTCGCCGTTCACCGCCAGCGCCAGTTCGCCGTCGCGCGAACGCAGCGGCTGCGCACCGCTGGCCGGGTCGACGATGGCCAGGCGCTCGTGCACCAGGATCACCCCGGCATCCACGAACACCCCGCTCCAGTCGGGACCGCGATGGCGCTGGCGCTGCGACAGCTCCAGCGCCTGCCGGCGCAAGGCAGCCAGGTCGTCGCCCGGCTGCAGGTCGAACATTCCGAAAATCGAGCACATGGTGGTTGGCCTTTGCATGGTTGATGCGACGATTGGAAACAAAGCTCTTTTTGAAAGTCGGCCACGGATGGCCGGGGTTGCTCTGCGCGGAGGGATACGCGCTTGGTTGACTCAAGTCGGCCACGGATGGCCGGTTTTGCTTTGCGTGGATGGAGCCACGCACAAACCGGGCACACAAAAAAACCAAGGCCCGCACTGGGCGGGCCTTGGTCGCGTGTCTGGTGGTGTTGCTTTCAGCTACGCGCGGGCCCGCCAACGGTTGGCGTTATTGTTCGCGCGATTATTGTTGCTGGCGGCCGCCACGAGGCTCCGCGCGGCAGGCGCGGCGGCGTTCGCAAGCATGGCGGTCGTGAAGGTCATGGGCCGACTAGAACAGAAGGCGGCCCGCCGCGCAAGTGACGATTCGGCATGACGTGTTCGGCCGTCCATACGCTCAGCCGTCCGCGGGCTCGGCGATCCAGCGCGCCGCCTGCTCCAGTTCGGCCAGCGCGAACAGGCGGAAGTCGGCCGGCACCAGGAGGCGCGTCGCCTTGGCCGCCGCGCGCAGCCACGGCACGTCGGTCACCAGCGCCACCCGGTCCAAGCCGCTGATGTGGCGGATGCCGAGCATGCAGTCGTCCCACATCGCGCCGGCGTCGAAACCGGTGAAGTCCGGCGCCACCACGAACAGCATGCGCAGCTTGCGGTTGAGCGCGAACACCGCCTCCACGTCCGGCACCAGCACCTGCTCGTAATCCGCGGCGGTCACCTGGCCATGCGCGCGGAAGCCCAGCGTGCCGGGCGGCAATCCATCGATCTGTTCGAGCATGACGGTCTCCGTGGCGGCGGGAAACCAGTCTGCCGCGCATACCGTGAATGCCGCGCGAGTCAGGCCGGTTCGACGTGACGCAACAGCAGGCGCGGCGACTCGCGCCCCTGCCAGTCGTTGACGACGAACTCGTAGACCGCGCGCAGGCGCGCCGGCGGCGTCGCGGCGCCCACGTTGAACATCACCGCGTCGTGCAGGCTGCCGTCGCGCGGGTCGCGCAGGTCGAGCCGCCAATGGCCCTCGCCCATCGGTTTCCAGCCCGCACATTCGAACACGTTGTCGAACAGCGGCTCCGGAAAGGCCTGCCCCCAGGGACCGGCGCCGCGCAGTTGCAACGCCAGCTCCAGCGACAGGCTTCCGGCGGGGAGTTCGCCATCGGTGTAGAGCGCGGCCTGCAGGCGTTCCGGCGCGATCAGCTCGCGCGCGACGGCGTCGAAGGCGGCGGCGAAACGCGGCAAATCGGCGGCACGCAAGCTCAATCCCGCCGCCATCGCATGCCCGCCGAAGCGCTCGATCAGGCCGGGCTGGCGTGCGTCTATCATCACCAGTGCATCGCGCAGGTGGAAACCGGGAATCGAGCGGCCCGATCCACGCAGGTGTCCGGCGTCGGAATGACGGCCATGCACTTCCCCTGCGCGAGCATCGGCAAGCGGCGATGCATCGCCGCACTCGTCGAGCGTGGCCGGCGCAAAGGCGATCACCGGCCGATGCAGGCGTTCCTTCAATTTGGAGGCCACCAGGCCCACCACGCCGGCATGCCACGACGGCTCGTACAGCGCCACGCCCACGGCGTCGATGTCGCGCAGGCCGGCGGTCATCACTTCGGCCTCGGCCACCATCGAGGCCTGCAGGTCGCGGCGCTCGCGGTTGATCTGGTCGAGCTGGCCGGCGTAGCGGCGAGCCTGCGCCGCGTCGTCGGTGAGCAGGCATTCCACGCCGAGCTGCATGTCTTCCAGCCGGCCTGCCGCGTTGAGCCGCGGCCCCACGACGAAGCCGAGATCGCTGGCGCACAAGGTAGTGGCGCTGCGCCTGCCGCATTCGATCAGCGCGGCGATGCCGGCACTGGCACGGCCGCCGCGGATGCGCCGCAGGCCCGCCTTCACCAGCACGCGATTGTTGAAATCCAGCGGCACCAGGTCGGCCACGGTGCCCAGCGCCACCAGGTCCAGCAAGGTGGAGAGGTCGGGTTCGCCGCCCGCGAAGGCCCCCTGCCCCCGCAACTTCGCGCGCAATGCGAGCAGCAGGTAAAACATCACGCCGACGCCCGCGAGGTTCTTCATGCGCGCATCCTGTGCGCATGGATCAAAAAGCGGGCTTGCCTGCCCGCACTTTTCAAGGTTCACATTGGGATTCACGAGTGCATCGCAATCGGGCAACTGCTCGCCGGGCAGGTGATGATCGGTGACGATCACCCGCATGCCGAGTTCGCGTGCCCGCGCCACGCCGGCCACGCTGGCCACGCCGTTGTCCACGGTGACGACCAGTTGCGGGCGCGGCTGCAGCGAGTCGACCAGCGCCGGCGTCAGGCCATAGCCATGCACGAAGCGGTTCGGCACGGCATAGCCCACGCGCCTCGCGCCCAGCATGCGCAGGCCGCGCACGGCCACCGCGGTGCCGGTGGCGCCATCGCAGTCGTAGTCGCCGGCGATCAGGATGGCCCAGTCCGCGCGGATCGCCTCGGCCAGCAGGTCGGTGGCGGCCTCCAGGCCGCCCAGCGACTGCGGCGGCACCAGACGCTGCAGGCGATGCTCCACACCATCCGGTTGCAGCACGCCACGCGCCGCGTAGATGCGTTGCAGTACCGGGTGCACGGAGGCGCCCCAGCCGGATGGCTCGCCCTGCAACTCGCGTCGCCGCAGCTCCAGCGTGTTCACCGCGACGCTCCGCGCCAGAAGCGCCAGCGATGCAACGGCCGCCACGACCAGCGCTCGCCGCCGGCGAACGCGAGGTGCAAGGGCTGCCGCTGCGCCAGCGCCTGGATCGCCGGCCACCACGCATCGCCGAATTCGGCGGCAGGCAGGTCCTGCAGATCGACCAGCCAGCCGGCCTGCGCCGCCGCCACGGCTTCTTGTGTCCGGGCCTGCGACGGAATGGCCGCACGCGATGCCAGCGCAAGCAGCAACGCGTCGTTGCCGAGCACGCCGGCGAACCCGCTTTGCAGCGGCGCTGGCAACCGCCCGGCTCCCCACAGCCACACGCTGTTGACCGGCGGCAGGCCGCGCGACTGCCGCGCGGCATTCAGGGGATGCTGGTGCAGCAGCACCTGCACCTCGTTGAGCAGCATGCGCCACGGGCGGCCTTCCGCGCCTTGCGGCAGGTGCTGGTACAAGTCCTCGCCCAGCGCCTGTTCAGGCGTGGCGAAATCGGGCAGGTGCGCGTCGGGCGCGAGGCGCACCTGCCACTGGTTTGGCGCGCCGACTTCCAGGCGCAGGCCGAGCCCGGCGAACGCCGGTTGCAGCTCCCCTGCGAAGGCTTGCGCCTCGTCCATCGCCAGCGACATCGAACCGCAGGCAAGCAGGCGCACGCCGGTCATGTCCGGCTGCACCCAGGCGGGATCGGCATTGAGCCACGTCGCCTCGCCGGCGTCGCCGGCCAGGTGTTCGCGGATCAGCGCAGCCACCGGCAGCGTGGCCGCATCGGCATGAAAGGCCTTGGCCAGGCATGCGAGCCGGCTGCTCGCAACGTCGGCCAGCCGATCCGCCTGCGCCAGCAGGCGACGCAGCGGGTGCGCGCGATCGAGGCGATCCAGCGCCGGCAGCCACAACTGCGTCGCTGGCGCGCCCATCAGGCTTCCAGTTCCTCGTACAGGGCGATCCATTCCGCTTCCAGCGTTTCCTTCTCGCGGCGCAGCTCGGCCTGCTGCTGGCCGAGCTTCATCAGCGCGGCGGTGGGACCGTGGTAGGTCTCCGGGTCGGCCAGCTTCGTTTCGAGCAATGCCAGTTCGGCGTCGATGGCGGCCACGCGTGCCTCGACTTTCTTCACGCGCTGACGCGAGGCCTTTTCGCTCTCGCGCTGCTGGGCGGCATTGCGGCGGGATGTATTTGTGCGCGCGTCCTGCGTGCGGGTATCAGGAAGCGGGCCTCCTTGCCCGCACTCTTCAATTTTCTTCGCGCTTTTCTTTGCCGCATTGCCGCGCGAGCGCAGCCAGCGGGCGTAATCGTCGAGGTCGCCGTCGAACGGCTCCACCACGCCGTCGGCCACGCGCCAGAAACTGTCGCTGACCATGCCCAGCAGGTGGCGGTCGTGCGACACCAGCACCAGCGCGCCATCGAAATCGGCCAGCGCATCGGCCAGCGCCTCGCGCATGTCGAGGTCGAGGTGGTTGGTGGGCTCGTCGAGCAGCAGCAGGTTGGGCTTGTCCCAGGCGATCAGCGCCAGCGCGAGGCGCGCGCGTTCGCCGCCGGAGAAACCGTCCACCGACTCGAAGGCGCGGTCGCCGGCGAAGTTCCAGGTGCCGAGGAAATCGCGCAGTACCTGCGCGGCCACGCCGGGCGCCTTGTCCTGCAGGTGGTCGAACGGGCTGGCGCCTTCGCGCAGGCTTTCCACCGTGTGCTGGGCGAAGTAGCCGATCTTCAGGTCCTTGTGCGCCTTGCGTTCGCCGCCCAGCGGCGGCAGTTCGCCGACCAGGGTCTTGACCAGGGTGGATTTGCCCGCGCCGTTCGGGCCGAGCAGGCCGATGCGCTCGCCCGCTTCAATCGAATAACGCACGTCCGTCAGGACGACGTTCGCCCCCCCTCCCATCAGGGGAGAGGGTTGGGGAGAGGGGTCGAGACTCGCGGGGACAAACATCGAAGCACTTTCGCCAGCACCGCCCCTCACCCCGGCGCTCTCCCCAATGGGGAGAGGGGGAAAATCAGGGTAGCCGGCCACCACATCTTCCAGCTGCAGCATGGAATCGGGCACGCGCTCGGGTCTGGCGAACTGGAAATGGAACGCGCGCTCGGCGCGCACCGCCTCGGTGCCGGCCATCTTCTCCAGCCGCTTCATGCGCGACTGCGCCTGCTTGGCCTTGCTGGCCTTGGCCTTGAAGCGGTCGATGAAGCTCTGCAGGTGCGCGCGCTCGGCCTGCTCGCGCTCATGGGCGATCTGCTGCTGGCGCAACTGCTCCGCGCGCAGGCGCTCGAACGCGCTGTAGTTGCCGCTGTAGAGCCGCGCGCCGCCGTCGACCAGGTGCAGGGTGTGGTCGATCACGCCATCGAGGAACTCGCGGTCGTGCGAAATGATCAGCAAGGTGCCCTGGTAGCGGCGCAGCCATTCCTCCAGCCACAGCACGGCGTCGAGGTCGAGGTGGTTGGTGGGCTCGTCGAGCAGCAGCAGTTCGGACGGCGCCATCAGCGCGTGCGCCAGGTTCAGGCGCACGCGCCAGCCGCCGGAAAACTCCTTCACCGCGCGCTCGTGCGTCTCCGGCGCGAAGCCCAGGCCGTGCAGCAGGCGGCCGGCGCGGGCGCGGGCGTCGTAGCCGTGCAGTTCCTCGATGCGGTGATGCGCGCGGGCCATCGCCTCGCTGTCGCCGCGCGCCTGCGCCTCGGCTTCGTCGCGCAGGGCGGCGGCCAGTTCCACGTCGCCGCCCAGCACGTAATCGATCGCCGGATCGGGCAGTGCGGGCGTCTCCTGCGCCACCGAGGCCAGGCGCAGCTTCGCCGGCAGGTCGACGTCCCCCGCGTCGGCCTCCACCTCGCCCTGCAGCGCCGCGAACAGGCTGGACTTGCCGCAGCCGTTGCGGCCGATCACGCCCAGCCGCCAGCCGGACTGGATCACCAGGTCGATGTCGGACAGCAGCAGGCGGCTGCCGCGGCGCAGGGCAAAATGGCGGAACGCGATCATCGGGGCACTTCAATCGGGGCGATTCGGCCGGCCATGATAACGGTTATGGCGGTCACACCCGGCGCGGCGGACCGTGGATAGTCGCAAACAGTTCTGCTACAACGACGCGGCAACGCCTTGCGCGGAGAGGGGACCATGTTCAAGCATCGCCACAGCCTGCCCTTGCTGGCAGCCATCGCTTTCGGTGCCGGCGGCCTAGCCGTGCCGCAGCCGGCTCACGCCGACAACCTGCTGATCCATCGCGTGCAGCAGGAAAAGGGCATGCACCTGCCCGCGCGCGGCATGACCATGGCGCAGGTCGAGCAGCGCTACGGAGCGCCGCAGCGCAAGCTCTCGCCGCGCGGCGGCGACACCAAGAAGCACCCGGTGATCAACCGCTGGGAATATCCCCGCTTCATCGTGTACTTCGAGCACGACCACGTGATCCATTCCGTGCTGAACACGCCGGCCGGCAACAACACCCACCCCGCCGCGGTGAACTGAACCCGCCACCGACGACGCGCCCTGCGGCAACGCGGGGCGCGTTCTCGTGCGCCTTCGCATAAAATGCGCGGTCGCGCCATCCGCGCTTCGCCCTGACCCACACGAGATCCCGCCATGACCGAACCCCGCTGGCGCCTGCCCGCCGAATGGGAGCCGCAAGCCGCGGTGCTGATCGCCTGGCCGCATGCCGGCACCGACTGGGCCGAACGGCTGGCCGAGGTGGAAACCACCTACGTGGCGCTGGCCGCGGCGGTCATTCGCTTCCAGCGGCTGGTTGTGGTGGTGGCCGATGCCGACGTGCGCGCGCATGCCGAGGCACGGTTGCGCGAGACGGGCGTCAACCTGGAGCGCATCCGCTTTATCGAACTGCCCTACGACGACACCTGGCTGCGCGACTCCGGCCCGATCACGCTGAAGGCCGACGACGGCCGCTTCCAGCTCGCCGATTTCCGCTTCACCGGCTGGGGCGGCAAGTTCGGCGCCGAACAGGATGACGCACTGGTCGCCGGCCTGTTCGAGGCCGGCGCATTCGGCGAGGCCGGGCACCGGCGCATCGACTGGGCGCTGGAGGGCGGCGGCATCGAAAGCGACGGCGCCGGCACCGTGCTCACCACCTGGAAGTGCCTGCACCAGCGCCATCCGGAGCAGAGCCGCGAGGCGATGGACGCGATCCTGCGGGACAGCCTGCACGCCAGCCGCATCCTGTGGCTGGACCACGGCCATCTCGAAGGCGACGACACCGACGCCCACATCGATACCCTCGCCCGCTTCGCACCCGGCGAAAACATCGTGTACCAGGCCTGTGACGACGCGGACGACAAACACTACGGCGAGCTCGCGCGCATGGGCGAAGAACTGGCCGCGCTGCGCACCGTCGACGGCAAGCCATATCACCTGCAGCCGCTGCCGTGGGCGCAGCCCATCATCGACGAAGATCGCCGCCTCGCCGCCTCGTATGCGAACTACCTGATCGTCAACGGTGCGGTGCTGGTGCCGGCCTACGGCGATGCGGCCGACGACGAGGCCGCGCGCATCATCGAGCGCGCGCATCCGGGCCGCGTCGTGGTGCAGGTGCCTTGCCGCCCGCTGATCTGGCAGAACGGCAGCCTGCACTGCATCACCATGCAGCTGCCGGCCGGGCTGGTGTGACAGGAAAAGGGGCGAGTGAAGAGGCGTGGGAAGCGAGCGCGCGCAGGATGCGCCACGCTGTTCCCTTGCTTCCCTTCCCCTGCTACTGCTCGCTGCCCTTGCCGTTGCGGAAGAAGCGCTCGCGCACCTTTTCCTCGTCGTGGTAGTGCGTGTACGGCTTGAGCAGGTCGTAGCGGGTGACCATGCCGAGCAGGGTGCGGCGGTCGGGGCCGACCACCGGGATGCGGTCGAGCTTCTCCACCGCGGCGCGCACCGCCACGCTCTGGCAGCTCTCGTCGGGCAAGGCGACCACCGGTTCCCTGCCCACCACGTCCGCCAGCCGCGAGCTGCCCGCGGGATCTTCCCTGAGCCAGCGCTGCACGTCCTGCCGGTTGACCACGTTGAGCAGGCCACCGTCGGCATCCAGCACCGGGAACGCGCGGTACTGCTGATCGGGACCGAAGTAACGCTCGGCCAGTTCGCGCACGCTGAGTTCGCCGGGCACGGTGATCATCGCGGTGGTCATCACCTCGCGTACCGGGATGTGCTCGAGCCGATCCACCGTGTACTCGCGGAAGATGTCCAGGCCGCGCCGGGCGATCTTCTCGGTGAGGATCGAGCGCTTCATCAGGAACACGCTCACGCCGTAAGCCGTGGTGCAGGACACCAGCAGCACCGGCAACGCGCTGGCGTTGTGGGTGAGTTCCAGCGCGAACATGATCGAGGTGAACGGCAGGCGCATCACGCCGGCCAGCATCGCGCCCATGCTGAGCAGCGGCCATAGCAGCGGATCGTGGCCCGGGAACACCATCGCCTCCAGCCCGCCCAGGCCCGCACCCAGCGACAGCAGCGGCGCCAGCACGCCGCCGGAAGTGCCCGAGCCCAGGTAGATCACCCACATCGCGGACTTCACCAGCATGAACACCAGGATCGCCATGCCCACCAGCTGGCCGGTCAGCAGCTTGTCGATCACGTCATAGCCCACGCCCAGCGTGCTGGGGTCGATCACGCCGCCGGCGCTCACCACCATCGCGCCGATCAGCGGCCACCACATCCAGTGCACCGGCAGCCGATGGAACGCGTCCTCGGCGCGATACACCAGCGCGGTGAGCGCCGTCGCCAGCAGACCGGCGAGGAAGCCGCACGCCGCGGCCAGGCCGAAGGTCGGCAGGCTCACCTCGAATGCGGTCGCCAGCGGAAACAGCGCGCCGGGCCCGAGCAGCCACATGCGCAGCGCATCGGCCACGAAGCAGGCGATCGCCACCGGGATCGTGCTGCGCGGGCGCAGCTCGAACAGCAGCAATTCCACCGCCAGCAGGGTCGCCGCGATCGGCGTGCCGAAGGTGGCCGCCATGCCCGCGCAGGCCCCCGCCACCAGCAAGGTGCGGCGCTCCATCGAGGTGAGGTAGAACATCTGGCCGAACAGCGAGCCCACCGCGCCGCCGGTCATGATGATCGGCCCCTCGGCGCCGAACGGGCCGCCGGTGCCGATCGCGATCGCCGCCGACAGCGGCTTCAGGATCGCCACCTTCGCCATCATCTTGCTGCGGCGGAACAGGATCGCCTCCAACGCCTCGGGAATGCCGTGGCCGCGGATGCGGTCGCTGCCGTAGCGCGCCATCAACCCCACCAGCAGGCCGCCCACCAGCGGTGCCAGCACGATCGCCCAGACCGGCGCATGCAGGCCCGGCGCGACGAACCCGAAGGAGAATTCCTGGCGGAACGACAAGTTGGTGACCAGGCCGATCATCCGGTACAGCACCCAGGCGACGAACGCCGCCGCGATGCCCACGAACACCGCCATCAGCGAGAGCTTGAGGATGCTGACGCTGGGGCGGAAATCGCTCTGGCTCAGCGTGTCCTGCTTCCAGCGCTCGTACTTGCACAGCAGCCAGGTGGTGACGATGTTCATTCGCCACCTCCCTGCCTGGTACCGCATGAGTCGATCGTGCGTGCGCTGCCCCTGCCCATCCGCCACCTCCGCTTTGGAAGTACTGCATGATCCAGAGTAGTCCAAGCGGCGCGAAACGGTCATGGCTGCCGGCCTTCGCTACACTATGCGGCGCAAACCCCACGCCGAACCGCCCATGACCCGCAAGATCCTGAAAGCCGCCCTGTTGCAGGAAACCGACCGCGGCAGCCGCGACGCCAACCTCGACGCGATCGAGGCCGGCCTGCGCGAGGCCGCCAGGGCCGGCGCCGAGCTGGTGCTGCTGCAGGAGCTGCACAACGGCCCGTATTTCTGCCAGCACGAGTCGGTCGACCTGTTCGACCTGGCCGAGAGCATTCCCGGCCCGAGCACCGCACGCATCGGCAAGCTGGCTGAGGAGCTGAAGCTGGTGGTGGTGGCCTCGCTGTTCGAGAAGCGCGCGGCCGGGCTGTACCACAACACCGCCGTGGTGTTCGACCGCTCGGCGGCGATCGCGGGCAAGTACCGCAAGATGCACATCCCCGACGATCCGGCGTTCTACGAGAAGTTCTACTTCACGCCGGGCGACCTCGGCTTCGAGCCGGTCCAGACCTCGGTGGGCAAGCTGGGCGTGCTGGTGTGCTGGGACCAGTGGTATCCGGAAGCCGCGCGCCTGATGGCGCTGGCCGGTGCGGAGCTGCTGCTCTACCCCACCGCGATCGGCTGGGACCCGAACGACGCGCAGGACGAGAAGGATCGCCAACGCGAGGCCTGGGTCACCGTGCAGCGCGGCCACGCGGTGGCGAACGGCCTGCCACTGCTGGCCTGCAACCGCACCGGCCACGAGGCCGATCCCTCGGGCTCCGGAGCCGGCATCCGGTTCTGGGGCACCAGCTTCGTGGCCGGGCCGCAGGGCGAATTCCTCGCCCAGGCCGGCACCGATGCGCGCGAGCTGCTGCTCGCCGAGATCGACATGCAGCGCAGCGAGCACGTGCGCCGCATCTGGCCCTTCCTGCGCGACCGCCGCATCGACGCCTACGGCGACCTGCTCAAGCGCTTCAGGGACTAGGGCTTGCCTTTGCGATCATTCCTGGTCGCGAGGACCAGACGGGTGGCCATCCATGGCCGCACTCTTCAATGCCCCATGCTTGATCGCGGAAATCACGCGGACCGCCAGTCATGCCCGCACTTTCGACTTGCTTCGCGCGGAGCGCATCCCCATGCTTGGATTCTCCCCGTGACCGGTACGCCCTGCGCATGAGTGTCCCCGAACCCGCCCTGCCCTTGCCCGCGGTGCTGCAGGACCAGCCGATCGAGCGCGTGCAGCGCGATGGCGTGGAATACGTGGTGCTGGGCACCGCCCACGTCTCGCGCAGCAGCATGGAGGCGGTCGAGGCACTGCTGGAGCACGAGCATTTCGACGCGGTGGCGGTGGAGCTGTGCGAGAGCCGCGCGCAAGGCATGCGCGATCCCGACGCATTCAAGCGCATGGACCTGTTCCAGGTAATCCGCCAGGGCAAGGCCGGCATGGTCGCCGCCAGCCTGGTGCTTTCCACGTTCCAGAAGCGCCTCGCCGAACAATCCGGCATCCAGCCCGGCGCCGAGATGAAGGCGGCGATGGATGGCGCCGAGGCGCGCGCCCTGCCGTTGTGGCTGGTCGACCGCGAGGTCGGCACCACGCTCAAGCGCGCCTGGCACAGCGTGGGCTTCTGGCAGCGCTTCGGCCTGCTCGGCGGCCTGCTCGCCAGCGTGTTCGAGCGCGAGGAGATCGACGCCGGCGAGATCGAGAAGCTCAAGCAGGGCGACATGCTGGAGAGCGCATTCAGCGAATTCGCCAGCGAATCGAAGCCGCTCTACCAGAGCCTGATCGGCGAGCGCGACGCCTACATGGCCGCGCGCCTGCGCGAGGAAGCCGCACGCCATCCGTCGGCCACGCCGCGCCGCGTGCTGGTGGTGATCGGTGCCGGCCACTTGAAGGGCATGTGCCAGGCCCTGCGCGACGGACATGACGACCCGGCCGCCACGGCGGCCGGATTGGCGCAATCGCCGCCGAAGGCGCGCTGGCCGAAATGGCTGGCCGTGGGCCTGGTGCTGGCGGTGTTCGCCGCGATCGCCTGGGCCTTCCACAAGAATGCCGCGCTGGGCACGCAGGCGCTCACCGCATGGGTGCTGTTCACCGGCGGCTTCGCCGCGCTGGGCGCGGTCGCCGCGGGCGCGCATCCGCTCAGCATCCTTGCCGCCTTCATCGCCGCGCCGATCAAGCCGTTCCGCCCCGGCATTCCCGCCGGCGGCATCAGCGCGATGGCCGAGGCCTGGGTGCGCCGTCCGCGCGTGGCCGACTTCGATACCCTGCGCGACGACATCGTGCACTGGAGCGGCTGGTGGAAGAACCGGGTGGCGCGCACCCTGCTGAACTTCTTCCTGGTCAGCCTGGGCACCATCGTCGGCGAGTACAGCGCCGGCATCCACATCTTCCGCAGCCTGGTCTGATCGCGACAAAACGCCGCCTTGCGGCAAACCGTGCAGCATGTTGTCCGTGCCCGGAACTGCTGTCTATACTGCGTCGGTTGCTGCATTGATTCGCATCCGTCGCCGCACCTGGGGAACGATCTCGATGATTCGACTGCAATTGCTTGGTCTGGCAGCCGCTGCCGCCCTGCTGGCCACCGCCAGCGCGCACGCCGAAGGCGACAAGGCTGCCGGACGCACGCTGGTCTATACCTGCGCCGGGTGCCATGGCATACCGGGTTACGCCAATGCCTATCCGGACTATCCCGTGCCGAAGATCGCCGGGCAGAACGAGCAGTACATCATCAATGCGCTGAACGGGTACAAGAGCGGCGACCGCACGTATCCGACGATGGTGGCGCAGGCGCAAAGCCTGTCCGAGCAGAACATCAAGGACATCGCCGCCTACCTGTCCAGCCTCACGCCGATCAAGTGATCGCGAACCTCAAGGATCCACGCATGCAACGCGCACTCGCCCTGCTTTCATGTGGCGCCGTCCTGGCGTTCGCCTCCGCTCCACTGCTGGCCAGCGGCAATGCCGCGAACGGCAAGACCAAGGCCGCCGCCTGCTTCGCCTGCCACGGCGCCGACGGCAACGCGGTCGACCCGCAGTACCCGCGCCTCGCCGGCCAGTACAACGAATACCTGCAGCAGGTGCTGCACGAGTACAAGGACGGCGGACGCAACAACCCGATCATGAAGGGCATGGTCGCCACGCTGTCCGACCAGGACATCGAGGACATCTCCGCCTACTTCTCCAGCCTGCCGACCAAGCTGGACACGTTGAAGGGTCACATCCAGGGCGATTGATCCGCCCTGCCCCAAACAGGAAGCCCGCCTTGCGGCGGGCTTTTCCTTTTGGAGAGTGCGGCCATGGATGGCCGCTTTCGATCCTGTTCTGCGCTCACGGACGAGCGCACGAATCGAACAGTGCGGCCATGGACGGGCGCCCGTTCGATGTTCGCGATCAAGCACGGTCGCGAGCATCCACCGCTCAGCCCAGCGCCGACTTGCCCTCGTGCTTGTCGTAGTACGGCTGCTTGCCGCCGCTGTGGTCGGTGGCATCGCGCACCGCGGTCACTTCCGGCACGCGTTCGCGCAGGGTCTTCTCCACGCCCTGCTTCAGGGTGACGTCGACCATGCCACAGCCGTGGCAGCCGCCGCCGAACTGCAGCTTCACCACGCCCTCGGCATCCACTTCCAGCAGGGTGACGCGGCCACCATGCGAAGCCAGCCGCGGATTGATCTCGGCATCGAGCACGTAGCGCACGCGCTCGATCAGCCCGGCCTCCAGCCCCGGCACGTCGCCCTTGATCTTCGGTGCGCGGATGTTGAGCAGGCCACCGGTGGCGTTCGGCTCGAAGTCGATGCTGGCGCCGTCCAGCCACGACGCGCTGTCGCCCTCGACATGGAAGTCGAACCCGGCGCACTCGATCGTCCACTCGTTGCCGGCCAGCTCGGCCGGTTCGCAGAACTCCAGCTCGCAGTTGGCCGCCGGCGTGCCCGGCGCGGTCACGTGCAGCCGGATACCCAGTCCCTCGCTGCCCTGTTGCGCCAGCAGGCGGCGGAAATGCTGCTGCGCGCGTTCCGAAATCTCGATCATGCTTCACCTGTGCGGATGGTGCAGCGGCCGCATGCATGCGACCGCCGAATCAGCACCATTTTAGTACTGTTTTGCCATGGCTGCGGGCTTTGACATTTGCGCACGCAACTTCGACGCTGCGCAGCCTCGCCTTCCATATGGAGCCGCCATGAACATCCACGATTTCGCCAGCCAGCATTGCCAGCCACGCAAGGGCAAGGAACATGCGTTGAGCGCGGACAAGATCACCCAGTTGCTGCAGCTGCTGCCCGACTGGAAGCTCGCCGCGGATGGCCACGCGATCGTCAAGGATTTCCGCTTCCCCGATTTCCGCCACACGCTGGGCTTCATCAACGCGGTCGGCTTCCTGGCCAACCACGAGGATCACCATCCCGACATCGAAGCGGGCTATGGCCATTGCCAGCTGCTTTGGTCCACCCATGACGTGGGCGGACTCTCGCTCAACGACATCATCTGCGCGGCCAAGGTCGAGGCGCTGCTGGCGCGTTGAACGTGCGGCGATCGCTGCCGTCGACGATGCGCAAGTGGCTGGCCGGCGCGGGCCTTGCGCTGCTGGTGGCGCTGCTGCTGCCCGGCCTGCGTGAGCTGGCTGCGGGAATCACGTCGAGCCACCTGCACCGCGTTGCGGATCGGCAACTGGCCCGGATCGTGCGCGGCGAGCCGCTGTGGCAATGGCGCCTGCGCCAGCCGCATGACCTCGTGGCCGGACGCGCCTTCGGTGCCGCCGACGTGCAAAGCGTGGACGGCGGCCTGCGCATCCACAGTCGTGACGGCACGCCGTTTGAACTCGGTTTGCCGGTGAGCGGCATGCTCGATCCGGGGCATTGGCCGTTGCTGACGCTGCGTGGCGAAGCCGATGCGCCGTTCCGGCTCGGCGTGGCCTGGCAGCCGCGGCTGGGTCAAGCGGGGTGCCTTGGCTGGCAGGACGCGCCGGTCGCGGCCGGTCCGCTGCATGCCGTGGTCGATCTGCGCCAGTTGCGCTGGCAGGCTGCCGACGGCGGCGACTGCGCCGCGCCACGACGCATCGAGGTGCTGCGGCTGAAGCTGGCGTTGCCTGCCCGGGCATCGCTGCGCCTGGACGACGTGGCGTTGCGCGGCACAGCCCATTTGTCGATGCCACCCCAGCCTACGCTGCGGCTGTCGCCCGATCCGGCAACGACGACGCGACAACTCGCGGATCCCGCCTTGCCGGCGGCACCCTGGATCGCCCTGCCGGCCGATGCCTCGGCCGAAACGCAGCTGGCCCTGCGCCAGCTGGTCTGGCGGCAACGGCCGGGCGCCCTGATCCTGCCGCATGGTGATGTGCCGATGGCTGCCCGCGAGTCAGGCGACCACGGCTGGGTACCCTGGATCGGCACCATCGGTTATCTGCTGGTATTGGCCGGCCTGGCCTTGCGGCCGCCGCGCCTGTCCCGGCGCCGCTGGCTTGAACTCGGCGGCTGCCTCGCGGGACCCTTGTGGCTGGTCGTCGGCCTGCAATGGGGCCTGCGGGCCACCTGGCCCGGCTTGCTGACCTTCGGTGGCGCCCTGCTGTTCGCAGTGCAGGCCGAATGGCGGCAACGGCCGGCAACGTGGTGCTGGCTCGGTGACTGGCATGCCTGGCTGCTGCCGTTCGCCTTGCTGCCGCTGGCGCTGCTGCTGGTGGCGGGCCGCGGCTGGCACTTCACGGCACCCGCCCCCGGCCATCTGCTGACCTACCTGGTATGGGCGGCCCTGCAGCAATGGCTGATGCTGGCCGTGGTGCTGCGCCGCCTCGAAAGTGGCCGCTTGCATCCGGCCTTCGCCGTGCTGTTCACGGCCATCGTGTTTGCCTTGATGCACACCCCGAACGGTGCCCTGATGCAGCTCTGCCTGCTGGCCGAATTGTGGTGGGCCTGGTGCTTCCTGCGCTCGCGCGCGCTGCTGCCGGTGGCCGTGGCGCACGCCGCCTGCGCGCTGCTGGTGGAGGCCGGCCTGGTGGGTGGCCTGCTGCGTTCGCTGGAAGTCAGCGCCCGTTTCTTTCTTTGAAGAGTGCGGCCATGGATGGCCGCCCGTTTGATCTTCGCGATCAGGGATGATCGCCACGGGACTTCAGCGCCTGGATGTACGGCAGGTGCTTGCCTTTCACCGCCAGCACGTCGAGGAACACCTTCAGGTCGTCCGGCAGTGGCGCGGAAAAGCTGTAGAGGCGCCCATCCAGCTCGAAACTGAGATGCGAGGCATGCAGGAACAGCCGCTGCAGCCCCATCTCGCGGAAGCGCTTGTTCATCTCGCGGTCCCCGTACTTCGGGTCGCCCGCCAACGGGTGGCCGACGTGGGCGGCATGCACGCGGATCTGGTGGGTACGGCCGGTGCCCAGGGTGGCCTGCATCAGGCGGGCGCCAGGGTACTGCTCCATCTCGCGGAAGAAGGTGAGCGCGGGCTTGCCGTCCTCGCTGACCCGCACCATGCGCTCGCCACCCTGCAGGGCGGACTTGCGCAACGGCGCATTGACGTCGAACTTGGCCTTGGACGGGTGGCCGACCATCAGGCACAGGTACTGCTTGGTGACCTCGCCGGCGCGGATCGCCGCCTGCAGGCCGGTCAGGCCCGCCCGCGACTTGGCCAGCACCAGCACGCCGCTGGTGTCGCGGTCCAGCCGGTGCACCAGTTCCAGCGACTCGTGCGGGCGTGCCGCGCGCAGCAGTTCGATCGCGCCGTGGCTCACTCCGCTGCCGCCATGGCTGGCGATGCCGGAAGGCTTGTCGATCACCAGGAAATGCTTGTCCTCGAAGATCACCGCCTCGGCCACCGAGGCCACCATCGCCTCTGGCGCGGCGCGCACTTCGGCGGGTTCAGCCTGCCGGATCGGCGGAATTCGCAGCATATCGCCGTCGGTTAGCCGCGTGTCCGGCTTGGCGCGCTTGCCGTTCACCCGCACCTGGCCGGTGCGCAACAAGCGGTAGATCATGCTTTTCGGCACGCCCTTGAGCAGGGTCACCAACGCATTGTCGATGCGCTGGCCGTCCCGCTCCGGGCCGATCGCGACTTGACGCACACCTTGAGGTACGTCACGGGAAGTTGCCGTCTGCATTGAAAAAAACCTGTCGAAATAGGATACTCGGCGAGCGCCAATCCCTGCCCACCGACACCGGTTCGGGCCGGGGCCCCGCCCGTCACGCCGGCGAGGATTGCGCCGACTGCCCAAGGTTGATTCCCAAGCAGCGGTCGCGACTCCCTTTCATCGTAACGGTTCGGGCCGCCGTTTGCCCGAAGTCCATCCGGCTTGGGCGCGGCTGGTGCAGCAACCCGAACATCCGGGCGCCCGGAAAGGCGCCGTCACATGAGCCGCTCCACCGCAGCGGCGCGATCCCCGGCAGGCCGCCATTCCGGCGCCACCGCGGCACGCGACGCGCGGGCGAGCCGAGGAAAACTACAATGAAGCGCATGTTGATCAACGCAACTCAGCGTGAAGAGTTGCGCGTGGCCATCGTCGATGGCCAGAACCTCTACGATCTCGACATCGAAATCCCCTCCCGCGAGCAGAAAAAGGCCAACATCTACAAGGGCCGCATCACCCGCGTCGAGCAATCCCTGGAAGCCTGCTTCGTCGATTACGGCGCCGAACGCCACGGCTTCCTGCCGCTGAAGGAAATCGCCGACCAGTACTTCACCCCCGGCCTGAACCCGCACAAGGCGGGCATCCGCGAGCTCCTGAAGGAAGGCCAGGAGGTCGTCGTTCAGGTCGAGAAGGAGGAGCGCGGCAACAAGGGCGCCGCCCTCACCACCTTCATCTCGCTGGCCGGCCGCTACATGGTGCTAATGCCGAACAACCCGAAGGCCGGCGGCGTCTCGCGCCGGATCGAGGGCGAGGACCGGCAGGCCTTGAAGGAGGCCCTGGAACACGTCACCGTGCCCGACGACGTCGGCCTGATCGTGCGCACCGCCGGCCTCGGCCGCGACGCCGACGAATTGCAATGGGACCTGGACTACCTGCTGACCCTGTGGCGCTCGATCTCCGAGGCCGCCAGCAAGCGCAAGGCGCCGTTCCTGATCTACCAGGAATCGAAGCTGTTCATCCGCGCCCTGCGCGACTACCTGCGCAGCGACATCGGCGAAATCCTGATCGACGAGGAATCGCTGTACGAGGACGCCCGCGAGTTCATGCAGCAGGTGATGCCCACCTCGCTGCGCAAGCTCAAGCTGTACAAGGACGATACCCCGCTGTTCAACCGCTACCAGATCGAGACGCAGATCGAAAGCGCGTTCGACCGCCAGGTGCGCCTGCCTTCCGGTGGCTCGATCGTGATCGATCAGACCGAGGCGCTCACCGCGATCGACATCAACTCGGCCAAGGCCACCAAGGGTTCGGACATCGAGGAAACGGCGTTCAACACCAACCTCGAAGCCGCGGTGGAAATCGCCCGCCAGTGCCGCATCCGCGACGCCGGTGGCCTGATCGTGATCGACTTCATCGACATGGACAGCCCGCGCCACCAGCGCGAGGTGGAGGAAAAGCTCAAGGACGCGCTGAAGCTCGACCGCGCCCGCGTGCAGGTCGGCCGCATCTCGCGCTTCGGCCTGCTGGAGCTTTCCCGCCAGCGCCTGCGCCCCAGCCTCGGCGAAGCCACCCAGATCGTCTGCCCGCGCTGCGAAGGCCACGGCCACATCCGCGGTGTGGAATCGCTGGGCCTGTCCACCCTGCGCCTGATCGAAGAACACGCGATGAAGGACAACACCGGCCAGGTGCTGGTGCAGGCTCCGCCCACGGTGGCCAACTTCCTGCTCAACGAGAAGCGCGCCAGCGTGGTCGAGATCGAGCTGCGCCACAAGGCGCACGTGGTGATCGTGGCCGACGACAAGCTGGAAACGCCGCACATCGAGATCCAACGGATCAAGGAAGCGGACATGGGCGAGCACAGCAAGCCCAGCTACGAGCGCCTCACCGCGGTCGAAACCGCGCCGCTACCGAAGATGGGCCAGACGTTGGGCAGCAATGAGCAGCCTGCGGTCAGCGGCATCGTGCCGGCCACGCCGGCGCCGGTGCGCGAAGAAACGCCCGAGCCCGCTCCGCAGCCTGCACCACGCCGTCAGGCGGCACCGGCCACGGCCGTCGCCGTTGCTCCGGGAGGCGGCATCATCTCGCGCCTGTTCGGCTGGTTCCGCAACAGCGCCGCGGCAGCGCCTGCCCCGGCCGCTGCGCCGGTGGGCGGCAGCGACAACGGCAATGCGCGCGGCAGTCGCCAGCAGCAGCCGCGCCGCGACGAGCGCAACCGCAATACGCCGGGCAGCGGCGGCAACCGCCAGCGCCGTGATGCCGGCGCGTCGTCGGGCAAGTCAGGCCAGCAACAGAACGCGCAGCAGCAGAACCGCGGCAACCGCCAGCAAGGCAGTGAAGGCGGTTCACGCCAGTCGGCCCAGGCCATTGCGAGTGCGCAGATGCCGAAACAGGAACGCCAGGCGCAGCGGACCGGCAACGCCGCAGACGGCAACAAGACTGCCCAGTCCGAGCGTGCCGAGCGCAAGCCCGCGGCGCCGGCTGCCGCTGCCGCAGTGCCGAAACCGGAAGCGCAGGCTCCGCGTCCGCCCGCTCCCGCCGAACTCGCCGAACCCGTCGACGAGGCCAAGCTGGCCACGCTGCCGGCGGGCGCCGCCCAGGAGGCTGCCGACGCAACTGCCGGTGATGCCGAAAATCCCTCGCGCCGCCGCCGCGGTCGCCGTGGTGGCCGCCGCCGCCGTCGCCACGAAGACGCCGCCGGCACGACGCAGGATGCCGAGCAGATCCGCGAACTGGACGACGAGGATCGCGACGAGGCCGAAGCCACCAGTGAGGAGGATGCACGGCCTGTTGCTGCAATGCCTGCTGCCGTCACCACCGTGGCAACGCCGCCAGCCGCCGACAAGCCTGCTGCCGAGTCTGGTGCGCAGGCATCAGCTCCGTCCACTCCTGCCACGCCCCGTGCAGCGCCCGCGCCGCGCAACCCGCCGGTACAGGCCGAGCGTGCCGAACCCGCGCGCGTGGTACTGACCGAAGCGCCGCTGGCCGCTGCAGTCGCCACCGCCTTCAGCTTGCCGCCGCTGCCGCCGATCCCGGAGAAAAAACCAGCGGCAACGGAGCAGGCGCCGACGGACGCGGCACGTCCAGCCGAGGCGACCGCCACCTCCGTTGACGCCGCCAGTCAGGCGCATGCGCCGCGGGCCGTCGTCGAAAAGCAGGACGCTGCGGAAACTGCCGTGCCGGCTGCGCCCCAGCCACCTGCCCCGGCCCCGACCACATCCTCAGGTGCGGAGTCTCGTGCCGAGCCCAGGCAAGCAGCTGTCAACGGGCATGCCGCGCCGCCCGCCACCTCACAGCCGCAACAGGGTGACCTGCTGGGCCACGCCGACAAGGCAAGCGCAGCCGCACCGACGGTTGCCGAGCCCGAGGTGAAACCCGCCGGTTCGACTGAAGAATCCGCGGAGGAACAGGAACAGCCACGGCAGGATGCGGCTCCCTGAGACGCCGCGTCATCTGACCGCGAAAAAGCCGGACCTTGGTCCGGCTTTTTCGTGGGTGCGAGTTCGTGGGTGCGATTCCGATCGGATGGGCTCAGGCACCTACCTGGTGATGCGGTGCGTCGATCAGGCCATGCGCCGTCATCAAATGGGCCAGGCCCAGCACGTGTTCCACGTGCAGCTTCTCCATCAGTCGCTGCTTGTAGGTCGACACCGTCTTGGGACTCAGGTTGAGTTGCTCGCCGATCACCGTCAACGGCTTGCCGCGCACCAGCATCATGGCCACTTCAAGCTCGCGGCTGGACAAGACATCGAATGGCGAGCTGCTGCCGTCCAGCGTGGCCAGTGCCAACTGCTGTGCCACCGCCGGCGCCAGATAACGTCGGCCGGAGGCCACCTGGCGCACCGCCGTCACCAGCTCATCGGCGCTGCAGCCCTTGGTCAGGTAACCGGAAGCACCGGCATCCAGTAGGCGCTTGGGGAAGCGGCCGTCGTCGACCACGGTGACCACGACGATGCGCGTGGCCAACTCGGCCCGGCTCACCCGTTCGGTAAGTTCGATACCGCTCATGCCCGGCATGTGCACGTCCACCAGGGCGATCTCGGGCTTGATGCTGCGGATCAGCCGCAGGCCTTCCTCCGCACTTGCTGCCTCGCCGCAGATGCTCATGTCGGGCTGCTGCTGCAGGATCATCCGGAAACCCGTGCGCACGAGTTCGTGGTCGTCGATCAGCACGATCTGGATCATGTCCTGCCCTCCCTGAAGAATGCTCCTGGATGCCAATATGCCTGGTCGGTGCAGACGCCCCCGGGCATCGTCCACGGATGGAAGCTAGGTGGCTTTGCCGATGGATGCAAGCGGAACACTGGCATCGGTCGTACTCAGGCTGCCATGGAGTTGCCGAATGTGATATCCGTCACAACGAATCATGATTTCGGGGTCGAGTTCGTGCCATTGGCCCCGCGCGTGCCGCGGCCGATCTCGCCCACCCATGTCTGCCAAGTGGCCGAACCACCCGTCGCGCGCAAGCCAGCCAGCCGGATGTTTCGTGAGTTTTACTGACAAGTCATGACAAGAAAAAACCCGCCAATCGGCGGGTTTTTCTCGAATTTCCGCCTGAGCGGGAATTCGCGATTGGTGCCCAAGAGGGGACTCGAACCCCTACGCCTTGCGGCGCTACCACCTCAAGGTAGTGCGTCTACCAGTTCCGCCACCTGGGCAGGTGTGTTGCTCAGTGTTGCTTCTGCGGCGCCGGCGCGACCGGCACTTCGCCGTGCTGCTGCTTGTCCGCGGCGGGAACAGCCGTGTTCGCAGCGGCCGGCGCAGCCGCGGGCACTTCCGGATTCGCCGGCGTGGCTGCCGGGGCCTGCTTGGCGGGCACCGGCTGGTTGCTCATCCCGGCCATCACGCCGAGGTCGGCACCGTTGCTTTGCTGCGCGCCATGGTTGTGCAGGTACACGCCCATGCCGAGGCTCAGTGCGAAGAACAGCGCGGCGAGCACACCGGTGGCACGGGTCAGGAAGTTGGCCGAGCCGCGTGCACCGAACACCGTCGCCGAGGCGCCGCCGCCGAAACCGGAGCCGGCGCTCGCGCCTTCACCGTTCTGCAGCAGGATCAGCACGGTCATCGCCGCGGCGATCAGGATGTAAAACACGCTGAAAATGACAAACATGATTGCAATCGAACCCGTGGCGACTAACGCGCCGCTGCGCAGATCCCAAGGAAGTCGGAAGCGGTCAGCGAAGCCCCACCGATCAGGCCGCCATCCACGTCCGACTGCGCGAACAATTCGGCGGCATTGGCCGCCTTGACGCTGCCGCCGTAAAGCAGCCGAGTCAGACGGGCAATCATAACATCTTCTTTCTGGAGTTGGCTACGGATGAACGCATGCACCTGCTGCGCCTGTTCCGGCGTGGCGGTACGGCCGGTGCCGATCGCCCACACCGGCTCGTAGGAGATCACCGCGGTGTCGAATGCCGCGATGCCGGCGGCGGCGAGCACGGCCTGCAGCTGGCGGGCAATCACGTTTTCGGTTTCGCCGGCTTCGCGCTGCGCCAGCGTTTCGCCCACGCAGAGGATGGGCGTGAGGCCGCCGGCACGCGCGGCAATGAACTTGCGCGCCACCAGCACGTCGCTTTCGCCGTGGTACTGGCGCCGCTCGGAATGGCCCACCAGCACCCACTGCGCGCCGCAGTCCACCAGCATCGCGGCGGAGACTTCGCCGGTATACGCGCCCTGCCCTTCATGTTCGCTGAGGTCCTGGGCGCCCACGCCGATGCCGGCATCGGCGCAGGCTGCGGCCACGGTATCCAAGTAGGGGAATGGCGGACAGATCGCCATATCGATGCCGTTCGGCCTGGCGGCGGCGATCTCGCCGCACAGGGCGGCGGCCATCGAGCGGCTGCCATGCATCTTCCAGTTTGCGGCGACGAGCTTCTTGCGCATGTCCGGCGATAGTCCGTTCGTAAAAAACCGCGATTTTACAGGACGATAATGTAACTGGTATTGCTGCGGCGCAGCGCCCAAGATGCCGCATCGCCCACTGGAGAAACGCATGCCGCCTGCCCGCCCGCTCAGCCTCGTCACCGGCGCCTCGTCCGGCATCGGCGCCGCCTTCGCCCGTGCGCTGGCGGCACGCGGCCATGCCCTGGTGCTCACCGCACGCCGCCGGGAACGGCTGGAGGCGCTGGCTGCGGAGCTGCAGCAGCGGCACGGCAGCGCGGTGACCGTGCTCGCGGCTGACCTCGCCGATCCTGCCGCGCCGCTCGCGCTGTGCGAGGAACTGGCGCAGCGCGGACTCGCGGTGGACTGGCTGATCAACAACGCCGGCTACGGCGTGCCCGGCAGTTTCACGGCGAACGACTGGCGCACGCACGCCGACTCCCTGCAGGTGCTGCTGGCCGCGCCCGTCGAACTGGCCTGGCGCCTGCTGCCCGGCATGCGCGAGCGCGGTTACGGCCGCATCGTCAACGTGGCCTCGCTGGCCGGCCATGTGCCCGGCACCGCGGGACACACGCTGTACGCGCCCGCCAAGGCGTTCCTGATCAAGTTCTCGCAGGGCCTGGCACTGGAAAGCCGGGGGCGCGGCGTGCACGTCTGCGCGTTGTGCCCGGGCTTCACGTATTCCGAATTCCACGATGTCACCGGCACGCGTCCACTGATGAACAAGCTGCCCGGCTTCATGTGGCAGAGCGCCGACGAGGTGGTGGCCGAGGGCATGGCCGCCGTGGAGCGCGGCGACGCGGTGCATGTCACCGGTCGCGTGAACCGCGCCATCAAGAGCGTGTTCAAGCTGATGCCGGATCGGCTGGCGTTCCGCCTGTCGGCGCGGCAGGGGCGACGTTATCGCCAGGCCGATTGACGAAGGCCCCTCGTCCCGGCCCGCGCCGCCAGGCCGTGCCAGGGTGGGCCCGTCAGATCAGCCTGATCTCGCGCAGGCGCTGCTGCAGGTACTCGTGCGAGGTGATCGATGTGTCGTAGCGCCTCGGATTGTCCGGCGTCACGCACTGCGGCAGCGGATCGAGCACCACGTCGGGGTTCGGGTGCAGGAAGTACGGCACCGAGTAGCGCGGCTTGCGCGCGTTCGCGTTCCGCGGATTCACCACGCGGTGGGTGGTCGACGGGTACACGTGGTTGCTCAGGCGCTGCAGCATGTCGCCGATGTTCACCACGATGGCGTCGCCCTCGGTGGTGATCGGCAGCCACTCGCCCTCGCGCGTCAGCACTTCCAGCCCTTCCGCGCTCGCCCCCACCAGCAGGGTGATGAAATTGATGTCCTCGTGCGCGCCGGCGCGCACGTTCGGGATGTTCTCCTCGGTGATCGGCGGGTAGTGGATCGGCCGCAGGATGGAGTTGCCCTGGTCGGTCTTGTCCTCGAAGTAGTGCTCGGGCAAGTCGATGTGCAACGCCAGCGCGCGCAGCACGCGGGTGCCGAGCTGGTCCAGCGCCTCGTACAGGCCGTAGCCGTAGCGGCGGAATTCCGGTACTTCGCCCGGCCACAGGTTGGGCGCCATCACGTCGGCGAACTTCGAGTCGCGCGCGATCTCGCGGCCGATGTGCCAGAACTCCTTGAGGTCGGCGAACTTGCTGTCCTTGGCGGTCTCCACCTTGAACGGCGTATAGCCGCGCGCGCCGCCGCTGCCCGGCACGTGGTACTTCATCTTGGTCTCGGTGGGCAGCGCGAAGAAGCTGCGGAAGGCCTCGTAGGAGCCGTCGATCAGCTCGCGCGGGACGCCATGGCCGCCGATGCAGCAGAAGCCGAATTCGCGGTAGGCCGCGCCGAGCTCGGCGACGAAGGCGTCGCGGTCGCTGTCGTAGCGGCGGATGTCCAGGGTGGGAACGTTTTTCAAGGGCTCGGATCCTTCAGGTGCGCGGTCAATAGGTGTACCGCCACCGCAGGGACGGTTCACGTCGGGCCATTCCTTGGCGACCGTTTCCTCTCACCTGTGGCCGGCACGCGCCGACTGGTTCACGAGCGTTCTGCGGACGATTTTACGACGTCGGCCAGGCTTTGCGCCAACTGCCGCACCTCGGCCGCGTCGGCGCCCTCCACGGTGACCCGCACCAGCGGTTCGGTGCCGGAGGCGCGCAGCACCACGCGGCCGCGGCCGCGCAGGGCCTGTTCCGTGTCGGCCAGCGCCTGTCGCACGGCGTCGCCGTCCAGCGCCTCGCGCGCGCCGTCGGCACGCACGTTGATCATCACCTGCGGCATCTTGCGCAAGCCTTGCCGCGCCGTGGCGAAATCCTCGCCGGCCAGTGCCTCCAGCACGGTCAGCGCGGAGACGATGCCATCGCCGGTGGTGGCGCGATCCAGGCACAGGATGTGGCCGGAAGTCTCGCCGCCCAGCACGCCGCCGCGTTCCTTGAGCTGCTGCAGCACGTAGCGGTCGCCCACCTTGGCGCGCACCAGGTCGACGCCGAGCTGCTCCAGTGCCAGCTGCAGGCCGTAGTTGCTCATCAGCGTGCCGACCACCGGCCCGCGCAGCAGGCCGCACGCCTGCCAGGCGCGCGCGATCACGTAGAGCAGGTCGTCGCCGTCGGCGAGCACGCCGTGGCGGTCGACCAGCTGCACGCGGTCGCCGTCGCCGTCGAAGGCGATGCCCAGGTCCGCGCCCTGCTCCAGCACCGCGCGCTGCAGCGCCTGCGGATGGGTGGAGCCCACGTCGCGGTTGATGTTGAAGCCGTCGGGCTTGTCGCCGATCGCGGTCACCTCGGCACCCAGCTCGGCGAAGACCTTGGGCGCGACCTGGTAGGTGGCGCCATTGGCGCAGTCCAGCACGATCTTCAGTCCGTTGAGGTTGAAGTCCTCGGCCACCGTGCTTTTGCAGAATTCCGCGTAGCGGGTCACCGCATCGTCGATGCGGCGCGCCTTGCCCAGTTGTTCGGAAGGCACCGTGGCGAAGGGTGCGTCGATCTCCGCCTCGATGGCGGCTTCCATGGCGTCGCTGAGCTTCTCGCCCTGGGCGGAGAAGAACTTGATGCCGTTGTCGTGGTGCGGGTTGTGCGAGGCGCTGATGACGATGCCGGCCTCGGCACGCAGCGAGCGGGTGAGGAAGGCCACCGCCGGCGTCGGCATCGGCCCCAGCATCCGCACGTCCACGCCGGCGGAAACCAGGCCGGCTTCCAGCGCGGCCTCGAACATGTAGCCGGAAACGCGGGTGTCCTTGCCGATCAGCACGCCGCGCCGCGCCCCGCCCTGCTGCCGAAGCACCGCGCCCAGCGCACGGCCGAGGCGCAGCATGAACTCGGCATTGATCGGCCACACGCCAACCGCGCCGCGGATGCCGTCCGTGCCGAAATACTTGCATTGGCTCATAGATGCTTTCCCGAAAAGATTCCCTGTCCCGGTGGCAGAGCTTCATGAGCCGCCATCCCGTCGCTACTCTTTCAATCGTCGTCCGGCCAGCGGGGTGCCGCCGGCTTCGGATCGCGACGCGGCGCCTCGTCGCCCGCGTGCACGCCCCGCCACACCGCCAGCGCATCCACGGTCGCGGCCACGTCGTGCACGCGCACCATGCGCGCGCCGCGCTGAACCGCGATCAACGCGGCGGCGACGGAGCCCGCAGCACGCTCGGAGGGGGTCTTGCGACCGGTCAGCGTGCCGATCATCGACTTGCGCGACAGCCCGGCGTACACGCCGCCACCCAGGTCCGCGAAGCGTTCCAGCGCGCGCAGCAGGGCCAGGTTGTGCTCGAGGTTCTTGCCGAAGCCGAAGCCCGGATCGACCATCACCCTGCGCCTGTCGATGCCGGCCAGCTCGCAGGCGAACAGGCGGTCGGCGAGGAAGCGATGCACCTCGCCCACCACGTCGTCGTAATGCGGATCGTCCTGCATGCCGCGCGGCTCGCCCTGCATGTGCATCAGGCACAGCGGCACGCCGAGTTCCGCCGCGACGTCCAGCGCGCCCTCGCGGCGCAGCGCGTACACGTCGTTGATCATGCCGGCGCCCGCGGCCACCGCGGCGCGCATCACCTCCGGCTTGGAGGTGTCGACGGCGATCGGCAGCGCGGTGCGCGCGACCAGTTGCTCGATCACCGGGATCACCCGGCGCAGCTCTTCCTCCGGCGCCACGTCGTCCGCGCCCGGGCGGGTGGATTCACCGCCCACGTCGAGCATGTCGGCGCCCTGCTCCGCGAGCGCGAGCCCGTGCGCCACGGCCGCCTCCGTGGTGGCGTGCTCGCCGCCGTCGGAAAACGAGTCGGGCGTGACGTTGATGATGCCGGCCACGCGCGGGCGATCCAGCACCAGCCGGCGGCCGGCGCAGTCGAGCACGGGCGCGAACATGGCATCGAGCGCGTTCATGCCGGCTCCTGCCCACCCAGCGCACCCATGTGGCGGCGGTAGTAGCGCAACTCCTCGATGGAATCGCGGATATCCGACAGCGCGGTATGCGCGGACTCCTTGCCGAAGCCCTTGCCGATCGCCGGCGCCCAGCGCCGCGCCAGTTCCTTCAGCGTGGACACGTCGAGGTTGCGGTAATGGAAGAAGCGCTCCAGCCGCGGCATCTGCCGATGCAGGAAACGGCGGTCCTGGCAGATCGAGTTGCCGCACATCGGCGACTTGCCTGCCGGCACCCAGTCGCGCAGGAAGTTCAGCGTGGCCTGCTCGGCGGCGGCATGATCCGCGCCGGCATTGAGCACCTGCTGCCACAGGCCCGACTTGCCGTGCTGGTTGCGGTTCCAGGCGTCCATCGCCTCCAGCCGGTCCAGCTCGTGGCGGATCGCGAACACCGGGCCCTCGGCCAGGACGTTGAGATCCTTGTCGGTGACGATGGTGGCGATTTCCAGGATCGAATCGGCATCGGTGTCGAGGCCGGTCATCTCCAGGTCGATCCAGATCAGGTTGTCGTCGTTGGCTTGGCTCATGGGCCCTCCTGGCCGCGCAGTCTATCAAGGGATGCTCTGATTGGCCCCAGCGCAGGCGTCACCGGTCTGTCTGCCCGCAGGCCACAGGTGCGTCGTTGAAGGCAGACTGGCCGTCTGTCGAGACGGCGCACCGAAGGGATGCGGGCAGACAGGCCGGCCCCACTTTTGAATTCAAATGGCGGGTGATGCCCAGAAGGCCCGCATATCGCCGCGCGCGTCTTGTCCAGGCGGCCAGCCTTGGCGGCGCCACGCACGACAATCTGCGAACCTTCTGGACATCATGACGCCTGCGCTGGGGCCAATCAGAGCATCCACATGCGATCATCGGGCCCCATGCAGACCTTCCTCTGGCACGACTACGAAACCTTCGGCGCCGACACCCGGCGCGACCGCCCGGTGCAGTTCGCCGGTATCCGCACCAACATGGAACTGGAAATCGTCGGCGAGCCGGTGATGTTCTTCGGCCAGCCGCCGCGCGACAGCCTGCCCCGGCCCGAGGCCTGCCTGATCACCGGCATCACGCCGCAACAGGCGGAACGCGAAGGCGTCGGCGAGGCCGAGTTCGCTGCCCGCGTGCACGAACAGCTCGCACAGCCCGGGACCTGCGGCGTGGGCTACAACTCGCTGCGCTTCGACGACGAGGTGACGCGGCAGCTGCTCTACCGCAACTTCTACGAGCCCTACGGCCGCGAGTGGGAGAACGGCAATTCGCGCTGGGACCTGATCGACCTCGCCCGCATGTGCGAGGCGCTGCGCCCCGAAGGCATCGTCTGGCCAACCCGCGAGGACGGCACGCCCAGCTTCAGGCTGGAGCAGCTCGCCGCCGCCAACCGCCTGCAGCAGGAACGCGCGCACGATGCGCTGTCCGACGTGCATGCGCTGATCGACCTCGCCAAGCTGATCCGCGTGCGCCAGCCGCGGCTGTGGGACTGGCACTACGCGCTGCGCCGCAAGCAGCGCGTGTTCGAGCTGCTCGACGTGGCCGGCATGACGCCGCTGGTGCACGTGTCCTCGCGCTACCCGTCCAGCCGCCACTGCCTCGCCCTGATCGCGCCGCTGGCGCTGCATCCCAGCCGTCCCGGCGAGGTGATCGTCTGCGACCTCGCCAGCGACCCGGCCGAGTGGCTGCAGCTCGACGAGGACGAAATCGCCGACCGCGTGTTCACCGCCCGCGCCGACCTGCCCGAAGACGTCGAACGCGTTCCGTTGCGCACCGTGCGCGCCAACCGCGCGCCCGCGCTGGCGCCGCTCTCCGTGCTGAAGGGCGTCGACCTGCAACGCCTGCAGCTCGATCCCGAGCGCTGCCTCGCCCACCGCGACCGCCTCGCCGCCGCCGATGGCCTGGCGGCCAGGCTCGCCCGCGTATTCGCCCGCGCCGCCGAGCTGCCGCCGCCGGACGATCCCGAGCTGGCGCTCTACAGCGGCTTCCTGCCCGATGCCGACAAGCGCCTGCTGCGCGAAGTGCGCGCCACGCCGCCGGAACAGCTGGCCACGCGCGCCTTCCCGTTCCGCGATCCGCGCTATGCCGAGCTGCTGTTCCGCTACCGCGCCCGCAACTGGCCGGAAACCCTGGACGCCGCCGAACACGAACGCTGGGAAGCCTTCCGCCGCCGCCGGCTCACCCGCGAGACGCCGCTCACCACCCTCACCTTCGACGACTACTTCGCCACGCTGGCCGCCCTGCGCGCCGATCCTGCACGGCAGGACAAGCTGCCCCTGCTGGACCAGCTGCAGGCCTGGGGCGAACAGCTGGCCGCCGAGCTGGCCTGACCGAGTCCACCATGCCCCACGCCTATTTCACCCCCGCCACCTTCAAGTTCCTGCGCGCGCTCGACCGCAACAACAGCCGCGAATGGTTCCAGGCCCACAAGAACGACTATGAGCGCCACGTGCGGGAGCCGTTCCTGCAGCTCATCACCGACCTGCAGGCGCCGCTGGCGAAGATCAGCCCGCACTACCGCGCCGACCCGCGCAAGAACGGCGGCTCGCTGTTCCGCATCTTCCGCGACACCCGCTTCTCCAACAACAAGCTGCCGTACAAGCCCTGGCAAGGCGCGCGCTTCTTCCACGAGCGCCGCCACGAGATCCCGGCGCCCTCGTTCTACATGCACATCCAGCCCGGCGACTGCTTCGCCGGCGGCGGCATGTGGCACCCCGAGCCCGACGCGCTGAAGAAGATCCGCGCCTTCCTCGCCGACAACCCGGCCACGTGGAAGAAGGCCACGCAGAGCCCGACCTTCCGCGAGCACCTGCAATTCTGGGGCGAGTCGCTGAAGCGGCCGCCGCACGGCTACGACCCCAACCACGAGCTGATCGAGGACCTGAAGCGCAAGGACTACGCCTGCGGCGAAGGCTTCGACGAGGCGCTGGCCTGCTCCACCGAACTGCTGCCGTGGACGGTGGCCTGCTTCAAGCGCGTGGCGCCGATGGTGGACTACCTGTGCGCCACGCAGGAGCTGGAGTTCTAGGCTGCCCTTCGGCGCAGCAGCAGCCACGCGCTCACGCCCGTGCTCACCAGCGTCGTGATCGTCACGTACCACGCCGGCGCCATGCGCCCCGCATGCACGGCCAGCCAGCCGATCATCGCGGCGGTGCCGGCACCGAACACGGCGTAGGCCACGTTGTACGAGAACGACAGGCCGGAGAAGCGCACCGGCGGCGGGAAGGCCTGCACCATCACCACCGGCACCACGCCGGTCACGCCCACCAGCAGGCCGACCAACGCGTACAACGGCAGGAAATGCGCGCCACCCATGGCAAGGTCGGCGAACAGCGCCCAGTTGCCGGCGATCAGCAGCAGCGAACCGGCCAGCAGGGTGCGCAGCGCACCGAAACGGTCGACCAGCCAGCCGTAGAATATGCAGCCAACGGTGAGCGCGCAGGCCGCCAGTGCATTGCCGAAGAAGGCCAGCTTGGGTGGAATGCCGAAACCCTTCGGTGCCAGCGTGGGCAGCATCAGGATCAACACAACGATGGCGGCGGTCAGCATCCACGTCACCAGCATCGATACCGCGACGCCAGCCCGGTGTCCGGCCAGCACCACGCGAAGTGGCAGTTCGCGGCTGAGCTGCTTGCGCTCGCGCATCTCCGCGAACACCGGCGTCTCGCTGAGCCAGCGGCGCAGCCACACCGCGGCGAAACCGAATACGCCACCAAGCAGGAACGGCACGCGCCAGCCCCAGTCCAGCAATTGTGCTGGGGCCAGCCGCGCATTGAGCCAGGCCGCCAGCAGCGAGCCGATCAGGACGCCCGCGGTCAACCCCGCGGTGAGGCTGCCGCAGGCGAAGCCCACGCGCCCGGCCGGCACGTGCTCGGCGACGAACACCCAGGCGCCCGGCACCTCGCCGCCCACCGCGATGCCCTGCACGATGCGCAGCAGCAGGAGCAGCAGCGGCGCCAGCATGCCGGCCTGCGCGTACGTGGGCAGCAGGCCGATCGCCAGTGTGGGCAGCGCCATCAGGAACACGCTGAGCGTGAACATGCGCTTGCGCCCCGAACGGTCGCCGAAATGCGCCATCACGATGCCGCCCAGCGGCCGCGCGAGATAGCCCGCCGCGAAGATGCCGTAGACCTTGATCTGGGCCAGCCAGGGCGTCGTCCCCTGCGGGAAGAAGAGCTCGCTCAGCGGCATCGCTAGGAACACGAACACCACGAAGTCGTAGAACTCCAGCGCGCCGCCCAGCGCGGACAGCAGCAGGGTGCGCGCGTCGCGGCGGTCCAGGCGGCGCGCTGCCGCGCCTGTCATCTCCGGTGTCGGCATTGTCGTGGCGTCGCTCATGGGGGAACCGCGGCCCGAGGTGGAAAGGGTCCGGCAACATAACCCAGCACGCGACACTTCGCGACTCCGCCCGCATCCCGTATGCTCGCTGTGCCCGGCGGGATGCCGGGCCACACGGGCGAGTCGGCCAGCCTCGCGCGACCTGCCCGGCGCCGTTTTCAGGGGAGAGGAAACGTCGTTCGACCCTGGCCGCTGCGGCCAGTCATCCGGCATGCGTCGCACGCCGCGACGCTCGTGTCCCATCACGCAATCGGGAAGGAGTCTTCGATGAACCTGGGCAAACGCATGGCCGCCGAGTTCTTCGGCACGTTCTGGCTGGTACTGGGGGGCTGCGGCAGCGCGGTGCTGGCTGCACACGTCGCCGGCGCGGACGGCTATCCATTCGGCATCGGGTATGCCGGCGTGGCGCTGGCCTTCGGCCTCACCCTGCTGACGATGTGCTACGCCATCGGCCACATCTCCGGCTGCCACATCAACCCGGCGGTGACCTGCGGCCTCGCCGCCGGCGGCCGCTTTCCGGTGAAGGAAGTGATTCCCTACATCATCGCCCAGGTGGTCGGCGGCCTCGTGGCCGGCGCGGTGCTGTACGTGATCGCCTCGGGCAAGGCGGGCTTCGACCCCGTCGGCGGCGGCTTCGCCTCGAACGGCTTCGGCGCGCATTCGCCGGGCGGCTATTCGATGGGCGCCGCGGCGGTGTGCGAGATCGTGATGACCGGCTTCTTCATCTTCATCATCATGGGCGCCACCCACAAGAGCGCGCCGGTGGGCTTCGCCGGGATCGCGATCGGCCTCGCGCTGACCCTGATCCACCTGATCAGCATTCCGGTCACCAACACCTCGGTGAACCCGGCGCGCTCGACCGGCGTGGCCCTGTTCCAGGGCGGCTGGGCGGTGGGGCAGCTGTGGTTCTTCTGGGTGATGCCCATCGTCGGCGGCATCATCGGCGGCCTGATCTACCGCTACCTGTGGAGCGACCGCCCCGCCCTGCCCGACATCAAGGGCGACCGGGCCTGAGCATCGACGACACGCGGCCTCCCGGCCGCGTGTCGCTCAAGCCTCGTAAAGCTCGATCGGCAGCCCGTCCGGATCGGCGAAGAAGGCGAAGCGGCGACCGGTGTGCTCGTCCACCCGCACCGGTTCGCAGGCGACGCCGCGCGCAGCCAGCTTGGCTGCTGCGTCTTCCACCCTCGTCACCGCGAATGCCAGGTGGCGCAACCCCTGCGCCTCCGGCCAGGAGGGGCGCGGCGGCGCGCCGGGAAAGGAGAACAGCTCCAGCTGCACGCCTGGGCTGACTTCCAGGTCGCATTTCCACGAATCCCGCGCCTCGCGGTAGACCTCGCGCACGATGCGCAGGCCCAGCGTCTCGCTGTAGAACGCCTTCGAGCGCGGATAGTCCGAGCAGATCAGGGCGACGTGGTGGATGCCACGCAGCAGCGGAGCCGCCATGGTCAGGCCTCCGCGAACGGAAACGCCAGCACGTCGGCGATCGCGTCGGTGCCGGCCAGGCACATCAGCAGTCGTTCGATGCCCAGCGCCACCCCGGCGCAATCGGGCAGGTCATCGAGCGTGGCGAGCAGGTGCCCGTCCAGCGGCAACTCGCGCTGGCCGCGCTCGCGGCGGCGTGCGTTGTCGCGCTCGAAGCGGGCGCGCTGTTCCGCCGCATCGTTGAGTTCGTGGTAGCCGTTGGCCAGTTCGTACGGGCCGAGGTACAGCTCGAAGCGTTCGGCCCGCGGCGGATCGCCGGGACGCACCCTGGCCAGCGCGCACTGGCTGGCCGGGTAGTCGTGGATCACCGTGATGCGGTCGCGCGGAAACACCGGCTGCAGCCTGTGGGTGAGCAGCAGGTCCAGCCAGTCGTCGCGGGTGAGCCCCTCGGGAGCTATGCCGTGGCCGGCCAGCGGCGCCTGCAGCTCGGCCAGCGAAGCATGCGCGGAATCGATGCCCAGTTCGTCGATGAACAGCTGGCGGTAACCCTCGATCAGCACTTCGGCACGACGACTCTGCATCGCCAGCGCCGCCTCCACCAGCTCGATGACCTCGTGCATCAGGCGGCGATGGTCCCAGCCCACCCGGTACCACTCCAGCATGCTGAACTCGGGGTTGTGCCGCCCGCCCGCCTCGCCGTTGCGGAACACCCGCCCCAGCTCGTAGCAGTCGCCCACGCCCGCGGCGAGCAGGCGCTTCAGCGGATGCTCCGGCGAGGTGCGCAGCCAGCGTTCGCGCGCGCCGGCGTCGACATGGCCGCTGAACTGCGTGCTGAAGCTCTCGATGTTCGGCTCGGTGTTGCCGGCCGCCGAAAGGATCGGCGTTTCCACTTCCAGCACGTGGCGTTCGGCGAAGAAGGCACGGATCAGGGCGTAGAGGCGGGCGCGCAAGCGCAACGCGTCGTGTTTTGCAGCCCCTGTGTCCGAATGAAAAAGTATGGATGCAGTCACTTCAACATGGCCTGTGCAAGTAACTTTCTGGCTTTGGCCAATTCGATCTTCGAAGTTTCGAAACTTTGTTCGGCCACGTCCATGGCGCGCCTGTCCTTTGCCTGGGTCAGCACCTTCTTCGCGGCGATCACGTGATCTTCGGCTGCGATCAAGTCGCGAAGGGCCGACTCGACATCAGTGCCTTCAAGCCAATCAACAGCCACCCTCAAGCCGTCCGGATCAGGCCCGACCAAGCCCTCTGGGTTGCCGGAGAGAATGCGGAACCTGTGCTTGCAATATTGACCGTTTGATCCAGCGGCACAGGTGCAATAGGCGTTCAGATTGGTTCCACCCTTTTCCAGCGTTACTCGATACGGAATCGCTGCGCTACCTTGGACCGTAAACTCCATCCGTTCCATGCGTTTCATCCCTCATGCCGCGACAGCAAATCCAGGAGTTGCGTCTGATCCCACACAGGTACGCCGAGCTCATTGGCCTTGGCAAGTTTGGAGCCTGCTTCTTCGCCCACCACCACGAAAGTGGTTTTCTTCGACACGCTGCCAGCTACTTTTGCGCCCAACGCCTCCAGTCTGGCTTTGGCTTCATCGCGACTCAGCGCGGGCAGTGTGCCAGTGAGCACAACGGTCTGGCCCTCCAGCGGCAATCCATCGGCAACAGTTCGCGGCGTGGCCGCCAGCAGTTTCTGCATCGCCGCCACGCCTTCGCGCAGCGAAGCCAGTTGCACGGGTTCGGCAAGAAAGGCTTCAAGGTTGGTGGCAGCTTTCTTTGAAAGGCCGGCAACGACCCAGTGAGTGGCACCGGCATCGCGCAGCTTGTCCAGTGTCGGGTAATGTGTCGCCAGCATTTTCGCCGCCACCTCGCCTACATCCTTGATGGCGGCAAGCTCCAGCAATTTTGAGAACGTCAATTTCTCATGCAGCTTGGACGACGGCTCGCCCTCGTCGCCGAAATGCACGCCCGCGGCGAGCAGCGCGTCGACCACCTGCTGGTTGCCCGGCTGCGCGAAGAAGCCGGCGATGGACGCCGCCACCTCGCCGCCGATGTCGGGCAGCACGCGCAGCACCGGCGCCGGCATGCTGCGCACGAACTCCAGCCGGCCCAGCCACGCGGCCAGCGTCTTCGCCGTGCTCTCGCCGATGTGCATGATGCCCAGCCCGAACAGGAAGCGCGCCAGCGTGGTGCTCTTGCTGGCCGCGATGCCGTCGAGCAGGTTCTCCGCCCACTTGGTGGCCACCTTGCCCTGCTTCACCGTCTCCGGCGTGGTGCCGTCGCGCTCGTCGGCGCGGCGCTTCATCTCCAGGAAATCGTCCAGCGTGAGCCGGTAGAGGTCGGCCGGCGTGTGCACGTAGCCGAAGTCCACCAGCGCGTCGACGTAGCGCTCGCCGAGGCCGTCGATGTCCATCGCGCGGCGCGAGGCGAAGTGGATCAGCGCCTCCTTGCGCTGCGCCGCGCAGACCAGGCCGCCGGAACAGCGGTACGCGGCCTCGCCCTCCTCGCGCAGCAGCGCCGAGCCGCACACCGGGCAATGCGCGGGCATCGTCCACGGCTGCGTGCGCGGCGGGCGCTGCTCGGGCATCACGCGCACCACCTCGGGGATCACGTCGCCCGCGCGGCGCACGATCACGGTGTCGCCCACGCGTACGTCCAGCCGCGCCACCTGGTCGGCGTTGTGCAGCGTGGCGTTGGTCACGGTGACCCCGGCCACCTGCACCGGCGCCAGCCTTGCCACCGGCGTGGCGGCGCCGGTGCGGCCGATCTGGATCTCGATCGCCTCGACCGTGGTGGTCTGCTCCTGCGCGGGAAACTTGTGCGCGATCGCCCAGCGCGGCGCGCGCGCCACGAAGCCCATCGCGCGTTGCCCCGCGTAGTCGTCCAGCTTGTAGACCACGCCGTCGATGTCGTAAGGCAGGCTGTCGCGCTTCGCGCCGATGCGCTTGAAGTAGTCGACCAGCCCCGCGAAGCCGCGTGCCGTGCCCACCTCGGGCGACACCGGGAAACCCCACTCGCGCAATTGCCGCAGCGTGGCCGAATGCGTGGGCGGCAGTTCGCCGCCCTCCACCACGCCCACCGCGTAGGCGAAGAAACTCAGCTTGCGCCTCGCGGTGACCGCCGGATCGAGCTGGCGCAGCGAGCCGGCCGCGCCGTTGCGCGGGTTGGCGAGCGTCTTCTCGCCGTGGGCGCGGGCGTAGTCGTTGAACGCCTCGAAATCCTTGCGCAGCATGATGACTTCGCCGCGCACTTCCAGCACGCCGGGCCAGCCCGCTCCGCGCAGCTTCAACGGAATGGCGCGCACGGTGCGCAGGTTGGCGGTGACGTCCTCGCCGGTCTCGCCGTCGCCACGGGTGGCGCCCTGCACGAACACGCCGCGCTCGTAGCGCAGGCTGATCGCCAGGCCGTCCAGCTTGGGCTCGACCGAGAACACCGGCTCGCCGCGATCCAGCGTCTGCTCGATGCGCCGCTCGAACTCGGCCACCTCGTGGAAGCGCGTACGTTCGTCCTCGCCCGCCTGCTCGAAGGCATTGGACAGCGACAGCATCGGCATCGCGTGCCTCACCTCGGCGAAGCCACCGCTGGCGCGCGCGCCCACCTTGCGGGTGGGCGAATCGGGCGTGGCCAGCTCGGGATGCGCCGCTTCCAGCGCCTCCAGTTCGCGCATCAGGCGATCGTACTCGGCGTCGGTGATCTCCGGCTCGTCGAGCACGTGGTAGCGGTAGTTGGCCTGTTCGATGCGCTCGCGCAAATCGGCGGCACGGGTCTTGGCGTCGGCGGGAACGGGAGATGCGCTCATGGGGCGAAGTTTAGCGATACGCGGCTCCGCCGGGCGCGCGCAATAAGCGAATCAAAAGCTGGCGGGCGCAGGCTGTCCGTTCGAGGCGGTCTCTCGCCTGGCCGCCGGGAGGGTATTTCGATGCGCAGACTGCGTGGTACGGCCTGCCTGCTGGCCTTCTTCATGCTGTCCACCACGGCTTTCGCCAGCGGCGGCCCGCTCGGCATCGACCACCGCCTGCATTACGACAACAGCGGCATCTGGAAGCGCGGCAACCAGAACATCCTGATGTACGGCAGCATCGTGACGGTGGCCGGCGGCGCGCTGGCCTTCGGCGACCAGGACGAGCTGGGCGACACGTTCTGGCGCTCGGTGGACGCGATGGCGATCTCCGGCATCGGTGCGCAGGCTTTGAAGTACACGTTCCAGCGCGAGCGCCCTTCGCAGACGTCCGATCCGAACCGCTTCTTCGAGGGTACCCACGCGCAGAGCTTCCCCAGCGGCGAGGTCACCGCCATCACCGCCGCGGTGACGCCGTTCATCGTGAACTACGGCCACGACCACCCCGCGGTCTATGCGCTGGCGCTGTTGCCGGCCTACGACGCGGTGGCGCGCATGAAGACGCGCGGCCACTGGCAGACCGACGTGCTGGCCGGCGCCGCGCTGGGCGCGGGCGTGGGCATCTGGGCCGCGCGCCGCAAGTCGTCGCTGATCATCGGCTGGCTGCCGGGCGGCTTCCAGGTCGGCTTCGTGCACCACTTCAAGCCGTAGGGGCGGATGGCCCGTCATTCCGGCGCAGGCCGGAATCCAGTGAAATATGCGTGCGAAGCACACGAAACTGGTTTTGCGTGCTGCGCACGAGCCAGCCGGCTGGATGCCGGCCTGCGCCGGAATGACGCCGGGCACCCTCAGCGGTGCAGATCCCCCGCCGCTTCCGGCTGGTAGTCGATCGACAGCACGGTGAGGCGGCACTTGCGTGCGTCCGGGGTCGGCCAGTCGATGTGCTTGCCCTTCGCCAGCCCCAGCAGCGCGCTGCCGACCGGCGCGAGGATCGACACCGTGCCGTGCTTGCCGGCCGCGTTCGGGTAGACCAGGGTCATCTGCAGCGGCGCGCCGCCTTCCTCGTCGGTGAAGCTCACGGTGGAGTTCATCGTCACCACATTGCGCGGCATCTCCGTCGGCTCCAGCACCGTGGCGCGATCCAGTTCCTCGCGCAACGCGGCATGGGCCGCGGCCTGCGCCGGCGGCAGCCGGTCGAGCAAGATCTCGATGCGTTCCAGGTCGAGGCGGGAAATGGTGATGGCGGGTTTGCGGCTCATGGTCCTTGGTCCTGTCGCAGGCAATGCGGGTCGCGCAAAAGCACGCGCCGGGGCGATGGGCACCCCGGCGCGCAATGGTCCTGGTTGTGTCACCACTCCGATCTTGGGGTGGCGATCGATGAAACAAGCCTGACTTTGCGCAGGACCGCGACGGAAAGCAAGCTGTCGCAGCAGCTATCATGGGCGCAATGCCACCGCACTCCGCCGCCCCCCTTTCCCCCGCCGATGCCGTCACTGCGGCGCCCGCGGCCGAAGCGGAGCCCGCCCTCTCCTCGCGCCAGCGCTATCGCGGCCTGCTGTGGCTGGTGGCCGCGGCGTTCTTCATGCAGGCGCTGGACTCCACCGTGGTCAACACGGCGGTGCCGGCGATGGCCGAGGCGCTCAAGGAAACCCCGCTGGGCATGCGCAGCGCGCTGACCAGTTACGTGCTGACTCTCGCGATCCTGATCCCGGCCAGCCCGTGGCTGTGCGACCGTTTCGGCACGCGCCGGGTATTCGGCGGCGCGATCGTGCTGTTCGGCCTGGGCTCGCTGCTGTGCGGCCTGTCGCAGACCCTGCCCCAGCTGGTGGCGGCGCGCGTGCTGCAGGGCGTGGGCGGCGCCGCGCTGATGCCGGTGGGCCGCTACGTGCTGGTACGCAGCATCGACAAGCGCGAGTTCGTGGGCGCGATGAGCACGGTGGCCACCTTCGGCCTGCTCGGTTCGGTGCTGGGCCCGCTGCTCGGTGGCGCGCTGGTGGAATACACCTCGTGGCGGCTGATCTTCCTGGTCAACGTGCCGGTGGCGATCGCCGGCGTGTGGATGAACCGGCACGACATGCCCGAGTACCGGCTGGACCGTGCCAACCGCTTCGACCTCACGGGTTTCCTGCTGTTCGCCGCCGCCTCGGCGCTGCTGCTCGCCGCCTCCGAGCTGGCAGGCGCCGATCCGGTGCCGTGGCTGGAAATGGCCGCCTGCGGCGGCATGGCGCTGCTGCTCGGCGTGGTCTACGTGTGGCACAGCCGGCGCACGGAGCATCCGGTGGCGGATCTCTCGCTGCTGCGCGTGCGCAGCGTGTGGGTGGCGCTGGCCGGCGGCCTGTCCACCCGGCTGGGCATCGCCGGCATGTTCCTGCTGCTGGTGCTGTTCCTGCAGGTGGGCTGCGGCTGGTCGCCGCTGGCGGCGGGCCTGATGATGGTGCCGCAGGCGCTGGGCTCGATCGCCGCGAAGTGGGTGATCAACCGCGTGCTGGTGCACTTCGGCTATCGCCGCCTGTTGCTGGGCAACACCATGATCGTGGCGCTGCTGCTGGCCGCGTTCGCGCTGTTCGGGCCGGGCACGCCGGCCTGGCTGATCGCCCTGCTCACGTTCTGCTACGGCTGCTTCACCGGCCTGCAGTACACCACCATGAACACGCTGATCTACAACGACCTGGACATCCGCCACGCCTCGATGGCCTCGTCGATGGCCTCCACCGTGCAGTACCTGGCGATGAGCTTCGGCATCGCGCTCTCCACCCTGCTGATGCAGGCACTGCTGCGCGGGCATGCGCCCGGGGACTTCGTGGTCGCGTTCCGCTGGACCGTCGTGCTGCTGGCCCTGATCACCGCCGCCGCCAGCCGCGTGTTCGGCCACCTGCGTCCCGATCGCCCGATCGAAGCGCTGGGCGCCACGCGCTGAGCGACATCCGGCGCGGCGCGGTGTCGGTCGTCGGCACCGAACGGTTAGCATGCGATCTCCGCCCCGCCCGGACGCGCCGCATGCACCACGCCAGCGACATCCTGCTCACCCTGTTCATCGTGTTCGTCGCCGCCCAGGTCGGCGGCGAGATCGCGCAGCGGCTGAAGCTGCCCGGCGTGGTGGGCGAGATCGCCGCCGGCTGCGTGGTCGGTCCCTCGCTGCTGGGCTGGATCGCGCCCGCGCAGGTCGCCACCGGCACGCCGCTGGACGTGCTCGCCGAGGTCGGCGTGGTGCTGCTGCTGTTCTCGGTGGGCCTGGAAACCCGGCTGGAGGACCTGAAGAAGGTCGGCAAGACGGCCTTCCTGGTCGGCGTGATCGGCGTGATCGTGCCGTTCGGCATGGGCGCGCTGTGGGCGCACGGCAGCGGCTTCGGCTGGGACAAGTCGATGTTCGTGGCCGCCGCCTTCGTGGCCACCTCGGCCGGCATCACCGCGCGCGTGCTGCAGGAACTGGGTGCGCTGCAGCGCACGGAGAGCAAGGTGATCCTGGGCGCCGCGGTGATCGACGACATCCTCGCCATGCTGCTGCTGGGCGTGGTGGTGTCGCTGCAGGGCGGCGAAGGCTTCCAGCCCGGCCACCTGCTGGTGGTGCTGGGCGAGGCGGTGGGCTTCATCGCGGTGATCGGCTGGGGCGGCGCGCGGGTGATGCGCTGGAACTCCAGCTGGCTGGACAAGCCGCGCCATGCACAGTCGCCGCTGCTGATCGCGCTGGCGCTGTGCCTGGGCCTGGCCTACGTCTCCACCCTGTTCGGCCTCGCCGCGATCATCGGCGCCTTCCTCGCCGGCATGATCGCCTCGGAAACCCGCCAGCAGCACACGCTGGAACAGCAGACCCAGCCGCTGCTGGCCCTGCTCACCCCGTTCTTCTTCGTGGTCACCGGCAGCAAGATCGACCTGCACGAGCTGGCCAGCGCCGACGCGCTGTGGATGCTGCTGGTGGTCACCGTGATCGCCATCGTTTCCAAGCTGGTCGGCGGCGGACTCGGCGCGCTGTCGCTGGGCCGGCGCGGCGCCACCATCGTGGGCTTCGGCATGGTGCCGCGCGGCGAGGTGGGCGTGGTGATCGCCAGCCTGGGCCTCGCCGCCGGCGTGTTCAGCAACCGCGTCTACGCGATCATCGTGGCGATGTCCCTGCTCACCGCGATGGTGACGCCGCCGGTGCTGGCCTGGCTGCTGCGGCACACGCCGGCGGGCACGCATGCCGGCGAGGCGGACGCGCCGTCGGAGTGACGCCCGGCACGTCGGCCGCCTCCGGCGACCCCGTTCACGCCGCATGCGGGTAGCCACGGCATAAACTTGCGCCCGGTCGCACTGATTCCGCGCCGTTCACCCCCAGGAGATTCCCCATGAACGCCAAGTCCCTGCTCGCCCTCTCCCTCACCGCCATGCTCGGTTTCGCCGCCAGCGGCACCGCCGCCGCGCAGAGCAACGGCGTGCTCGTGCGCAACGACGGCATCTACCTGCGCTGCGACCAGTGCGGCACCGTGCAGAGCGTGGAACAGAACATCACCCAGGGCGGCGGCCACGGCACCGCCGGCGCGATCATCGGCGCCATCGCCGGCGGCGTGCTCGGCAACCAGGTCGGCAAGGGCAACGGCCGCAAGCTCGCCACCGTGGGCGGCGCCGTGGGCGGCGGCTTCGCCGGCCACGCGATCGGCAACAACACCGGCAGCAACACCAGCTGGCTCGTGCGCATCCGGATGGGCAACGGCAGCTACCAGAACATCCAGGTCAAGGACGCCAGCGGCATCCGCCAGGGCGACCTGGTGCAGGTGGACGCGAACGGGAACATCGCGCGGATCCAGTGAGGGTTGCTGGATGGCGGGAAGACGAAACGCCCCGGTCGGGGCGTTTTGCTTGGGGGCTACGAAACAAGTCCGGCTGCTCGCCGCTCCTGGGAATGTGGCGGAGAGAGTGGTGAGTGAGTAACTTCCAGCCCCACCAACGCCCGCGGCGCCTGGTCAGGTCGGAAAGGTTGACCTCCGAAGTTGACCAAGTGGGCGAAGGCTATCGCCAATGCAAAGGACCGGCAATCCTCGCTTGTGTCAGCGAACGCCCTCCCTGCCTTCCCTTTCACATGGCAGCCCGTTCGGCCGATTGAAGGTCACTGAGGTAGCGGAGCGCCTCTCCCCCTTCTGCAATCACCTGCATGCCGAACTTCTCATGCAACCTTAGGTGCCCGCTCGTCATCAGAACCCTCAATGGCTTCTCCGTGAACATGGCATGGTGATGACCGCAAGCCGCACTGGCGTGATGAATGTCCATCAGCCAATGCCCATCGAGTTTTCGGGTCTTGTCCCACCGAACGGCCGCATGGCAAGCGGCGTGAACGTAGAGAGAGGGCACACGCTTGGCCATCAACTCTGGGCGCAGCCGGAAGACGTTGAAGAGCATTGTTTGCATGGAAGACTGACATTTCTCGACGTCATCTAACGAGAACTCACTTAGGTGGCTGGCAAGAAAATCCCTGGCAGCCTTCTCGTCAAAAAACTTGATTGCGCCTGAAACCTCAGCAGCAAATGCCTGCTGAAAGCTTTGAATAGTGGGGGCATACTCCACCATCTTTTCGTTGATCCTTGATGCGCTGGCCTGCATCACATTCGCCAAATCGCCATCCCCATCTGGGCCAACGAGGTCCCGGAATGAAACCGCCCACATGTGATCTATGGCGGATTTCTGAAAGGCACGATTGGCAAGCTCATCAAATGCCGGAGAGGACGGAGTCCTCGCCCCGAAAACCATTCCTGGCCGCACCCAGGCGAGATCCGAAACAAGGGATCCCTCTCCTGAGGGGGATCGCATGAAATCCGCCAACTCCATGGTGACCCGCTCATACTCCGTCCGAAGACAAATGCCTTGGCTGAGCTCGTCCAGCAAAGAAGCTGTAGCCAGACGCGTCTGTCGATCGGTGGCCTGCATGGTTTCGACGTATACCGCATCGCTGACAGGACAAATCACCCTGTCCGCACGCACCAACATTCGGAGCAACTCCAATATGGACGAATGCTCTTGCCGCCTTGAACCGCCCCGGGTTCGGTGGAGGCTCCCACTCTTGAGAGAATGGAGCCATGAACAAGTCCACGAAGTTTTCCCCTGAGGTCCGCGAGCGAGCGGTGCGTATGGTGCAGGAGCACCGCGGCG